>CAMJGH010000037.1 GCA_946405185.1 uncultured Lachnospiraceae bacterium
GTAACGGCGGGCTCTCTCGACTCTTCGCGCAAAAAAAGCCCCTCCCGCATTTCTGTGGGAGGGGCTGCAAGACTCATTTGGCAGATCAATCGGCCTTCGGAGCGTACAGATCCACGGTGCGGACCAGATGCTCGTACTTCTCGGCCGCGTTCTTCTCGGCCACGGTGAAGAGCTTCTCGGCTCTCTCCGGGTTCTGACGGACGAGGGAGGTGTAACGCACTTCGCCGTTCAGGAAGTCGCGGTAGGAAGCGGTCGGGGCCTTGGAATCCAGCGTGAACGGATTCTTGCCCTGCTCCTTCAGAGCCGGGTTGAAGCGGAACAGGTTCCAGTAACCGGAAGCCACCGCGTTCTTCTCCTCGGTCTGGGAGATGCCCATGCCCTTGCGGATACCGTGGTTGATGCACGGCGCATACGCAATGACGATGGACGGGCCCGGATACGCCTCGGCCTCAGCGATGGCCTTGACGCACTGGTTCATGTCGGCACCCATGGCCACCTGAGCCACGTAGATGTAACCATAGCTCATGGAGATGGCTGCCAGGTCTTTCTTCTTGACATCCTTGCCAGCGGCAGCGAACTGCGCGATGGCACCGACGTTCGTGGCCTTGGAGGCCTGGCCGCCGGTATTGGAGTACACTTCGGTATCGAAGACCAGGATGTTGACGTCCTTGCCGGCCGCCAGCACGTGGTCCACACCGCCGTAACCGATGTCATAGGCCCAGCCGTCACCACCGAAGATCCACTGAGACTTCTTGGCCAGGAAATCCTTGCCCTTCAGAATCTCGGCAGCCTTCTCGCAGCCTTCCTCGCAGGACTTGGTCAGAGCCGCCACCAGGGCGTCCGTGGCCGCACCGTTCTCGGCGCCGATGTTGTAGGTATCCAGCCACTTCTGGCAGGCTTCCTTCACATAGTCCTTCTGAGTGGACTCGCACAGGGCGGTCACCTTGGTCTTCAGGCCGTCACGCACGGCGTCCTGAGCCAGCTTCATGCCGTAACCGAACTCGGCGTTGTCCTCGAACAGGGAGTTATCCCAGGCAGGACCCTGCCCCTTCTTGTTGCGGGTGTAAGGCGTGGACGGGGAGCTGTTGCCCCAGATGGAGGAGCAGCCCGTGGCGTTGGCGATGTACATTCTGTCACCGAACAGCTGAGTGACCAGCTTGGCATACGGCGTCTCACCGCAGCCGGCGCAGGCGCCCGAGAACTCAAGCAGCGGCTGCTTGAACTGGGAACCCTTGACGGTGCTCTCCTTGAACTTGGCCAGCACTTCCGGCTTCTCCGGCAGCGTCTGAGCATAGTCGAAGACCACCTGCTCGGCATGCTGGGTCTCGTAGGACTGCATGGTCAGAGCCTTGGCGCCCTTCTTGCCCGGGCAGACGTTCGCGCAGGAACCGCAGCCGGTGCAGTCCGCGACGGAGATGGTCATGGCAAACTTCAGGCCCGGGACACCGACCATCGGGATGGCCTTGGTGCCTTCCGGAGCGGCCGCCAGCTCTTCTTCCGTCATGGCGATGGGGCGGATGACGGCGTGAGGGCAGACGTACGAGCAGAAGTTGCACTGGATGCAGTTCTCAAAGTTCCAGACCGGAACGTCAACGGCGATGCCGCGCTTTTCGAAGGCAGCGGTACCGACCGGGGTGGTGCCGTCCACATACTTGGTGAACGCGGAGACAGGCAGGGTGTTACCTTCCTGAGCGTTGACCACGGACTGGATGTTGGCGACGAACTCCTTGGAGTCCGCAGCACCGTCACGCAGCGGAGCGCCGAGAGTCTCGGCTTCGCAGTTCTTCCAGGATTCCGGCACTTCCATCTTGTGGAACTGGGTGGCACCGGCGTCGATGGCGTTCCAGTTCATGCGGACAACTTCTTCGCCCTTGCGGCCGTAGGTCTTCTCGGCAGCGTCTTTCATGAACTTCATGGCGTCTTCAGACGGGATGATGTCAGCGATCTTGAAGAACGCGGACTGCAGGATGGTGTTGATGCGGGAGCCCAGGCCGATCTCCTTGCCAATGCCGATACCATCGATGGTGTACAGGGAGATGTTGTGGTCCGCGATGTACTTCTTCATCTGGCCCGGAAGTTCTTTGTCAAGCTCTTCCTGAGACCAGGGGCAGTTCAGCAGGAAGCTGCCGCCGTCGACCAGATCCTGCACCATGTTGTACTTCCAGACATAGGAAGGATTGTGGCAGGCCACGAAGTTCGCCTTGTTGATGAGGTAGGTGGACTTGATCGGAGTCTTGCCGAAGCGCAGGTGGGAAATGGTCACGCCGCCGGACTTCTTGGAGTCATAATCGAAGTAGGCCTGCGCGTACATATCCGTGTGGTCGCCGATGATCTTGATGGAGTTCTTGTTGGCACCGACGGTACCGTCAGCACCCAGACCCCAGAACTTGCAGGCGGTGGTGCCGGCCGGCGCGGTGACGGGGGTCTCCTTGATGGGCAGGGACAGACCGGTCACATCGTCGTTGATACCGATGGTGAAGCGCTCCTTGTCGGTGTTCTCATAGACGGCGATGATCTGAGCCGGATCCGTGTTCTTGGAACCCAGACCGTAACGGCCGCCGACCACCTTGACGCCTTCGAACTTGGAACCCTTGAGGGCCGCGACGACATCCAGGTACAGCGGCTCGCCGATGGAGCCCGGCTCCTTCGTGCGGTCGATGACCGAGATCATCTTGACGGTCTCCGGGATCACGGAGAGCAGGTGCTTCGCGGAGAACGGACGGTACAGGTGGACTTCCACCACGCCGACCTTCTCGCCGCGGGCATTCAGGAAATCAACCGTCTCCTCGATGGTCTGGGTGACGGAACCCATGGCGATGATCACGCGGTCCGCATCCGGAGCACCGTAGTAGTTGAACAGCTGATAGTGGGTGCCGATCTTGGCATTGATCTTGTCCATGTACTCCTGGGCAAGTTCGGGGATGGCATCGTAGTAAGGGTTGCAGGCTTCACGGGCCTGGAAGAAGATGTCGGGGTTCTGCGCGGAACCTCTCTGGACCGGATGGTTCGGGTTCAGAGCTCTGTCGCGGAACGCCTGGACGGCATCCATGTCGACCAGATCCTTGAGGTCTTCGTAGTCCCAGACTTCGATCTTCTGGATCTCGTGAGAGGTACGGAAACCATCAAAGAAGTTGATGAACGGCACACGGCCCTTGATGGCGGTGCAGTGAGCGACCGGCGTCAGGTCCATGACCTCCTGGACGGAACCGGAACAGAGCATGGCGGCACCGGTCTGACGGCAGGCCATGACGTCCTGGTGGTCACCGAAGATGGACAGCGCATGGCTGGCCAGCGCACGGGCGGAGACGTTGAAGACACCGGGAAGGAGCTCGCCGGCGATCTTGTAAAGGTTCGGGATCATCAGCAGCAGGCCCTGAGAGGCGGTGTAGGTGGTGGTGAGAGCACCCGCAGCCAGCGAACCGTGCACGGCACCCGCCGCACCGGCTTCCGACTGCATCTCGGTGATCTTGACGGTCTCACCGAAGATGTTCTTCAGGCCGTCTGTTGCCCACTTATCCGACACTTCCGCCATGACAGAAGAAGGAGTGATCGGATAGATGGCCGCTACGTCGGAATATGCGTACGACACATGTGCCGCGGCATTGTTTCCGTCCATAGTCTTCATTTTTCTTGCCATATGAACTGTCCTCCTGTAAAGATTGGTGACATGGGAAAACTGCGCCTGGCTATGGGCGCAGATTTCCCTGAATAACCTATAGGGGCATTATCGCATTTTCCACACGGAAAGTCAAATCGTTCTTTGTATTTTTGGCGGAACAAGACCCCCTCGCAGGAAAGGTCTTGTCAGCCGGCCCGCATTTCCGTATGATGGTCATGAACCATGCTGATAAGGGCTTTTTCCGGGCCGTCATCCGGCCGTGAGGTGTTCCATGAACGACACACAGCCGCTGATCACCGTTGTCATCCCCGTATACAATGCCGCCTCCACCCTCCGGCGATGTCTGGATTCCGTCACCGGCAGTTCCTTCGCGCCGCTCGAGATCCTCTGTGTCGACGACGGGTCAGAGGACGGTTCCGTTCCGATCATCCGGGCTTATGCCGAAAAAGACCCCCGCGTCCGGCTGCTCACCCAGGAGCACCGCTACGCGGGAGCCGCCCGCAATGCCGGCATAGAGGCCGCCTCCGGCACCTATCTTCATTTTCTGGACGCCGATGACGAGATTCTCCCCACCGCCTACGGGATCCTTTTCCGGGCGGCTGAAGAGGCACATGCCGACGTGTGCGAGTGCCTCTACGAGAACCGTGACGCCGTTACCGGCAGCATGGTATCCGCAGCCTCGTTCATCCGCCGGGATGAAGACGCTCCGCTCAACATCCGGACCGGAGGGGAAAGTACCGCCATCTCACTGATCGACGGCCACGTGGTCCCGTGGAACAAACTGTACCGGCGGGAATTCCTGCTTGCCTCCGGCGTCCGCTTTGACGGTCTGATCTGTGCGGAGGACCGGTCGTTCTACTACGGCGTCATCTTCGCCGCCGGGACACTCGTAAGGATTCAGGACCGTCTTGTCATCCACTACGTCAACAGCCCCACATCCCTGGAAGGAAGCGACACCCGGATCCGGCACTTTGATGTGCACTTCCGTTCTTCCGAGATCATCCGGGAGATCGTGAAAGACGAACCGGACCATCTTCGGTCCCTCGTTGCCGGCGCGTGCCTTTCGGACAGTGTCTACCACTTCTATCCCGCTCTCGGGACCCCCTGCGAGGATGACCTGCGCCGGCAGCTGTACCGTTACTGGAAGCCCCTTCTGGGAGACCTCTCCATGCACTCCTTCCGGAATGCCACCTTCCTTCACTTTCTGAACATCACCGAAAGTCTTCTCCCGAAGGCCATCCGGCCTTTCATCCGCTATCCGGTCAGGCGCTTCCTGAAAGCCTACACCGACGGAAGGCCGCATGCCCGGAAAAAAATGCGCTTCTGGAAGATGATGCTCCTTCCCGCGTTTTTCTTCCGCCGGTCACTTTTCCCCTGACCGGTCATACGTTTCCGCGATCGGCAGCAGGTAACGGGAGCGGCTGCGAAAGAAGTCCGCGGTCGCCCAACGCCCGTTTTCCCACAGGAATGAGGTATCGCCGAAGCGCCGGTAATGGTCAGCCATGAGAGGTTCCCAGACAGCCAGATACTGTGCAAGCAGCCGGTCCGTGCGTTCCGGACTGCAACAAACGGTTCCGATCTCCCGCAGCGCGTCAAGGAAAGCCGTTCGGAACTCTGCATTTTTCATGGCAGCGGCGAACAGCGGATACCGCTCTTCGGCCATCCGGATGTGATCGGTATGGGCGGCTGTTTCCTCCTGGCCGTACATCCCGCTGCTGTATTCCACATCATAGAGAACATACATCCACCGGCCGCCGTTGAAGGAACCGTCCCTCGTCCGCCACAGCATGTCGTTCTTGTCCGGGCGCCAGTCCGCATCCCCGAACCAGATCCTGGCCGCGCAGTAGTCCGCCATGGACGCCACGTCCATGATCCGGCAGAACGCCTCCCACTCCGCCGGATCCGACAGATCCTTTCCGGCACAGGCCATCAGCTCGTCGTAAAGAACGGAATCTCCGTCTTCTCCCTCTTCCATCTCCCCTTCTTTAAACAAAATGACGTTATCCGGGTCAACGCCGTAATGATCGGCGAGCATCCGGTCCGACACTTTCTCCGAGAGCAGGTAGACCCCCCAGTATTCCCCGTTCAGGAACAGGACGGAGGGACGGGACTCCACCTGAGTGAAGCGGCGCCCCCGAACCAGATCCAGCAGAAACGCATCCTTGAATTTCAGCCACTCCGCATTGTTGCCGCCGGAGCGCAGGCGCAGCCCCCGGTACGTTTCGATGCCTTCGAACAGTTCGTATTCCAGATACGGACTGCCGTAGGAATCCCGGAAGTAAACGTTGAAGGACTTCTGGTTTTCGCCGCGGGAAGCGTTTCCCGTGATCCTGATGCCGGCTCCGGCGCGGACGGCGGGGCGCTCTCCTCCGTCGTAGATCTCCAGGACGGCCGGCCTCTCCCATGCTTTTCCGTGCTGGGTGATGTTGGACCGGAAATCCCAGATCCGCTGTTCCGCGATGGCTGCCGCCGCCCCTTCCGTATCCTTCCACTTCTCATAGATGTTTCCAGGCGTCAGGATACCCGTTTCGGGATCCAGCAGGTTGACCGGATCGGTGACGAGAGAGACCACGAGGCATCCGGGAAACAGCCTGTCCATATCCAGCCCCGGGAAATAGACCCGCATCACGGGTTCTCCCATCTCTCCCCCGGGGGTGACGACGGCCGCCGTCACCACATGGCCTGCCGGCAGCGACGGATCAGCCAGCAGGCAGGCTCCCTTATCCTCCGGGTACATCATCTTTTCACGGTTCCGGATCAGGTACCCTGTCCAGCCCTGTGTCAGGACCAGCCGCACGGTCCGGGTTCCGGTATCGTCCGCCGGCCCCGGTACTTTGCCGTTCACCGTCCAGGCGAGCGTACACCCCTCCGGCGCCGTCAGGGTGACGGTCAGTTCCCGCTCGCGGTATACCCCTGACTCATGAGAAAACTCCGGAGACGGCACCTGTCCCGGCGGATACGCAGGTTCCGGCTTTCCGGCACCGCACCCGGACAGAAGGACCATCAGCAGAAGGACCCCCGCCCGTGAAAGGATCCGCAGCAAAGCCTCCAGCCTCCCGTTGAAAACGGCAGCTCTCTGAAAACGCTTTCCCAACGCTCCCGGCAGAATGCGGGATAACAGCCTGGCCACACGGTATTTCCAGACCCTGGCGCCATCGGCACGCACAGCGTCGATATTGGAGTGGAGGATCTCTTCATAGAACGGGGTCTCTTCCGCCTCTTCCCAGAAGGGTTCCATCATCAGACCGCCGGGATGGCTCCAGGGTTTCCGCGCCGTCGTATAATGCAGGATGACGGGGGCTTTGGCCGCCTCCTCCCACTCCTCAAAAAACGCCCGACCGCCTTTCTCCTGCAGATCCCGGAAAGCCTGTACCTGCAGATTGAACCGCAGTGGGATCCGCGCGATGCGTCCGGCAAACACGCGGTTGAACACATCCTGATCCGCCATGGGCAGTACCGGCAGCGCAAGGGCCTCCCTTACCTCCTTCAGATACCGTTCTCTGTCGATGGCGGGGATGTTGAACAGGATCACGCCGCTGTTGACATACTCCTCCGGCCCGGAAAGGCCCAGACCGTTCCGGATAAGATCTTCCTGCTTTCGCAGAAACTCATCTTCCGGATAGAGGACCTGCTCTACGGGAAGTGCGTCACAGGCGGCAGCCACTTCGCTGCCGGAAAAAGGCAGATGGAACAGTTCCTCCGGGTCCGACCGGAAGATGATGTCCGTGTCACAGTAGAGAACCCGCTCATGATCCGGCATAAGGAGCGGCACCAGAAGATCATAAAAGATCGCCGGCTTCCATCGGGACAAAATAAGCTTCCCGGACAGATCGCCGAAAAGACCGGAAACGAAGCCGGCGACGTCAAAGAACCGGAGAACGAACCCCTCCGGGAGCATCGCAAGCAGACGGCCTTTTGTCTCTTCCGCAAGACCGTCATGGAGAACGATGAGATCATACGTCCGGTTTCTGGCTGTATGGGAAGCCAGCGAATGCAGGACAACCGCAAAGTACTTGGCATAGGCCTCATCAAACGAGAAAACGATGGTCCTTGTCTCCCGGCAGGAAGCCAGAGGGGCGATCTTCATACAACAACTCCTTCTCAGTCCCTCCAACAGTTTCTATATATAATTTTACCTGAGTCCGCTGCGTATTGCAATCTTTCTGAACAACATCCGCAAACTTCCTCCGTTTTTTCCTTCGGGACATGACAGATGCCCTGCCGGCGTGTATAATAAATCATACGGCAGTGCGCTGAATGGCCACGCCGGCCGAAGGAGGATTATGAACGATAACGCTCCCGTGACCGTGATCCGCTCCGGGCGGGCCTTTACTCACATCGATCCGGCTGAACTCTGGCACTACCGGGATCTCATCCGGCTGTTTGTCAGGAGGGGGTTCGTGGTCCGGTACAAGCAGACCGTCCTGGGCCCTGCCTGGCTGATCCTGCAGCCATTGGCCACCAGTCTGATCCATCTGTTCCTCTTTGGCACAGTGGCCGGCATCGGCACGGACGGTGTGCCGGGAATTCTTTTTTATCTGGGCGGCAATGCCCTGTGGAGTGTGTTCTCAGGGTCCTTTTCAGCCAACGCCACCACCTTCACGGCCAACGCCAGCCTGTTCGGCAAAGTGTATTTTCCCCGCCTGACGGTACCCATCGCCAACATGATCAGCACGTTCCTGCGCTTTCTCCTGGAAATGGGGTTTCTTGCCGTCCTGTGGGTGTGGTTCGCGCTGCACGGTCAAGTGTCCGGTTCCTGGCTGTTCTTCCCCGTCCTGCCGCTCCTGCTGCTGCATCTGGGGCTTTTGGGCATGGGGTGCGGCATCCTCTTCTCATCGCTGACTACCCGCTACCGGGATCTGACCGTGCTGGTCAGCTTTGGCCTGCAGCTTCTGATGTATGCCACGCCGGTGGTCTATCCGCTCTCCACGCTGTCGGATTCCCGTCTGTACACCCTGATGCTGCTCAATCCCGTGACGGCGCCCATGGAGCTCTTCCGCCGTCTTCTCTTCGGTCAGGGGTCAGTGGTCTGGTGGAGCCTGGTGCTGTCGCTCGCGGTGACGGCCATCGTCCTTTTCTTCAGCATTCACGTGTTTTCCCGCGTGGAAAAGACATTCATCGATACGGTGTGAGGCATCGGCATGAATAACGGACAGACGGCGGTTCTGGCCCCCGGGGAAGCCATCCGGGTGACCGGCCTGACAAAAGAATACCGGCTGGGGCAGATCGGGTCCGGCACGCTGCAGAGGGATCTGCAGAGCTGGTGGGCCAAAGCCCGCGGCAGGGAAGACCCCAACATCCGGATCGGCAGCACGGATAAGGCCCGCCTGAAGGGAGAACGGTTCATGGCTTTAAACGGTGTGGACCTGACCGTAAAGCGCGGCGAAGCCCTGGGCATCATCGGGCGCAACGGCGCCGGCAAAAGTACCCTCCTGAAGATCCTCTCCCGTATCACCGCCCCCACGGAGGGCGAGGTGGCCCTGCGCGGGCGCGTCACCTCCATGCTGGAGGTAGGCACCGGCTTTCACGGCGATATGACCGGCCGCGAGAACATCTACATGAACGGTGCCATTTTAGGCATGAGCCGCAAGGAGATCGATACGCGGATGGCGGACATCATCGCGTT
Source organism: uncultured Lachnospiraceae bacterium (assembly GCA_946405185.1). Classification (GTDB taxonomy): domain Bacteria; phylum Bacillota; class Clostridia; order Lachnospirales; family Lachnospiraceae; genus CAKQHB01. The sequence goes on from CAMJGH010000037.1 coordinate 9,246, forward strand.
TTCCGAGATCGGCGAGTTTATCGACACCCCTGTCAAACGGTACTCGTCCGGCATGTATGTCAAGCTGGCTTTTTCCGTAGCGGCACACCTGCAGAGCGAGATCATGATCATGGATGAGGTGCTGGCGGTCGGCGACATGGCTTTCCAGAAAAAATGCCTTTCCGCCATGCGGACAGCGGCAGCCAAAGAAGGCCGCACGGTCCTCTATGTCAGCCACAACATGACCACTATCCGGCAGCTGTGTACGCGGTGCATCGTGATGGACGAGGGGCGCATCATCTTTGACGGCACCCCCGAAGCAGCCATCCGTGTATACATGGAGGACGGCGCTTCAAAGACCGCTGTGTCCGCGGATCTGCGCGAGGCCGAACGCCCCTCCTGGCTGAACGGTCAGCCGGTCCGTCTGAAGGCAGCCCGTTATCCGGACATGACCTCCGGTTCATTTCCGCGCAGCACGACCGTTCCGCTGCGTCTTGAGATGGACGTCTTTCAGGATCTGCCGGATATCTCCCTGCGTCTGGAAGTGCGCTCCGACGACGACGTGCCTCAGGCCACCTTTATCGCCTACGATATCTGCCATCAAGTTCACGCCGGTCAGTCGCTGGTCTGTGAGGTGACATTCTCACCGTACCAGCTGGCCCCCGCGGTCTATCACACGCTCTACACACTCTTCTCCCACGACGGGCTGGGAGGTCAGCAGCATCTGGACTGTGTGACGGGTCTCCCCTTCGAGGTGCAGCCGGACGGCAGCGAGAGGCTTCACTGGGAGAACGACAACTGGGGCTACGTGGAGCTTCCTCAGATCCGCACCGTGTGGTGCGAGGACACCGACGGAAACGATCTGCGGCAGCCGGAGGCCTCCGGGGACATGCCGGCAGCGAATGAAACGGCGGACATCCCTTCGGCAGAGGCGGAAGCAGGCCGGAAGCCCGTCTTCGGGTTTCTTTCCGGAACGTTCGATCTGTTCCACATCGGCCACCTCAACCTGATCCGCCGCGCCAGGGCCGAATGCGACCACCTGACCGTTGCCGTGCACGATTCCGGTGACTGGAAGGGCAAGAAGACCTTTATCCCGTTTGAGGAGCGCAAGGCCATCCTGGCCGCCTGCCGGTACGTGGACCGCGTGGTGGACAGCCCCGTGGAAGATACCGACGCCTGGGAACTCTACCACTTCGACAAGCTGTTTGTCGGTTCGGACTACCAGGGGTCCGAGCGCTTTACGCGTTACGAGGCATTCTTTCGGGACAAAGGCGTGCAGATCATCTACTTCCCGTACACCCAGAGTACCAGCAGCACACAGATCCGGGAAGTCATCGACGACTATCTGAAAAAGAAAGACGGAACGGACTGAAAACGGCCATCCGGCCGGACAGAACGGGAGGCACCCGCCAGGGTGCCTCCCGCTTTGCTGCCTGTCATCCGTTACACCTCATCGGCCTCCAGGCTCTTTTCTTTTTTCTGCCGTCTGTTCTTCCGTCTGGTGAAGAAGGCCAGCAGCAGGCCCACCAGGAAGACGACGATCATCAGGATCGTGTAGACATCCGTCAGCCGCATGGGCTGCCGCATATCTTCCGTCAGCAGGAAGACGATCACCGAGAAGATGGCCGGGATCAGGCCGAGGAACTTCAGGCCCACAGACGGCGAATCCTTCTCCGCCTCCCGTTTGCGCTCTTCATACTCTTCGTCCGTCTCCTCTTCTTCCCGCTTCACACGCTCACCCTTCCGGCCGGCGAACACCGTGGCGATCATGCCGAGTGCCGTCACCACCGTGCCGATCATGGCGATCAGGTTGATGAGCGCCCAGGCGGCGCCTTTGTGGAAGAGCCCGCCGGACTTGCCGCCGCTGCTGCCGGGATCGCTGCCGGGAGCGGACGGTGTCTCCGTCTCGCTCGGGGACTCCGTTTCCTTCTTCGACTCGGTCTCGGATTCACTCTCGCTTTCGGATTCGGTCTCCGTCTCCAGCGTATGGCGGTTGGTGACGGTGCCGTCCTTGATCTCGGTCTCATAGCCGGTCACTTCATCTTCGGTGACGGTGTAGACGATCTCCTTGCCGTCTTTGTACTTCGGCAGATCCGCAAAGGTATGCGTCCAGCCGCCGGTCTCATCCAGTGTGGCCTGGTCCGTCTCGGTGCCGTCCGCGAGCAGGTGGATGGTGACACTCGCCGGGCGCAGGCCGTCCGCGTCGTCCTCGTCTTCCCAGACTTTGGTCACGGTGAACTCCGTCGTTTCCGGCGTGTAGGTGTTGACGATCTCTGTCCCCTTGATCTCCGTCTGATAGCCCTCAACGGCATCTTCGGTGACGGTGTAGGCGATCTCCTTCCCGGCCGCAAACTTCGGCAGGTCGGCGAAGGTGTGCGCCCAGCCGCCGGCCTCGTTTAGCGTCGCCGTCTGCACTTCCGAGCCGTTGGCCAGCAGGTGGACCGTGATGCTCTCCGGACGCTTGCCGTCCTGGTTGCCGCCGTCATCCCAGGTCTTGGTGACAGTCACGGTCGTCTTCTCGGGCGTATGCCGGTTGACGATGTTAAAGCCGCTGACTTCTGTCGTGTAGCCGGGCACCGGGTCTTCCGTGACGGTGTAGCTGATGGGGTTTCCGCCGCTGTATTTCGGCAGGTCGCCGAAGGAGGCAGCCCAGCCGTTGGCGTCGTTGAGCTGAGCGGAAGTCACTTCCGCCCCGTTGCCGAGCAGATGGATGGTGACCGCTCCCGGGCGGATGCCGTCCTGATTGTCTTTGTCATCCCACGTCTTGGTGACCGTCACGGAGGTCTTCTCCGGCGTGTGGGTGTTGGTGATGACGAGGCCGTTAACGGATGACTGATAGCCGGAAGAGGTGTTCACCTCATAGGCTGTGTAGGTGATCTGCCGGCCGTTGCCGTCCACGATAGGCACCGTGATGGTGGTGCTCCACTCGTTGCCGCTGCCGGTGATCTCCGTGGTCTTGTTCACACCGCCTCCGGTGACGCCCACCGTAACCGAACCGGGCCGGATACCGTCCTGGTTGCTGCCGTCCTGCCACACCTTGGTGACGGTGATGGTCGTTTCGTTCGGGAGGGCGGGGATGGTGACGTCGCGGTAGCCCTCGTGATATTGACCATCGTATATGTTCCCTGCGCTGATCGATGTTGTATAACGAGTATTACCGGCAACTCCTGGTTTAGGATCTGTTTTCGCTATAGTTACCGGGCACCCGGCAACAGCCTGCTTTGTTTTGCATCGATTGCATATAAAATTGGCAGTTGCCGATTCATAACCACCTCCCTTTTCCACCCAGTTATCAAAACCAACATAGGTTGATCCGGATGAAATAGAATCATTCCATTTCCATTCGTGATTCACATCATACGACGTAGTTAGTACAGTACCTGAAGACCAGGATAACTGCTCATCAAATCCTTGAGACCAAGGCATTTCCGGATCTGCACCACACGCCTGTCTGACAGCGATTGAGAATTCGAAATGATCACCGCATTTGAATTGTGGTGCTTTTGTCGTAAAAATATGCTGGTCCAACACAGTTCCGGCTTTAACGGAAACGGATTTATGTCCATCACCATCCCAGTTTGAAACCTGAACAACTGTCGGACTTCCACTCATACCATCAGCAGACATATTCATCCCACAAGGAGAGCTTGAATACACCCACTGACAATTGTCCGACCAGCTCAACAAGTAGGTGTATTCCCCTATTAATGGATTTATGTAATCTTTCTTCGCCACAAGTTCAACAATAATCCAATCCTCACCCGTAGTCTGGTTTTTGGACGAATACGCATGCAGATATACCCCATCATTTTCTGCGAACACGCTCAACGTACTTGAGTGATTGGGCCACAATCCCCAAAGAAGGCCGAACACTAAAGTCAGAATACTGATAGCTGCCAATACTGCTCTTTTTGTTCTTCCCTTTTTCATATTCATCCTCCTTCCGGTCAGCTCTCTTCTTCCCGCTTTTTCTCTTTCCGGGTGCGCCGTTTGGTCAGCAGCGCCAGCACCATGGCCACTGCCAGGACCACCAGCATCAGGATGGTGTACTTGTCGCGCAGCATCATCTTCTGGCGCATGTCCTCGGTGACCAGAAACACCCACACCGAGAAGGCGGCCGGAAGCACGCCCAGCAGTTTCCCGTACGGCGTGGGATTTCTGCGCTTGGTCTCGCGTTTGCGCTCCTCAAAGTCCTCACGGCTCTCGCCCTTGCGGCGCTTCACCTTCACGCCGCCAACAAAGAGCGTTTCCAGCATGCCCAGCCCGAAGATGACCGTCACGATCATGGCGATGAGGTTGATCAGCGCCCATCCGCCGCCTTTGGAAAGGCCCAGCAGTTTTTTCAGGCCGCCGCCCGGACCGCCGCCATCCTCCGGCTCGCCGGGAGCGGTCATGCTCTCCGCCTCCGTGGTGCCGGGATCCGTGGGCTTGGTCTCACCGGGCTCGGTGGGCTTTGTCTCACCGGGCTCCGTCGGCTTGGTCTCGGCAGGCTCCGTCGGTTTGGTCTCGGCAGGCTCCGTCGGTTTGGTCTCCGCAGGCTCGGTAGGTTTCGTCTCGCCGGGTTCGGTCGGCGCGGTCTCCGGCGGCGCAGTCTCGGGCGGAGCCGTTTCCGGAGGCGGATCCAGAGCCGCCAGCGGCACGTCCAGGAATCCGTCATGGTACAGCCCGTCGGGGCTCACGATCTCGTCTACCCAGGTGTGGAAATGGATGTTGCCGGCCTTGCCCACCTCCGGCAGGGTATCCGACCGCTTGATGATGCAGCCCGGCAGGGGGTACGGCTGGCCGCAGGAGATGCAGACGTAATGCGCCGTTGCCGTCTCATAGTCATTCTCCGGCCCGTTCCAGGTGAAGCCCACGTGGGTGGTGCCGGGTGAGACCGTCTCGTCCCACTTCCACATATGCTCCACGGTGTAGCCGATGGCCCGCTGCGTTCCGGTACCCCAGGAATCGATCGGCGTATAGTTCACGGTTTCCTGCACGCTCCACTCCACCTCGTAGCGGAAAATGTAGGCAATCTCGCAGTTCAGCTTTCCGCTGTCCGTCTCCAGCGCCCAGCGCGCCAGCACATCGCCCGCGTGGATCTGAGTGGGGCCGGCTGTGGAATACACATTCGCAAAGTGGTAGTGTTCTGCGTTATTAAAATCTTCCGAGCCCTGAAGCTCACAGGACGGCAGATTGGGCGTAAAATAATCCTCCGAAGCCAGATGCAGTTCATCTGCCGGCCCGCCGTTCATGCACTCCCAGGTGAAAGTCCCGCCGAAGGCTTCCAGCGGGTAATCCTCCGTGGCTACCAGCTCCACGATCATCATCCGGTAGCCTTCCATGTTGCCGAACGTCAGCGCGTTCATCTGGATGCCCGGCGACGCAGCCCGCGAGGTCACCGGACGAGCCATATGGCCCCCTCCGAAAGCCATGGTCACGCACAGAATCAGCACCGCCGCCAGTGCCATCCACCGTCTTCTTTTTCTCATAATGGTTCCCCCTTCGTCACCGACATCACCGGCCGCAGGGCCTCCCACAGCCGGGCAGAGCAAGGGCAGACTGTCACACCATGATTGTACTAAAAAAAGAACAATCCCGCCATCACCCAAACGGACCATTTTACTGTTTCATCCGTTTTTCAACATTTTTGAGGGGATGGCGGGATGTTCAGTTTTTCAGAGCCTGTATCTCTTCCGGCGTCAGCGGCCGGTAAGTGCCTTCCGGAAGGTCCGGGTCCAGGGTAAGAGGCCCCATGGAGAGGCGTTTCAGCGCCAGCACCGGCTTGCCGACAGCGGCAAACATGCGCTTCACCTGGTGGAACTTGCCTTCCTGGATGGGCACGAGGGCCTGCGAGATGACCGGCGCTTCTTCGGCAGGTCTGGCTTCTTCCGTGACCGGTCCGCTCTCTTTTTCGGCTTCTTCCACCGAGACGATGACCAGTTCGGCCGGCAGCGCGGTCAGCTCGTCATCCACCCGCAGGCCTTGCGCGAAGGCGCGCACATCGTCCTCCGTCAGACGCCCGTCCGCGGTGACCGCGTACACCTTGTCCACGTGATGGGCGGGCGAGAGCAGCCGGTGCGCCAGTGCGCCGTCGTTAGTCAGCAGGAGCAGCCCCGTGGTGTCCTTATCCAGCCGTCCGACGGGCGCCACATCCTTGCGGTGCGGGCCGGTCAGCAGATCCAGCACAGTCTTCTGGCGCTTATCTTCCGTGGCGGTGATCACACCGGCCGGTTTGTTCAGCAGGTAATACTCGAAGGTCTGATAGACCACCTCCCGCCCGTCCGCCGCGATGCTCTCCTGACCGGAGACGTTCATGCCGGCGTCTTTGACGGGTGCGCCGTTCACGCGGATGCGGCCGGCCTTCACCATGGCGCGGATCTCGCTGCGGCTGCCGATATTCATTTCCGAAAGCAGACGGTCCAGTCTCATGAAACCTCCGCCGGCGGCTTTCCCGGGCCGCCCCTCTCGTGGTATGATAACGGTATGGAACCGTTTGAACGCATCAAAACCGAAGAAACTCCCTTAGGAAAGCTGACCGTTTTCGCCCATGCCCTCCCGGAGGGTGACGCTGCCCGCGCGCGGTCCCTTGTGGCAGCCTGCGGCCGGGCCGATGGCACCGGCGCTTCCGCCGAGTACGACGAGCCGGACGACTGCCTGGCGTACTTTTGCCTGCTCGAGGGCGGCCCGGAAGGCGCCCTGGCGGGCTTCGCCTCCTGCCTCCTTTTGCGGGATGAAGACGGCCGTGTGCTGCCCCACGCGGACATTACGCTGTTTGTCCACCCCGAAAAGCGCCGGCAGGGCCGCGCGCGGTGCCTCTTTGACGCCTGCGTGCAAACGGCGGAAGCCGCCCTGCAAGACTCTTCCTCCGGCCGGTCCCGCCGGAAAGCCTCCGGCCATCCCCGGCTGCAGCTGTGCGTGAGCGCCGCGCCCACGCCCGCTTCCGATGCCTGTGCGGCCGCGTTCGGTCTGAAAAAAGGCCCCACGGAGTACATCCTGCAGGCGGATACCGCTGCCCTCGCAAAAGCCGGCGCAACAGAGTCCATCCGCATCCTTCCCGGAAACCGTTCCGAAACCGTCCGGCTGTTTTCCGAGATCTTTTCCGATGACGTGCGCCACCCGGAGGAGGCCATTGAAGAAGCGGATGAGGCCGGCGCGGTCACATACTACCTGGCAGCCGATTCCGGGGAAGTTCCCCTCGGCATGGCCCAGCTCCTCCTGTTTGAGGACAGCGCCTATCTCTTCAACTTCGGCATCCGCCCCGGCTGCCGCCGGCAGGGGTTCGGCGGCGTCTTTCTGGCACGGCTGGCTGAAAAAATGTCCGCCGATGGCCGCCGCACGCTCACCCTGCAGGTGGGCGAGGACAATGCCGCAGCCTGTGCGTTCTACCGCCAGGCCGGCTTTACCGTGCTCTCCGAAGCCGTCACGTATTACCGGTGAATCACCCCAGCTCCCGGATCCGCTCCTGCAGGTGCAGCAGCGCCTGCGTGATGATGCAGGGGTGGTCGCCGGCCAGGCCGTTGCTCTCCAGCTGTTCAAAGCTCTGCTCGCGCAACAGGGCTTTTTCGTTTTCGCCCACACGCACCAGCGCGGACACTTCCACGCCGTCCGCCCGCGTCAGGGTGAGGCGCCAGTCCGTATAGACGCGCGCCTCCCGGCGCTCGGTCTTCTCCGCCGCAAAGCGCACCGCAAAGAAGCCGGCATCGGCGGCGTCATCGCCCGCATGGGCCACCAGGCCCTCCTCGATGAGCGCCAGATAGGCCACCGTGACGATGCGGGTGCGCGGATCACGCTTCCACTCGCCCCACGCCCGCAGCTGCTCCATGGGCAGGCCCGTCAGACCGGTCTCCTCCTGCAGCTCACGCGCAGCGGCATCCTGCGTGTCTTCCTTCATGTCCACGAAGCCGCCCGGCAGCGCCCACTTGCCAAGCCCCGGGTGGTTGCCGCGGCGGATGAGCAGCAGTTCCAGCCCCTCCTCCACCGTCTTCATGTCATGCGGATGACGGAACACCAGCGTGTCCACCGTCACCGACGGATGCTCAAACCGGTTGGGATCGTACGATTCCAGAAACTCCTCCAGCGTCTGCCCGTCGGCATTGCGCTCCCACAGCCCGTAATACGGGGTGATGTCCTCAAAAAAAGCTGCCATAATACCCTCCCTTTTTCAGCCGATCCATGTCACGTCGTTGCCTTTGCGCGGCAGAGCCTCACGCACCGGCAGACCGTCCGCCGTATCCGCATAGCCCAGCGCCAGCGACGCGTACACGCGCTCATTCTCTTTCAGCCCAAGCTCCCGCAAATACGACAGCATGTCCGGATCCTCCCGCAGCCAGTTGATCTGGTTGATGTAGCAGCTCCCCAGATCCAGCGCATTGGCCATAATGGCCATGTTCTCCAGCGCGCAGCAGCAGTCCGCCATGTTGTTGCCGTAGTCCTTTCGGTTGGCCAGCAGCACCAGCACCGGCGCATGGTAGTGGAACACGTACCCGCCTTTTTGGGACGCGCGGATGGAACCTGCCAGTGACTTGTACGTATCCGGCGTGATCTCCATGCTGGCAAACGCCGCCTCGGCCTGTGCGGCCAACTTCTCTTTTACGTTCTCATCCCGGATGACCAGAAAATGCGTGGTCTGATTGTTGCCGCCACTTGGCGCATACCGCCCGGCCTCGATCACCTGACGCAGCAGATCCTCCGGAACCGGGGTGTCTTTGAAACGCCGCGTGCTGCGGCGGGTGGTGATGACGGTGAACATACGAGATTCCATAAAGGCTCCTTACCCTCTGTAGGCTTTGAAATACCGGATCAGGATATCTTTAATATATTGATATCGGCGTGCATAAGAGTTTTCAACCCTGATCAGCTCCATGTTATGCTGACGACAGATTTCTTCCTTCCTGGCATCCCTCTTTTGGACAGTCAGATCTTCCAGATGCTCTTTTCCGTCCAGCTCAACTGCCAGAACAGGTATTTCCTTCTGGCCTGCCTTCTGATAGACGACAAAGTCAAAACGCCCTGTATAAAACAGATCGGCACCAGACAGATTCTCTTCAAAGACCTGCGATATCGGCACCTCTTTATGTATAACATAGCGGCTCTGCGACTGCCAGATGTTTTCCATGGCGTGCGTCAGGGAAGCCAGGAATGCCTGTTCTGTTTCGGTACTGTACGGCTTTATACCAAGTGCCCGTGACGATGCCGGATTAGCCGTCACCACATACTCGCCATTTGCCTTCACATACTGAATCAGTTCATAAAGGTCATCACTGTTTTCAGCGTGATGAAGCCGTTCCACCTGCTGTTCATCTGCCAGAACGATCAGCTTTTCTTTCGCTCGGGAAACCGCCACGTTGATCAGCTCACTGTTATTCTTCAACCAGTCATATGTCCCTTGCCACGTTCCCGGTGTTATGGCTGTTGACAACAGCACAACATCTTTTTCATCTCCCTGAAACGCATGAACCGTTCCGCATTCGACATTCGTGACCCCGCAGTCTTTCAGTTCCTGTTCGATCGTTCGCCTCTGGTTGACGAATGGTGTGATCACCGCCAGGCTCTTATCCCGGTTTGCCTGTGCATAACGGGCGATCTGCCTGGCCTCCTCCGGTGATGTGTTTTTCTCGGCCGGGACTTCTGCCTTCACATGTGCGAAAACCAACGGACGCTTTTCCGATGAATCCCCGTGCAGCTGCAGCTTTGACTGATAATACTTCCGGTTATTAAACGCTATGATCTTGTCGTGGCAGCGATAGTGATGGCGCAACAGCACTTCATCACTGACAGAATCACATGCCAGAAATGTTTTATATACCGAATTGTCACGGTAATCGTACTCGTCCGTCACCTGATAACGCGAGCGCAGCCGGCGGTTCGTAGAGGCATCCAACAGAACCACGGGTTTTAACTGCTGAGGATCACCTACCAGCATCAGATGCTGTCCTCGAAGGATCGGCACCAGGCTCAGAGCTGTACCGCACTGTCCCGCTTCATCGATGATCACCATGTCGAAATGTGCAGATGGTTCTCCTAACCTGGATGCAGAGATACAGGTAGAAACGATCACCGGAAACACGACCTTTAACAGATCGAGATTCTCCTGCACCCCGATATAACGGTTAAAATCCGAAACGGCATCATCGGTATCCTCCTTAAGGATGGCGCGAAAATCCGAGAAGCGATCTTCCTCCAGCCGCTGGATCATACTGACCGAAGTATAATACAGAAACTGGCGGAATTCTTCCTGGTCATCATCGAGATACCCGTCCGGCGCTTCCGGTATCTCCCCCAGTTTTCCCAATTCTTCATTGACCTGGGCAAGCTGACGGCCCTGAAGATCCGCTGTAAACCCGAGCGCCGTGGCCGAGACAACATGCTGATTCTCATAATCGATCAATTCTTCCAGCGTCTGGCGCCTCTCTGTCAGATCCAATCGTGTCTCATAAGCTTTGAGCAGGCGGGAAAGTCTCCGCGTTCTCTGAACACGCTCTCCCTTTCGTCTGTCCAGCGTTTTGCGGAACACTTTGATCCCGCGTACTTCTTTTCTCAGCTGATTGATCCTCTCCAGTGTCCTTGCCACGACCTCACGATTACCGATCCTCAAAACAGGAAACGGAATGGTGTTATTACGATATTGGAGGGATGTCAGAGAATCCGTAATGGTATCCAGCGGGTGGTTGTTGTTGGACGAAAACAGCACAGTCCGCTCATTGAAAAAGGCAGAAAGGATCGTATTGCGGATCGTAAATGACTTTCCGGTTCCTGGCGGTCCCTGTATATACGATATGGGGTTCTGCAGGGCATTGTGGATTCCCAGGAGTTGATCCAGATTGGCTTTATTGTCACTTAACACGATGGGATAGGTTTTATTGCCGGCAGCACGATCAAGCAGGCCTCCAAAAAAAGCCTTTATCGGTATCGTCTCGTTTCCATTTTCGACTTCTTCACAGATAGCAGCATACTCTTTATGAAGATCGATCATGACATCCCGTTCAAGACCGATCACATAAGGCATATCATCCACCTTGTCTTTTGCGCCCAGTGCCGCTGCTATTCTGTCTTTGATCTTCCCGGCATTATGGTCATAGTCTTCCAGCAGTTCATGATCGTCTGCATCCAGGAATCTTCGTGCTGATTCTTTTACATTGCCATCTACAAACATTTCTGTACAGATCGTTACAGAATCATCGGGACGAAGCACATGTTCCTTTACGTCAAGGTTCAGTTTGCGATATGCCAGCAGATACAATCCCCGGTGTGTATGGACCGAAAGTTCATTCATAGCCAGTTCTCTTTCGAACCGTCTGTCCATCCCTTTCTCTTTCCGGTTTTGTTCCCGGAGCAGCCCTTTGACGATCTGCTGAAACTGCACATCGGTCAGCGGCACTCTTTTATGTACCTTCAGACTGTCCTGATCCAGCAGGGAGATCAATTCAAAATTTTTGATATAAGGTGTGCGGTCCATTCGATGACACATCTCATAGTATGTAAGGATTCGAAGGTCCGCTTCGTAAGAGAAGATCATCCGATAACGTTCGGGGTTTTCTCTTACATCCGTCACCAAAACGTCATTCACAGGATAATACGTCTTTTCAAGGACCGATGCTTTCTCGATTCTGGACACGTTGATGGTCATCTCTGCAAGCTGATAAGTGCGCAGATGCATGCCTTCCACATCAAGGGCACTGGTCTCCGGGCGCAGATTACGGACGCCTACCCAGTAATGTGTAAGACGGTCGCTTTGATTCCTGTATTCAATATCGATCCACTTTCCCTCATGTATAGCACGAAAGATTTCCCGATATACCGGTTTCATACCGCGCTCCTTTGGTATGGGCTTTTTATAATACCTCTTCAGCGAGCATGCTTACGCTTGTCATAACCTCTTCCCATGTCACTTCTTCGGCATAGTCAGCATTCTTCTTATAGTTCTCCCACATCCGCATTATGCTCGGATCCGTTTTCACACTTTGCAGTATCTCCGTAAGATCAGCAATCTGGTCCGATGTGTTCCGTTTCTGACTGGTTGCAAGAAATGCTTTCTTCAGGACTTCCCGGTCACAGTCGTTATGACGGCTTAGGATATGGATATCATAAAAGTCTCTCATCCGCGTATTGGCGGTACCTCTTGCCATGATGGTTTCCAGTTTTTCCGCCAGCAGCGTTTCCACATTGTACGTCCACAAGGAGATGGCGCGCTCTTCAAACATTAGACGATACGAGAATTCCACGGCTCCCGGTGTGATGATATCTCCCGTAGAAATGTCTATCTTGACCGCCTGGCGCATATTGCCCAGCGTGGCTTCCAGCATAAAGCGCAGGCCGGGATAATCATGTTCTTCCATGATGTCTGATACGCTCTTTACCGAGAAATGCAGGCCATCATCAGCGTCAACGGCGATGATATCCTCAATGATCTTTTGCGCACTCTCCTTCGAAAGATTCAATGCGGTAACGGTGGTATCGATATCCATCGTTGCCCGGGTATCCAGACCGACGATCGCCGCTACCAGCATACCGCCTTTCAGAATGAAGTTGTTTCGATAGCGTGAAAGGGCGATCCGTTCCAGGAAGCGCTCCATGACAAAGTTCCTGATCAGCATCTGTGCCTTGCCGCTGTCACTGCCAGACAGGTTCCGTACTTTCGCTTTTAACTGGGTGGCTGTTCTGATCACAGCATAACCTCCGTATAGGTGCGCACATGCTCTTCGATGTTCAGCGCCCTGGCGTAGGTCATCAGCCGGTGCACGTGTTTGTCCTTGCCGGACATGAATTCCTTCATGGCATACTGAAAAACCTGAATATCCAGTTTCTCCTTGTTCCGGATAACATCGCAGATGGTTCGCTCTCTGTCATACGCCCGGACCATGTTTCCAAACGCCGTCTTCACATCGACCACGCCCAGATCCGCCACATCCGCCTTTGTCTGATACACGTGAACGCCGCGCTTCCGCAAATGCGTCGCGTTGTATCCAGCCTTGACCGTCACACTGATGAAAGCAGGCTCCCGCTCCATAAGCCCATGCAGGAGCAGCGCGGTTTCATGCGAAAAGATGATGCGCCTGTTTGACAGATACAGCTGATACAATTCATCCGGCCAGGCATCCCGGGCAAGATAGACCCCTTGGGCGACCCGCTCCATATTTCGCTTGCTGACATAGTCCGCCAGTGTCGGCTTGGAGATGTTGCTCTTCAGCACCTGCGCAGTCTGCAGATACCCATTCCCCTCTTCTACCAGCCGGTCCAACTCATCAAATTTGCTCATATCAACGCCTTACCTTTTCGCTCTCAAGAATACCATGCGAAAGCGTGAGCGTAAAGGCATTTCATGAAAAAAAATACGCTTTGACCTGGCTCTCATTTTGTGAGACACTGTCCCCACAGAAAGCGAGGTTCCCTATGAAGATTCTTCTGACCGGTTTTGAGCCGTTTGGCGGCGATGAGCGCAACCCTTCGTGGGAGGCGGTGGAGGGGGTGGCCAACGTCCCCGCGGGCGTCACGGTGGTCAAAAAAAGGCTGCCCGTGGTGTTTTACCGGGCAGCCGATGAGCTGATGGAAACCATCCGGGCCGAGCGGCCGGATGCGGTCATTTCGGTGGGACTGGCGGGCGGCCGGCAGGCCGTCACCGTGGAGCGCATCGCCGTGAACCTGGCGGACGGGCGCATCCCGGACAATGCCGGACAGCAGCCGTGCGATGAGACGCTTTATGATGCCGGTGAGAACGCCTACTTTGCGACGCTCCCCATCCGCAGGATCGTCGCCGCCATGCAGGCGGCGGGCATTCCGGCAGCCATCTCCAACTCCGCGGGGCTTTACGTCTGCAACAACGTGATGTACGCCGCGCTCTTCCTGGCGGCCGCGCAGGGCCTCGGCATGCGAGCAGGCTTCATCCACCTGCCGTACCTGCCGGAGCAGGCGAAGGACGGCGCGCCGTCTCTTTCGCTGGCGGATGATATCCGCGCGCTCGAGGCGGCCGTGGCATGCACCGCTGATATTATTTCCAGAAACTGAGTTTATCGGCTTCCATGCCGATGTCTTTTGCGCGGAAGGCCGGGTCTTTGCCGGCCTTCTTCTGTTTCTCATAATCCGAGAGCGCCTTGCGGGCGGTCCCGAACAGGATGAAGCAGCACGGCAGGTTGATCATGGTCATCAGACCCATGGTGATGTCGGCGACCGCCATGATGATGATCAGAATGGGATAATACATGATGTCGTCGATGGCCGTCAGGATATCGGTGATCATACGCTCTCCTTGCATTTTTGAGAAAGAATCTGGTCAGCACGTTTATCATATCCGATGCCCGCTGCCGATTTCAAGGGGCGATGTTACTTGCTTTTCCCACAAAGATAATGTACAATCATGCCAATGCGGGAGTGGCGGAACGGCAGACGCAGTGGACTCAAAATCCACCGGTGGTGACATCGTGAGGGTTCAAATCCCTTCTCCCGCATGTTTTCATGCCCGAAAACCCCCACCCGGGGAAATTCAAGAGGCCATGAACCGGCCAAAGGAGGCTTACCATGAGCCAGGTTACCATTTTTGATCACCCGCTGGTCCAGCACAAGATCTCGAAGCTGCGCGACGAGAACACCGGCACCAACGAGTTCCGCAAACTCATCGAAGAGATCGCCATGCTGATGGGCTACGAAGCCCTGCGTGATCTCCCGCTCGAAGACGTCAGAGTCAAGACGCCCATCGAGGAGTGCATGACGCCCATGATCGCCGGCAGAAAACTGGCCATCGTTCCGGTGCTGCGCGCGGGTCTCGGCATGGTGAGCGGTCTGCTGGCGCTGGTCCCGTCCGCCAAAGTCGGCCATATCGGCCTCTACCGTGACGAAGTCACGCATGAGCCGCACGAATACTACTGCAAGCTGCCGAACCCCATCGAGGAGCGCACCATCCTGGTCTGCGATCCCATGCTGGCCACCGGCGGTTCCGCCGTCTCCGCCGTCAACTTCATCAAGGAGCACGGCGGAAAGAAGATCAAGTTCCTGTGCATCATCGCCGCTCCCGAAGGCCTGAAGCGCCTGCAGGAAGCCCATCCGGACATCCAGATCTACGTCGGCCATCTGGACCGCGAGCTGAACGAAAACGCCTACATCTGCCCGGGCCTGGGCGATGCCGGCGACCGCATCTTCGGCACCAAATAAGCATCGCATGCAAAGCCCCGGGCTGCCGCCCGGGGCTTATTGTCTGTCTTTTACCGGCCCGTCAGCGTCACATCGCCGGTGTTGCTTGCAAGCGTCACGCTGCCCGCTCCGCTTCCGACCACCATGGTGCGCCCGTCCATGGCCTGCGGCAGGCCGGTCCCGTTCTCCAGGTCGCCAAAGGACGTGGTCAGTCTGGCGGTGTAATCATGCCCCGCCAGGCGGCAGTCGATATCGCCCGCCCTCGTGACGGCATCCAGCTTCCGCACCGCATCGAGCGACAGGTCCACATCGCCGGCTTTCGTCTCCACGCGCACATCGTACGCCGTGCTCTCCACTTCCACATCGCCAGAGGCGGCTTTCGCGGACAGGAGGCTGCCGATGTGCCCGGTGATGTCGATATCGCCGCTCATGGCCGTGATCATCGCATCGCCCGTCACGCGCGTGAAATCCACGTCGCCGGACATCACGCTGATCTGCACGCTGTCGGTCAGGATGTCTTCCAGCTTCACATCGCCCGACACGCTGTCCGCCTTCAGGCTGGCGGACTTGAAGCCGGTGAGGCGGATATCGCCGGAAACGGACTTCAGGGCCGTTTTCTCAACCGTCAGGC
>CAMJGH010000038.1 GCA_946405185.1 uncultured Lachnospiraceae bacterium
TCCGGCATGGCACATCGTTCATTTCTACGGCCTGGACGGAAAACCGGTCAGGATCTACAGCGAGTGTGAGGAAGACTACGTGACCGACGTGCCGATCGAGACCGGCGGCCGGGCGGAGCTGCCGTTCAGGGACGAAAACGGCGAACTGATCCGCTGGACCACGAAGCCCGGCGGGCAGGGGACGGTCGTCACGGCGTCGACGCCGGTCACGGCAGACATCACGGAACTGTACGCGGAGAAACTGACCGGAAAAGATATCCTGTTCGGGGACAGCATCGCGTACCTGCCGGACAGCATCCGGGGACTGAAAGAGGAACCGACACGCACGGGGAAACGGATCGCGCTGCTCGAGCCCGGTGACCGCGTCCGGATCGATGATCTGCGCGTGTCGGTGGAAGCCGGGTATGGTGAGTTCCGCTACTATCATGTCTATGTCTCCCGGCTGGATATGTCCGGCTGGGTCCGGGTGGAACTGCTGGACGGTCTGGATGGTCAGAAGACGTCGTTTACGGTCACGTTTGACGCAGCGGGCGGGTACTGCCCGGTGTATACCATGCAGGCGCGGTATCTCCCGGGCTACGCTTATGCCACCATCGCGCAGTATCCGGTCCCCGTCCGGGACGGATATGTTTTCGTGGGCTGGAAGGACGCGGACGGAACGTACTATTATCCGGGAACGGAGGTCCGGCTGGATGTCCGGCTGAAGGCGGAGTGGCTGGACGGCACGGGATATCCCCGCAAGTACGGCGTGACCGTCTACCGGAAAGACAATATCAGCGACAGCTATCCGGCGCAGCCGTTCTGCAAGGAGACGCCGCCCGGCGTCAGAGGCGCCAGAACATCTGTGCCGGTGGGCGTCGAGATGCTCATCGTGGGCGAAGCCGGCAACTGGTATCTGTGCGTGATGGACGGCCGGCAGGTCTGGATCAACAAGAGCTATATCACCACGGAATACGCAAGAGCGTATGCCGGCGGGTCGAAGGGACTGTATGAGACCAGGAAACTGGGCGGAGAGTATGCGGACCTCGCGAGGGGCACACCGTTCTTTGTGCTGGGGACCTACAAAGGAAACCGCCACGTCGTGGTGGATCCGGCCACCAACCCGTCCTCCTGGCAGGGGTGGGAGCTGCCCGGCGAAGGGTGGCTCGCTCCGGGAGGGGTGATCGACGTCGACCGTGTGTATTTCGACGCGGGACGCGGACATTGCTCTCTGGAGTATACGGAGCTCGTTCTGGGATACCCGCAGCAGATCCCGATCGCTTACTGCGCGGGCCATGAGTTCCTGGGATGGTTCACGGATCCCGTGGCCGGACAGCTGGTGAACCTGGGCGTCAAAGTGAACGGGAGCATCACCGTCTACGCCCGGTACAAAAACCTGGACGACGATATCTATGTGGTGACGGATCAGACGCACTTGCTTGACCACCCCCGCAAGGACGCGGAGGAACTGAAGTTCTTCCGCCCCGGAAGGGCGCTGATCAGCGAGGGCGATGTCATCGGAGACACCGGCTACATCCGCACCCGCCCGGACGGCGTGCTCGGGTTTGTGGCGCATGACAGCCTGGTGGAAGGAAGCTGGATGATGGTCGGGTATGATCCGAAATATGACCGCTGTGTGCGCTCGCGGCCGAAGAAGGGCAAGGGCTTCATCCGGGATATCGTTCCGGGCGAGGTGTTCATCATCATCGGGGAGGAAGGCTCGTATTACTGCGTGGCCTTCCCGGAGTCGGAGAACGGCTTTGCCTACGTGCACAAGCGTCAGTTCAACCAGTGAAGGGAGGATGGCCATGAGGAGACGGATAACGGGACTGCTGCTGGCGTCCTTTATGATCATCAGCCTGGCCGCATGCCGCCGCACGCCGCCCGTGGAGACGGATGCCACGCGGGCGGATGCCACGGAGGCGACCGGCACGCAGGCCCAACCGGCGGCGCCGGATGAAGACCCTCCGGGGCGGCGGACTTATTTTTCCGCCGGCGGGGTGACGGTCAGCGGCTCCGTGACAGAAGCGCTTGCGGGCGGGTTTACCGTCGGAGCGTTTTCCCGGTCGGACGCGGAGGAAGACAGCACGTCGGGGGCTTTTGCCTTCCGGCTGGAAAAAGAAGCCGGCGGCGGGTATCTGACCATCACCGGGCAGGTGTTTGCCGGCGCGGATGCCTCCCCGCTCTTTGATCTGGACGAGGAGGACCCGGCGGCAGGCCGGTCCGCCAATGAGTATCTGAAGGAATACGCGGCGGAGTGCCTGGCCGCGGATGATCCGGAGGCGAGACTGGCGGAAACGGAGGTGCTGCCGGGGTATATCGCCTGGACGTACGGCACCGGCCGGATCCACGCGCCGGAGGAGGAGACGGAGATCGCCAACCTGTACGCGTTCGCGTTTCAGGAGCCCGGCGTTTTCTGGGTGCAGGCCGGCGCGGTGCTGAAAGGCGCCAAGGATCCCGAAGCGGTGATGGAAGAGGTGAAAGCCGGCCTGGAAGAATGGCTTTTCACGCTGTCGGCAGAACTGCCGGCGGAGGAGGGCGGACGGATGGCCATCCCTGTGGGGGAGAGCCTGTTTACGGCCGATGTGCCGGATCTGTTTGCTTACCCGGGCGCAGAGTTCTCGTTTGCGAGTACGGACGGAGAATTGGTGCTCACGGCTTCCGGCGGCGCGGAGGGCGGTTTTACGCTGACCGTTACCGGCCGGGCCGGAAACGATGCGCCTGACGTGGAAGAGGCCGGGTTTGCCGAGGAAGGCCTGGAAGAGGCATTGATGAACTGGGTAGCCGCCTGCGGGTGGCGGTGAACCCCGCCAAAAGAATGTGAACGGACCGTTTCACGCCTGTCAGAAAGGAGAACGCCATGCTGAACCGTCTGTTTGAAAAGATGTGCGCCTGGGATGCGGGCGACCCGCACCGCATCCACCATTTCACCAAGGTGCACGCGTTTGCGAAGTATATCGCCGAGGAAGAAGGGGTGGATAGCGACATGCTCTTTCTTATCGAGACGGCTGCCTACGTGCACGACATCGGCATCAAGCTGGCCAAAGAAAAATACGGCACCAGCGCCGGATCGTACCAGGAGAAGGAAGGCGCGCCAGCGGCGCGGGCGATGCTTTCGGAACTGGGCTTTGAGGAGGCGCTCATTGACCGCGTGAGCTACCTGGTGGGGCACCACCACACGTACACGGATATCGATGGCATCGACTACCAGATTCTCGTGGAGGCGGATTTCCTGGTGAACATCCACGAGCACGGCGATGCGCCGGAAACGATGGCCAAAACCGTGGAGAAGATCTTCCGCACGGAAGCCGGGACCAGGCTGGCAAAGACCATGTACGGACTGCAATGAGCCACGCACAAGGATAACAAAAGCACCGTAGACAAGCTTGCTTGTCAGACGGTGCTTTTTGTTAGACTTGTATGCGGCGAATGCCGCGACAGGGCAGCCCGCAGGGCTGGCCTGTACGGCGTGGCGAATGTGCGAGCGGCGAATGCCGCGACAGGGCAGCCTGCAGGGCTGCCCTGAGTGGTTTCACAGCGCGGCTATGACCGCCATGAACCCCAGTAAGAGGGATACGGAACTCACCAGCACCAGGAGCAGGGTGGCGATGACGAAAAAGGCCTTCCGGGCGAGCATCTGTCGGGGCGTGTACGCGTTTTTGTCGGCCACAAGAGCCTGCTCGGCTTTTTTCAGGAGCATGCGGCTGATGAGAAACAGCGCGATGGAGACTATCGGAATCGAATAAAGAAGCAGGCGGATCTGCTGATCGGACATGGGAGACTCCTTTCTGTCCATCTCAGTGTAATCCGCCTGTTCTTTTTTCGCAACCGCAATCCGGTCAGAAGTATCCGGAGGGCAGTTTTCAGTCTGTCAGGACGCTGGCATCGTCAAATTCCTTCTGCACCTCCGCGGAAGCGCCGCCGGTGGCGAGGCTGACGAGGACGTTCGCGAGAAGCGCCACCAGGAAGGCCGGCAGCAGCTCGTAGATGCCGAAGACACCGCCCAGCGGGCTGATGAGGAACTTCCAGACAAAGACCATGGCGCCGCCGGCGGCCATGCCGGCCAGGGCTCCCCACTTGTTGCTCTTCTTCCAGAAAAGGGCGAGGATGGTCACGGGGCCGAAGGCCGCACCGAAGCCGGCCCAGGCAAAGCTGACCACGCGGAAGACCGAGCTGTTGGGGTCACGCGCGAAGAAGATGGCGATGAGGCTGATCACCAGCACGGTCACCCGGGCGATGATCAGTTTCTTTTTGTCCGACAGCGCGATGCCGAAGAAATGCCCGATGATGTCCTCCGAGGCGGAGGAGGCGGCGGCTAAAAGCTGCGAGTCTGCGGTGGACATGGTGGCGGCCAGGATGCCGGCCAGCACCAGGCCGGCCACAGCCGCCGGCAGGATGCCGAAGGAGGCCAGTCTGGAGGAGAACTCCACGATGACGGTCTCGGAAGCCGCGGCTTCGAGGGTGGGGATAGCGCCGTTTGCGGAGGCGCCCAGGCCCACGATGCCGATCAGGATGGCCACGCCCATGGAGATGACCACCCAGACGGTGGCGATGCGGCGGGAGGTGGCCAGCTTGTTGGCGTCCTCAATGGCCATGAAGCGCAGCAGCACGTGCGGCATGCCGAAATACCCCAGGCCCCAGGCCATCATCGAGAAGACTGTCAGCAGGCTGTAGGGCTTGGCGGTGCCGGTGGCCGCATCGAACGTCTGCGAGAGCGAGAGCAGGCCCGGGATGGTCTTCGCGTTGTCCAGGACGGCGGAGACGCCGCCGGCCATGACCACGCCGGTCACCAGGATGATGATCAGGCCCAGCGACATGATGATGCTCTGGATCAGATCCGAGGTGGAAGCGGCCGTGAAGCCGCCAAAGGTGGTGTAGAAGACGATGACCGCCGCAAAGATGACCATGGCCGTCTGGTACTTCACCCCGAACAGGCTGTTGAAGAGCTTGCCGCAGGCGGAGAACCCGGAAGCGGTGTAGGGGATGAAGAAGACGATGATGACGATGGCCGCGATCAGGCTGATCACGTGCTTATGGTCGTGGTAGCGCTTGGCGTAGAACTCCGGCAGGGTGATGGCCGAGAGCCGGTGGGAGTACCGGCGCAGGCGCCTGGCCACAATGAGCCAGTTCAGATACGTGCCCAGTGCCAGGCCGATGCAGGTCCAGGCCGGGTCGCAGATGCCGGAAACGTAGGCCAGACCCGGGATGCCCATCAGCAGCCACGAGGACATGTCCGACGCCTCGGCGCTCATGGCGGTGACAAGAGGCCCCAGCTTGCGGCCGCCCAGGTAGAAATCGCCGGTGGTCTCGTTCTGTTTGGAGAGCTTCACACCCAGCCAGACCATCCCCAGCAGGTAGGCAACGATCACCGCTACCACAACAAACATATTGGTAGGCATAACTTGCTCCTTTCACACGTTAGCAATTGAAAGTATTAAAGCACTGAAGTTGCCAAATTGCAAGGGACATGTATAATTAGAATAGAGAGCAAATGACGGACGTCTTTGAGCATAGTGCTTAAAAACGGTTCGGGAAAGGATGGAAGACCATGCAGCAGGTCAAAGGGATCGCTGTCAGCCGCGGCATCGGCGTGGGGAAGATCTTCATCCGCGGCTCAGCCGAACAGGCGCCGCAGCAGCAGGTGGTCAAGGACATCACGCGGGAGATCGCCCGGGTGGAAGCCGCCCGCGTGGCCGCCATCGGGCAGCTGGACGATCTGTACCGGAAGACCGCCGGCCAGATCGGAAAGGCCGGCGCCGAGATCTTTCTGGCGCAGAAAACGCTGCTGGCCGATGAAGGCATGGCCGGGCAGATCCGGAATCTGATCGAGGGGGATGCGGCCAACGCGGAGTACGCCGTCTACACGGTGGGCGAGCGCATCGCCGGGCGCTTTGCGGCACTGGACGATGAAGTGATGCGTGCCCGTGCGGTGGACATCCGCGACGTGTCCCGGCGGGTGCTGCGCAACCTCTCCGGAAAGGAAGCCGTCCTGCCCGAATCCGATGAGCCGGTGATCCTGCTGGCCGAGGAACTGACGCCCTCGGAAGCCGCGCAGCTGAGCGTCCGCCGCCTGGCGGGCATCGTGACCGGCCGCGGCTCCGCCAACTCGCACACCGCCATCCTGGCGCGGTCGCTCAACATCCCGGCCGTGACCGGCATCACGCCGGATCTGACGTACAACGGCAAGAACGCCGTGATCGACGGCGAAGCCGGGACACTGACGCTGGAACCGGACGCCGCCTTTACGCGGAAGATGAAGAAGGCGGGCGAGAAAGAGGAAGAGCGCCGGCAGACGCTGCTGCGCTTAAAAGACGTGCCGTCGGTGACGAAAAGCGGGCGGGAAGTCAAGGTGGTGGCCAACGTCACCGGGCTTCTGGACACCGAGGCGGCGCTGGACAACGGCGCGGAGGGCATCGGGCTGTTCCGCAGCGAGTTCCTGTATCTGGAGACCAACGTCCCGCCGTCGGAAGAAAAGCAGTACGCTGTCTACCGGGCGGTCCTGGAGAAGATGGGCGATAAGCCCGTCATCATCCGGACGCTGGATCTGGGCGCGGACAAGCAGGTGCCGTATTTTGATTTCGGCCCGGAAGAAAACCCGGCGCTGGGGTACCGCGCCGTGCGCATCTGCCTGAACCGCCCGGACATCTTCCGCACGCAGCTGCGCGCCATCTACCGCGCGTCGGTGTACGGCAAGGCCGCCATCATGTTCCCCATGATCATCTCGGTGGACGAGGTGCGGCGGTGCAAGGCGTACTGCCGGCAGGTGCAGGCGGAACTGAGGGCCGAAGGCATCCCGTTTGCGGAGGACGTGCCGCTGGGCATCATGATCGAGACGCCGGCCGCCGCGGTGATCAGCGGGAAGCTGGCGCGGGAAGCGGATTTCTTCTCCATCGGCACCAACGATCTGACGCAGTACACGCTGGCCATCGACCGGCAGAATCCCTGGGTGGCGGACATGAGCGATGCCCATCATCCGGCGGTGCTGCAGCTCATCCGGCAGACCATCGAAAACGGACATAAGCGCGGCATCCGCGTGGGCATCTGCGGCGAGCTGGCGGCAGAGCCGAAACTGACGCGGACGTTCCTGGAATACGGGGTGGACGAACTGTCCGTCGCGCCGTCGTACATTTTGCCGGTGCGCAGCGAAGTGGTGAATGCGGAATAAACGGGTCATCCTGAGCGAGCCGTCAGGCGAGTCGAAGGATCCCATGAAAGAACGATAGGGGGTACTATCATGAAACTAGCGGAAGCCCTGCAGGAGCGGGCCGACCTGAACCGGAAGATCGCGGAACTGACCGACCGTCTGCGCACGAACGCCTTGGTGCAGGAGGGCGAGAAGCCCCTCGAGGACCCGGCGGCGCTCTTAAAGGAACTGGACAAGGCCACGGCGCGCCTCGGGAAACTGATGGCGCAGATCAACCTGACCAACAGCACCGCGGTGGTGGAAGGCAGGACCATCACGGAGCGGCTGGCGGAGCGCGATGCGCTCACGCTGCAGCTGTCTTCCTACCGCAGCCTCATCGAAGCGGCCAGCCAGAGCACCCGGCGCGCCCGCGGCACGGAGATCAAGATCCTGCCCACGGTGGACGTGGCGGCGCTGCAGAAGAAGGCCGATGCCATGGCCAAGAAACTGCGCGAAAACGACAACCTCCTGCAGCAGGCCAACTGGACGACGGACCTGCAGGAGAGCTGAAAGGGTTATTGAAACAGTCATGACCGGCTCCGGCACCCGGAGCCGATAAAAGTTGGTAGCGAAAGCGGAGCGGGCATCAGGCTGAGGGAGCCTTAGACCTCACATGGATGGTGGCCCGGGGGCAGGGTCAGGGTTCGAATCCCTTCTACACGGCACGCCCCGACAAGGCACACCGGCACATATACCGCTTATACAGCACAACCGCGATGCCGGCCGCATAAGCGAGGGCGGAGACAGGGGACATTTTTATGGATTGCGAAAACTGCGCGTTTTTTGAGTACGATGAGGACGACGAGACGTATTACTGCTCGATTGATATGGACGAGGACGATTACGCAAGATTTGTGAGCAGCGGATACCGCGCGTGCCCGTTCTTCCGGAACGGGGATGAGTATGCGGTGGTGAGGCATCAGATCTAGGAAAAGAATGGTGGCTCCGGGTTCCCATGCCGCTTCGTACGGGCTCCTTGCCTAACAGTTCTTCGCCACGCACCACCTCGAAAGCTCGCGCTTTTGAGGTCGCGGCATTCGCCGCATACAGAAAAAGCAGAATTGGCCTGGCTGCAAGTAAACTTGCCCAGGCCATTCTTCTTTTTCTGTGCGTGGCTCATTACTTCGCGAACATCAGGGCGGGTCGGCTCCGGGGCGGGCGGCATCCGGCAAAAAAACTTCACGTCGCCCTACAGGCGCGGCGTAGGGAACTCCGGAGCCAGCCGTCTGCTTCCCTCCCCAATAAGTTGGCCACCGCAGGGAGGAGCAGGTGTGTCGCAGGAAACCAGTATCGGCAAACAACCGGCCGTGCGCGAGGCACGGCCGGTTGTTGCGTGGTTTAGTATTTCGAATCATATTCGGTATCATAATGCCAGGGACTGCCGCCAGCCAGGTATCCGCCGTCCACGTTGAACAACTGCCCAGTGGTATAAGACGACGCATCCGATGCCAGCCAGATCAGGCACCCCACCAGTTCTTCCGGCTTGCCGGGGCGTTCCATGGCGATGCGCGGGCGCAGGTAATCGGCGCGGTCCGTGTTCCAGTTGACGGCCGTCATGGGCGTGAGGATGTGCCCGGGCGCGATGGCGTTCGAGCGGATGCCGTACTGCGCCCACTCCACGGCCACGGAGCGCGTGAGCGCGTAGATGGCGCTCTTGCTGGCGCCGTAGACCGAGCAGCCACCCAGCATCCCGGTGGTGTTGTAGGAGGCGATATTGATCACGTTGCCGGTGTGGCGCCTGATCATCTCGCGGCCGACCGCCTGCGTGAGGAAGTAGACGTTCTTGAAGTTGATGTCCATGATGCGGTCGTATTCTTCCTCCGGGAAGTCCAGGAGCCCTAAGCGGAGGTTCACGCCGGCGCAGTTGACCAGCACGTCGATCTGCCCGTAGTCTTTGATCACGCCGTCCACGAACGGCTGGATCTCCTCTTTGTTGCGCATGTTCAGCACGCGCCCGTCGGCCTTGCCGTCTTCGGCGCAGATGGCGGCGCAGACTTCGTCCAGCTTCTCCTGGCGGGTGCCGGTGAGCACGGCCGTGGCGCCGGCACGGCCCAGGCCCATGGCCAGGGCTTCCCCGATGCCGCCGGTGGCGCCGGTCAGGATGATGACTTTACCCTCCAGTGAGAACAGACTGCTCAGGTATTCGGATGTGCTCATGATGTCTCTCCTTGTCTTGGGCGGCCGCGGCCGCCGGCGTTTTGATGAGCTGTCTTCATCATAGCGGAAAGCGCTTACAAAGGCAACGAAAACCGTCGCTTCACTTGACAGACGAGCGGAAAACGCCTACGGTAATATACGAGTATCATGGGGCGTAAGGAGGGTGACGATGAACGTCCGGGCACGGTATTCCACCAAACAGCAGCGCGAGCTGATCGAATTCATGCAGGCGGATCCGGGGCGGCATTTTACCGTGGCGGAGGTCTGCGAATATTTCCGTTCGCAGGGGCAGAGCATCGGCACGGCCACGGTCTACCGGCACCTGGAGCGCATGGTGGACGAAGGCGTGGTCAACAAGTACATCATCGACAGCAGCAGCCCGGCCTGCTTTGAATACGTGGGCGAGGAGAAACACCGCGAAAGCGAACTGTGCTTCCACTGCAAGTGCGAGCAGTGCGGGCGGCTGATCCATCTGCACTGTGAGGAACTGGCGGACATC
The DNA here is from genome assembly GCA_946405185.1 of uncultured Lachnospiraceae bacterium. Classification (GTDB taxonomy): domain Bacteria; phylum Bacillota; class Clostridia; order Lachnospirales; family Lachnospiraceae; genus CAKQHB01. Next base: position 9,819 of record CAMJGH010000038.1, read on the forward strand.
GGCGAGCACCTGGCCAGCCATCACCAGTTCATCCTGAACCCCATGAGAACGGTCTTTTACGGGCTGTGCGCGGAGTGCGCCGAAAAGGAGGGGTACCGCCCGGCCGCGAAGATCGTGCCGTAAAAAACGGAAAAGCCGGCAGAGGCTGCCGGCAGAAGGATAGACGATGAGCATCGGGATCGTTTTGCATGAACCCGAGCAGCCGGGGAACGCCGGGGCCATCGGGCGCACGTGTCTGTGCGCGGGGGCCTCGCTGCACCTGATCCGGCCGCTCGGGTTCATCACGGATGACAAGCATTTGAAGCGCGCGGGGCTGGACTACTGGCCGCGCCTCGGCGTGCGCGAGTACGACAGTTACGAAGATTTCTGCGAAAAACACCCCGGTGCGCGCATCTGGTACCTGACCACCAAGGCGCCCCGGACCATCGCTGAGGCCGATTACCACGACGGCGACTTCCTGATGTTCGGCAAGGAGAGCGCCGGCATCCCGGAAGAGATACTGGTGCAGCACCCGGAGTTCTGCGTGCGCATCCCCATGGCCGCCGGCGAGCGGTCGCTGAACCTCAGCAATGCTGCCGCGGTGGCGGTGTACGAGGCGCTGCGTCATCTGGACTACCTGGATCTGGAGAAGGAAGGCGCCCTGCACCGGCTTCACTGGTAAGCGGGCTTTCGCCTTCAGGTTCAGCCACCGGCAGTCTTCATCCGAGAGTTCCAGCTCCAGGCCGCGCAGGGAGTCCGGTGTGAACTTCAGGCCGGTCTGGTCCGGGTTGCATCCTGCCGGTGAGAGCAAGCGGAAGGAGAGAAGCGCATGTACGGTTTTTACGGCTGGGAGCAGGCGGATATAACGGATGAGAACGGCCTGACACCGCGGGACTATTATGACCGGCTTGGCCGGTGCTGGTGCGCCGAAACCTGCGCGCCCCGCATGCGCAGGGACTGGACGCCGGAGAACAAAACGCTCGGACAGTGCTCGGTCACGGCGTTTCTTCTGCAGGATATTTACGGCGGAAAGGTGTACGGCATACCGCTCGGCGATGGAAACTATCACTGCTTCAACGTGGCGGACGGGTGCCTGTTCGACCTGACCAGCGAGCAGTTTGGCGGCCGGGTGCTGGATTATACGGACTGCGCGGAGCAGGACCGGGCCGTGCACTTTGCGAAAACGGAGAAGCGGGAGCGGTATGAACTTCTGAAGGAACGGCTTTCGGCCGTCATGAACAGCGGAGAGGAATGAGACAACGCGTATGGAGACAAAACCGAAAGGCCGGAACGAGCATCATGCCCGTTCCGGCCTTTCGGTTTTCTGTCGGGATGTCCGCTTTGCCTCACAGCTCCGCTACGGAGTTCAGATAGGCTTTCAGCCGGCGCAGCAGGGCGGTCTTTTCGTGGGGAGAAATGGCGGCCAGAACGGCCACCAGGTCTTCGTCGCGGTAGACGTCCCGCAGATGTTCCTGCTGCACGATGTCATTGGGCGTGACGTTCAGGGCTTCGCAGATGCGCAGGATGCTTTCCAGGCGTGTGCCGGAATCGCCCCGCTCGATGTCTGCGTACGTGCGTGTGCTAAGGCCTGCTTTTTCTGCCAGTTCAGCCTGTGTAAGGCCGCCTGCCAGCCTTAGTGTGAGCAGACGGTTGCCGATCTCGGAAGGCGTGTGTACAAACATGATGAAATCCTCCTGCCGGACGGGTGATACAGGAAGGATACTTCCTGTATTGAAAAGTTAACAGGAAGAAAATATACATATTGACAGGCAGAAAAGTTCCTTATTTCTTGCGGAATCGATGTTTTGTGCCGGAAGCGCGGGAAAAGGCTGCCGGGAGAGGGGCGTGCCTAAACCAGAAGACAGACACCGCCGGATGTGCTATGATGACAGATGCTTGCAAGGAGGCACGCTGTGAAAAACGCACTGTATGAGACCGAAACGGTCATGTCCGCTTCGGAGTATCTGACCTTCAACCGCGCGGTGCTGCGCCGCACGCCCAGCTACGTGGGGTCGTACATCGCCGCGTATGTGATGTTCGCGCTCATCGCCGTCATCTGCATCTGGAAGCTGAGCCCGTGGGCGCTGTTTGTGCCCGGCATCGCCATGGTGCTGTTCCCGTTCATCCAGAACGCCCAGATCAAGCGGCGGGTGAAGCAGGCCTGGAAGACCAACCGGACCATCCAGAACCTGAAGACCCACCTCACGTTTTATGACGATGGCTATGTGGGCACCAATACCGCGGAGACGCTGGAAGTCAGGTACGACAAGCTGTGGCGCATCTACGAAACGCCCACCAATCTGTATCTGATGCTGGGTGAGACTCAGGGGACCAACGTGATCAAGGCCAACTGCACGCCGGAACTGATCGCCTTTCTGCAGGAGAAGAAGGCGGCCATCGAAAGCCGTGCCGCGAAATGATCCGGCTGGATCTGGTGACCGGGTTCCTGGGTGCGGGCAAGACCACCTTTTTAAAGCGGCTGATCCCGCAGCTGGCGGCGGCAGGGGAGAAGATCGCGCTGCTCATCAGCGATTACGGCGCCGTCAACATCGACCGCTTGTTTCTGGAAGAGGAACTGGAAGGGCTCTGTGATGTGGAGATGGTGGTGGCCGGCGATTTTGACAGCCACCGGCGGCGCTACAAGACCAAGCTGATCGCGCTGGCCATGCAGGGGTACGACCGGGTGATGGTGGAGCCCTCGGGCGTGTACGACGTGGAAGAGTTCTTCGACGTGCTGCATGAGGAGCCGCTGGACCAGTGGTACGAGGCCGGCACCGTGATGGCCGTGGTGGACGCGGGGCTGCCTGAAGAACTGACGGAGGGATCGGAATATCTGCTGATGGCGCAGGCGGCGGAAGCCGGCGCGGTGGTGCTCTCCAAAACCCAGACGGTGGAAGTAGCACAGCTCGCGCGTGTGGCGGCGCACCTGAACCGGGCGCTGGCGCGCTTCGGGTGCGGTCGGCGGTTTGGGCTGCCGGAGGCGGACGTTTCTCCCGCGGATCCCCGCGATACGCTCTGGGTGAAGCCGTGGGAGGCACTGACAAAAGAAGACCTCATGGCCATCGCCGCGGCCGGATGGCGGGCGGAGGACCACGAGCACCGGGGGTATTTCCGCACCAACGCCTACCACACCGTGTACCGCCTGGAGGCGGGGCTTACGGTGGAGGAGGTGCGCGAAGCCGCCCGGCAGCTGTTTGCGGACGAAGCCATCGGCCATGTGCTGCGGGTGAAAGGGTTTGTGCCGGTGCCGGAGGACGCGGCGCACCCCTGGCGGCAGATCAACATCACCCGCAAAGAAGAAGAGATACGACCGGCGAAAGCCGGACAGGACATCCTGATCGTGATCGGAGAGGGGCTGGACCATCCGGCCGTGGAAGAGAGACTGACAAGGAGGAACGCATGCAGTACCGCACACTGGGACAGACAGGCATGAACATCTCCGCCGTGGTGTATGGCGGCATCGTGTCCATGGACGCGCAGCAGAAGGACTCGGACGGGTACGTGGAGTGGGCCCTCTCGCAGGGCATCAACTACTTTGACGTGGCGCCCTCCTACGGCGATGCGCAGACGAAGCTGGGCAACTCGCTGGTCCCGTACCGCGACAGGGTGTTTCTGGCCTGCAAGACTGAAAAGCGCCTCGCGGAGGACGCCTTAAAGGAGATGGCGGAATCCCGCAGGCTTTTGCACACCGACTATTTTGACAACTACCAGCTGCACGCCATGAAGACGCAGCAGGATCTGGATCTGGCCTTCGGCCCGGGCGGCATCCTTTCGGTGCTGCCGAAGTTAAAAGAGGAAGGCGTGATCCGGCACATCGGCATCACCGCCCACTCCGAGCCGGTGGCCGTGGAAGCCATGAAGCGCTTCCCGTTCGACACCGTGCTCTTCCCGTTCAACTGGCTGATCCACAAGCGCTTCGGCGTGGGAACGGACGTCATCAAAACCGCCAAAGAGCGCGGCATCGGCATCCTCTCCATGAAGTCGTTCGTGGAGCGCTGCTGGGGCACCAAGGATGAGCGCTACACCTCCCGCTACCCGAAGAGCTGGTGCAAGCCCATCGATGCCGAAAACGAAGCCTTCGGCCTGGCCGCCATGCGCTACGCGCTCTCGCTCGGAGTGGACGCGCTGGTGCCTCCGGGGAACTTCGAGAGTTTCCGGTTCAACGTGGACCACATCGAACAAGCTCTGGCCACACCGCTCTCGGCGGAAGAAAACGCGCTGCTGGATGAAAAGGTGAAAGAGTTCACCGGGTGGGAATTCTTCACGGCCGACGCGCAGAGCGTGCACTGGAAGGGCGAAGTGTGAGGAGTCAGAGAGGGCAGGCCGGTGAGTCAGAGGGGGTCACTGCTGACTCACCGGTATGCCTGCTCATCGGACTCTTTTTGTTTACAGAGATTTTAGCACTCACCTCTTGACAGTGCTAACAACCCGCGATAAAGTAGCCTCGTACGAGAACAACTGAGGGTTTCCCGGAAAGGAGGCCGTTATGAATATCAACAAGTTTACCCAGCGTTCCGTTCAGGCCGTGCAGGACGCGCAGAAGTACGCGTACGAGTACGGCAACCCCGAGATCGACCAGGAGCATTTCCTCTACGCACTCTTAAAGCAGGAGGATTCGCTGATCGCCCAGCTGATCACCAAGATGGAGATCCAGCAGACCTACTTTACCGACCGCGTGCTGCAGGCTGTCGAGAAGAAGCCGAAGGTGTCCGGCGGCGGGCAGGTCTATGTCAGCAAGGCCTTGAACGACGTGCTGATCAGCGCCGAGAACGAATCCAAGGCCATGGGCGATGAGTACGTCTCGGTGGAGCATCTCTTCCTGGCGCTTCTGGCGAAGCCCAATACCGCCATGAAGGAACTCTTCCGCGAGTTCGCCATCACGCGGGAGCGTTTTCTGCAGGCGCTCTCGACCGTGCGCGGCAACCAGCGCGTGGTTTCGGACAACCCGGAGGCCACGTACGAGTCGCTGGAAAAGTACGGGCAGGAGTTGGTGGAGAAGGCCAAAAATCAGAAGATGGACCCGGTCATCGGGCGTGACGCGGAGATCCGCAACGTGATCCGCATCCTCTCCCGCAAGACCAAGAACAACCCGGTGCTGATCGGTGAGCCGGGCGTGGGCAAGACCGCCGTGGTGGAGGGCCTGGCCCAGCGTATCGCCCGGGGCGATGTCCCGGAGAGCCTGAAAGACAAGAAGATCTTCAGCCTGGATATGGGGGCTCTGGTGGCCGGCGCCAAGTACCGCGGCGAGTTTGAAGAGCGCCTGAAGGCCGTGCTGGAGGAAGTGAAGAAGTCCGAAGGGCAGATCCTGCTCTTCATCGATGAGCTGCACCTGATCGTGGGGGCCGGCAAGACGGACGGCGCCATGGACGCCGGCAACATGTTAAAGCCCATGCTGGCCCGCGGCGAGCTGCACTGCATCGGCGCCACCACGCTTGATGAATACCGTAAGTACATTGAAAAAGACGCCGCGCTGGAGCGCCGCTTCCAGCCGGTGCAGGTGGACGAGCCGTCGGTTGAGGACACCATCTCCATCCTGCGTGGCTTGAAGGAGCGCTACGAAGTGTTCCACGGCGTGAAGATCACGGACTCCGCGCTGGTGACGGCGGCTACGCTGTCCCACCGCTACATTTCCGACCGGTTCCTGCCGGATAAGGCCATCGACCTGGTGGATGAAGCGTGCGCCATGATCAAGACCGAGATGGATTCCATGCCGGCCGAGCTGGATGAGCTGTCCCGCCGGCTCATGCAGATGAAGATCGAGGAGACCGCCCTGAAGAAGGAGACGGACCGCCTGAGCGCCGAGCGCCTGGCGGACCTGCAGAAGGAGATCGCGGAACTGCAGGACGATTTTGACGCCAAGAAGGTGCAGTGGGAGAACGAGAAGAAGTCCGTGGATTCCCTCAGCACCCTGCGCGAGAAGATCGAGGACATCAACCGCCAGATCGCGAAGGCCAAGCAGGAGTATGACCTGAACCGCGCCGCCCAGCTGCAGTACGGGGAACTCCCGGCCCTGCAGAAGCAGCTGGCCGCAGAGGAAGAGCGCGTGAAGAACGCGGACCTCTCGCTGGTGCACGAGGCCGTCACGGAGGAAGAAATCTGCCGCATCATCTCGCGGTGGACCGGCATCCCGGTGGCCAAGCTCACGGAGAGCGAGCGTGAGAAAACGCTGCACCTGGACGAACAGCTGCACAAGCGTGTGATCGGGCAGGATGAAGGCGTGCAGAAGGTGACCGAGGCCATCATCCGGTCGAAAGCCGGCATCAAGGATCCCGGCAAGCCCATCGGCTCCTTCCTGTTCTTAGGCCCTACGGGCGTGGGCAAGACGGAGCTGGCCAAGGCGCTGGCGGAAAGCCTGTTTGACGACGAGTCCAACATGGTGCGTATCGATATGAGCGAGTACATGGAGAAGTTCTCCGTCTCGCGGCTGATCGGTGCGCCTCCCGGATACGTGGGGTACGACGAAGGCGGCCAGCTGACCGAGGCCGTGCGCCGCAAGCCGTACTCGGTGGTGCTTTTCGATGAAGTGGAGAAGGCCCACCCGGACGTGTTCAACGTCCTGCTGCAGGTGCTGGACGACGGCCGCATCACGGATTCGCAGGGCCGCACGGTGGACTTCAAGAACACCATCCTGATCATGACCAGCAACATTGGCTCGCAGTACCTCCTGGACGGCATCGAGCCGGACGGCACCATCCGCGAGGACGCCGAAGCCGCCGTCATGAGCGACCTGCGCGCCCACTTCCGCCCGGAGTTCTTAAACCGCCTGGACGAGACCATCCTCTTCAAGCCGCTCACGAAGGAAGACATCACGGGCATCGTGGATCTGATGATGGCCGACATGAACAAGCGCCTGGCCGACCGCGACCTGAAGGTGGAGCTGGACGAGAACGCGAAGTCCTATGTGGTCGAAAACGGGTACGATCCGGTCTACGGCGCCAGACCGCTCAAGCGCTTCCTGCAGAAGGAAGTGGAGACGCTGGCCGCCCGCGTGATCCTGGCCGGCGACATCAGCGAGGGCGATACCATCCGTATTTCCCGGCGCGGCGCCGGGCTGACCGCCGCGGTGGTGAAAGCGGAATAAGTCTTGAACAGAAACAGGCGTGGCCATGACGGTCACGCCTGTCTTTTTCTGCGCTGTTTTCAGGCTTTCGCCAGCAGCCGCGCTTTTTCTTCCTTGGCCTGCTTCAGTCCGGTATCCTCCGTGAAGCCCCACTCGTTCTCCAGCAGGTCGATGATCCGGTCATAGGTTTCGGCGGCCTTCCGGTACTCGCCCATGATCTCATAGATGTCCGCGATGGCCATCAGTTCATCGGTAAAGCGCGGGCGCCGGTCTTCCTTTTCAAAGGACTGTTCATAAAGAGCGATCGCTTTCGGATAATCGGCTTTTTTCGCGTAATACTGAGCCGCTTCGAACAGGCAGACGGTGTCATCCGGGTGCGCGGCCACCAGGTCTTCGATGATCCGATCGGCAGTTGCGGCGTCAAAGCGGGCCAGCGCGATGTGCGCGCGGTAGACCTGCACCATCACAGGCCTGGCGTCCGGAAGGCGGCTTGCCTGCTCCAGCACCTTTTCCGCTTCGTCTGCCCGGTGATCCGCGAGCAGATTGTCCAGCAGATAGTCGTACGGCAGGCGGACTGTCGGATTTTCTTCCACGATTCCGCGCCAGAATTCGATGGCTTTCGTGTGATTGGCGATGTTCCAGTCCCAGGCGGCATGGCCGTCCGCCCGCTGCAGGACCCACTGGCAGTCCTTTACGTCCGGGGCCCGGCGGATGGTGTCTTTGGCGTATACGGCCGCCTTCTTCGCGCAGGAGTTCATGCGGTGCCAGTAGAGGTAGGCGATGAGACCGGATGCCCGCTGGCGGTTGGTTTCATCCTCCAGCTGCCCCTTCAGGAAATCCTCGTATTCCCGGAAGAGATCCTGCGGGAGCTCCTCGGTGATATCCAGGCTGTTTTCGATGCGGTTGAGGCGCTGCTCGCTGGTCAGGTCGAACAGGTCGTCGATGCTGACCCCGAAGATCTCTGCCAGCAGGGGAAGAGAGGTGATGTCGGGCATGGCCACGGCGTTTTCCCACTTGGATACCGACTGGGCGCCGATGCCCATCTTCTCGGCCAGCTGTTCCTGCGTCAGACCGGCCTTAAAGCGCAGCTGACGGATCTTTTTTCCGAATTCCATATGTGTTTCCTCCTCAAAAGGGTGTTGTTTTGGATCACAACTGCATCATACCGGGAGCATCCACGCAAAACAATAACGCAGCGGGCGAGTCGGTCCGCCCGTTGGTGGAGTGAAAATGTCCCGGGAGAGAGCCTGTTTCTTGACGGGAAACAGCCGCCCCGATACAATGATGCTGGGGTCAAAACAAGTTTTGCCCCCAGCTATGACACGCAGCACGCACGCTGCGCGTGCCATGTGCTGCTAAAACACTCAGAACTCCCGCCATTTTGCGCTTTTCAAGCGCAAAATCGCTCCGTTCTTCGTGTTTTGCGGGTCCCAAGTTCAGAAACGCGCATGCAAGCATGCCCGTTCTGACCTTTTGACCCTGATGTCATACAATGAATGTACTATATCGGAACGGTACGGTACAGAGCCTTTTTGACGAGTGTCCCTCTTCACGGTCCTGCATGGTTTTGGGCGGAAAACGCTTTGCGAGGTGAATATGAAAAAAGAGTTCAGACGCTTTGACATGGACCGTCCGGTGATGCGCATGTCCCGCGTGCTGCTGCCGCTGACGAAGATCCTCTCGCTCCCGGATGTGAAAAAACACGGCAACATCCTGAAAAAGACCGGCGTGGAAGGACTGAAGCCGCCATATCTTCTTTTGTGCAATCACAACGCGTTCATGGATTTCAAGGTGGCTACCAAGGCCATCTACCCGCAGCGCGCCAACTACGTGGTGGCCATCGACGGGTTTCTGCACCGGGAGGAGCTGCTGCGGCGTATCGGGTGCATCTGCAAGCGGAAGTTCACCAACGACATCACCCTGATCCGCCAGCTTAAGCGCGTGGTGGATGCCGGCGACGTGCCGGTGATCTACCCGGAGGCCCGGTACTCGCTCTGCGGCACCACGGCGGTGCTGCCGGAATCGCTGGGGAAGCTCTGCCGGCTCTTGGGCGTGCCGGTGGTCACGCTCATCTGCCACGGGCACCACGTCAACTCCCCGTTCTGGAACCTGCACGACCGCGGCGTGAAGCCCACGGAGGCGGAATTCTCGCTGCTGTTCACCCCGGAAGACCTGAAAACGCTGAAAGTGGCGGAGATCAACCGCCGCCTCGTGGAGCGCTTCCAGTACGATGATTTTGCCTGGCAGAAGGACCGCGGCATCCGCATCACCTACGAAGGGCGGGCGGAGGGCCTGCACAAGGTGCTGTACCAATGTCCCGCCTGCCGGGCGGAATACCGCATGAACTCGAAAGGCACGCGGCTATTCTGCGAGGCCTGCGGGAAGCAGTGGGAGATGACGGAACTCTCGGAGCTGAAGGCGGTGTCCGGGGAGACGGAGTTTTCCCACATCCCGGACTGGTACGAGTGGGAGCGGGCGAACGTACGCGCCGAGGTGGAAGCCGGCACTTACTCCACGGGTGAACTGCCGGTCACGGTGGGCTCCCTCCCGAAAGCCACCTTCATCCGTCTGGGCGAAGGCGTGATGGTGCACGACATGAACGGCTTTGCCGTGCGCGGCACGGACAAAGACGGCGATGCGTTTGAGATGATCAAGGACGTGCCCAGCCTCTATTCCTGCCACATCGAATACGAGTATCTGGGAAAGCACGGCGACTGTGTGGATCTGAATACGCTGGAAGACACCTGGTACTGCTTCCCGCACGACTGCGCGTTTTCGGTCACCAAGATGGCGCTGGCCACGGAGGAGTTGTACTTCAAATACCGGCGGGATGCCGGAAAGCCCTGCGAACCGGGGCTGGCGTAAAGCAGGCTTTGCTTGCACTGACCGTCCGTCTGTGATAAAATCCTACAATTAAAGCATTCCTTTATGATTCTGATTTCAGGAGGTTCCCATGTCCGGACATTCCAAGTTTGCCAACATCAAGCATAAAAAAGAGAAGAACGACGCCGCGAAGGGCAAGATCTTCACCCGCATCGGCCGCGAGATCGCGGTGGCCGTCAAGGAAGGCGGGGCGGATCCCAACAACAACTCCAAGCTGCGTGATATCATCGCCAAGGCCAAGTCCAACAACATGCCCAACGATACCATCGACCGCTCCATCAAGAAGGCGGCGGGCGATGCCAACGCGGCCAACTACGAGAACCTCGTGTACGAAGGGTACGGCCCGTCCGGCACGGCCATCATCGTCTCCACGCTGACGGACAACAAGAACCGTACCGCCGGCAACGTGCGCGCGGCCTTCACCAAGGGCGGCGGGAACGTCGGCACCACGGGCTGTGTGTCCTTCATGTTCGACGAGAAGGGCCAGATCATCGTGGACAAGGAAGAGTGCGAGATGGAAGCGGACGAGCTGATGATGGTCGCTTTGGACGCCGGCGCCGAAGACCTCTCCGAAGAGGAGGATTCGTTTGAGATCCTGACCGCTCCGGACGATTTCACCGCAGTGCGCGAAGCGCTCGAAGCCGCCGGCATCCCGATGGTCTCCGCCGAAGTCACGCAGATTCCGCAGACCTGGGTGGACCTGACCGACGCCGAGGACATCAAGAAGATGCAGCGCATCCTGGACCTGCTCGACGACGATGACGACGTGCAGGAAGTGTACCACAACTGGAGCGGTGCGGAGGACTGACATGGGCAAGATCATCCTGACCGGTGACCGTCCCACGGGGCGGCTGCATGTGGGTCACTACGTGGGGTCGCTGCGGCGCCGCGTGGAACTGCAGAACACCGGGGATTTTGAAAAAGTCTTTATCATGATCGCGGACGCGCAGGCGCTCACGGACAACGCGGACAACCCCGAAAAAGTCCGCCAGAACGTGGTCGAAGTGGCGCTCGACTACCTCTCCGTGGGGCTGGATCCGGCCAAGTCCACGCTGTTCGTGCAGAGCCAGATCCCGGAGCTGACGGAGCTCACGTTCTACTACATGAACCTGGTCACGGTGTCGCGCCTGCAGCGCAACCCCACCGTGAAGTCCGAGATTGCCATGCGCAACTTCGAGACGTCCATCCCGGTCGGGTTCTTCTGCTATCCCATCAGCCAGGCGGCGGACATCACGGCGTTTGACGCCACCACCGTCCCGGTCGGCGAGGACCAGGAGCCCATGATCGAGCAGACCCGCGAGATCGTGCGCAAGTTCAACTCGGTCTACGGTGATACGCTGGTGGAGCCGGAGATCCTGCTCCCGGACAACGCAGCCTGCCTGCGTCTGCCCGGCACGGACGGCAAGGCCAAGATGAGCAAGTCGCTCGGCAACTGCATCTACCTCTCGGACGATGAAGACACCGTGTGGCAGAAGATCCGCAACATGTTCACGGATCCGAACCACCTGCGCGTCTCCGACCCCGGCAAGGTGGAAGGCAACCCCGTGTTCCTCTATCTGGATGCGTTCTCCCGCCCGGAGCACTTCGCGGAGTACCTGCCGGACTACGCCAGCCTGGACGAACTCAAAGACCACTACCGCCGCGGCGGCCTGGGGGATGTGAAAGTCAAGAAGTTCCTCAACGCCGTCCTGCAGGAGACCCTCGCCCCTATCCGCGCACGCCGCGCCCAGTACGAGAAGGACATCCCGTACGTGTACGAAGTGCTCAAGAAGGGCAGCGAGACGGCCGAAGAGCAGGCCGCGAACACCCTGGCCCGCGTCAAGCGCGCCATGAAGATCAACTACTTTGAAGACGCCGCGCTCATCGCCGAGCAGGCGGAATTCTACAAAACCAAGTGAACCATTTGGGACGTAGCAAACTGGTACAGTACCAATTTGCTACGTCCCAAATGGTACACCCGAGGCAGCTATGGCACATTTCACAGAAGACGCCATCCGGCAGTCTTTCCTTAAACTGTTAAACGAGCGTCCCTACCGGGACATCACGGTGAAGGACATCGTGACGGACTGCGGTATCAACCGCAACACGTTTTACAACCATTTTGAGAGTATTCCGGCGCTGCTCGAGCGCATCATCCGCGAGCAGTGCGATAATCTGATCGCGCGTTACCCGACCATCTCTTCCTTTGAAGAGTGCGTGCAGGCGTCGGTGGAGTTTGCGCAGGAGAACCGCCGGGCGCTGATGCACATCTACCGGTCGCTGGACCGCGCCATCGCGGAGGAGGCGCTCTGGAAGATCTGCGACCATGTCACGCGCACGTACTTTGAGACGCTCTTTTCCGACCGGAAGCTGAAGGACGGTGACCGGGAGATCATCCTGCGGTACTACAAGGGCTTTTTGTTCGGGCAGACCGTGCTGTGGCTAGATGAAGGCATGCAGGGGGATATCGTCAGCCAGTTCCGGCGGCTGTACGAACTCCGGGAAGGCCAGGCGGAAGAGATGATCCGGAGGAGTGAAGAGGGCTGATTATACATAATTCCATATGAGAAAGCGACACGGAGGTGTCTTTTGTCTGTTTTCTGGGCAGAAGACGCTCCGTGTCTTTTTTGTGGGCACGGCGGTCTTATCTGTCCGTTGGAAGATGCCCGGCGGGGGTGTAGACTGCCTCTCGAAAAGGGAAGGAGCGGCCGGTGAGGTACCTCCCTCCCGGAAGGAGGAGACAATGAAACGGCGTTGTACGGTGCCCATGTGGGCGGCCAAAGTCGGTTATATCGTGATGTCGCTGCTGTTCATGGCGGCCGGCATCGGTCTGATGCTGTGGCCGGGTCTTTCGGCTGTACTGTTGGGGAGGGTATTCGGCGCCGGCATGATCCTCTTCGGGACGATCAAGCTGGTAGGTTACTTTTCCCGCGATCTCTACCGCCTGGCGTTCCAGTTTGACATCGAATTCGGCATCCTGCTGATCGTGCTGGGACTGATCGTGCTGGTGAGGCCCCGCGATGTGATGAATTTCCTGTTCATCGCCATCGGCGTGGCGGCGCTGGCGGACGGGCTGTTCAAGACGCAGATCGCGTTTGACTCCCGGCGGTTCGGCATCGGCAGCTGGGGTGTGATCCTGGTGCTGGCGCTGCTGACAGCGGCCGTCGGGCTGGCGCTGATGTTCCGGCCGTGGGAATCGGCGGAGCTGATGACGGGGCTTTTGGGAGCGGCCGTCACGGCGGAAGGCCTCGTGAACCTCTGCGTGGCCGTGACCACCGTCAAGGTGGTGGACCACCAGTGGCCGGATGATGCGGATGTGATCGATGCGGACGATGTGCGCCTGCATCGGCTCGGATAAGAAAGAAGGGATGGATATGAAACTGGCAAGAGCGGTCGTCAAAAGCCGCATTCCGATCCTGATCCTCACGATGCTGCTGATGATCCCGTGCGTGATCGGGTACGCGAAGACGCGTGTGAACTACGATATGCTGGATTACCTGCCGTCCAAGATGGACACCGTGAAGGGGCAGGACATCCTGATGGAGGATTTCGGCAAAGGCGCGTTCTCGTTCGTGATCGTGGAGGACATGCCTGCGAAGGACGTGTCCGCCCTGAAGGAAAAGATCGAGGCCGTGCCGCACGTGGAAACGGTGCTCTGGTACGATTCGCTGGCGGACATCTCGCTGCCCATGGAGATGCTGCCGAAGCAGGTGTACGACGCCTTCAACACCGGAAACGCCACCATGATGGCGGTCTTCTTTGACTCGTCCACGTCGGAAGATGTGACGATGGATGCGGTCCGGGAGATCCGGGCGGTGACGGGCAAACAGTGCTTCGTCTCCGGCATGTCCGCGCTGGTCACGGATCTGAAGGATCTGTGCGAGAAGGAAGAGCCCGTCTACGTGGGCCTGGCCGTGGCCTGCGCGCTGGCGGCCATGGTGATCCTGCTGGATAACTGGCTGGTGCCGTTCGTGTTCCTGGCCTCCATCGCCATGATGATCGTGATGAACCTGGGGACCAACATCTTCCTGGGCCAGATCAGCTACATCACCAAAGCCCTGTCGGCCGTGCTGCAGCTGGCCGTGACCATGGATTATTCCATCTTCCTGTGGAACAGCTACAACGAGTATGCGGCCAAAACGGATGACCGGAAGGAAGCCATGGCGCAGGCCGTGCACGCCACGTTCACCAGTGTCCTGGGCAGTTCGGTGACCACCATTGCCGGCTTCATCGCGCTGTGCTTCATGACCTTCACGATGGGCCGGGACATCGGCATCGTGATGGCCAAGGGCGTGGTGTTCGGTGTGCTGGGTTCCGTGACGGTGCTGCCGGCCATGCTGCTGATCTTTGACAAGCCGCTGCAGAAGATGATGCATAAGACGTTCATCCGTCACACGGGACGTCCGGCGGCGCATCTGGTGAAGGTGTTCCCGCTGTTCCTGATCATCTTCCTGCTGCTGGTGCCGCCGTTCTGGTACGGGTACCGGAAGTCCAACGCGGAGGTCTACTACGACATGGGCAACTGCCTGCCGGAGGGGATCGACTACGTGACGGCCAGCCACAAGCTGACCGATGAGTTCGGCGTGGCTTCCACGCACATGCTGCTGACCGACCGGAACCTGCCGGCGAAGGACGTGCGCGCCATGGTCTCCGAAATGGAAGAGGTGCCGGGCGTCAAGTACGTCCTGTCGCTGGAATCCGTGCTGGGGCCGGACGTGCCGGAGGAATTCCTGCCGGAGGAAGTGGTTTCCAAACTGAAGAGCGACCGGTACGAGCTGATCCTGATCAACTCGGAGTACAAGGTGGCGAGCGATGCTGTGAACGCTCAGGTGGAAAGCCTGAACGCCATCGCCAAGAAGTACGATGACGGCGCCATGCTGATCGGCGAGGCGCCGTGCATGAAGGACATGATTGAGACAACGGGGCATGACTTTAAGGTGGTAAATGCCATTTCCATAATTGCGATCTTTGTCATTATCATGCTGGTGGAACAGAGCTTCTCGCTTCCGTTTATTCTGATTGCAGTGATCGAACTTGCGATATTCATCAACCTGGGACTTGCCCACTATCTCGGACAG
>CAMJGH010000039.1 GCA_946405185.1 uncultured Lachnospiraceae bacterium
CAAGTAGGTTTTATATTTCAGTGTCCTACTTGGGGGTAGCATATCAGCGCGGGCCGGGGGAGGTGTTTTGGTGCTCGTTACAGGACCGTTTTACACCCGCCTGTCCAACAGATATCCAACAAAAAACCGGCTTCTCACAAATATTTTCCGGTGACGCTTGCTTTTTCGTTTTTGACCTGCGCGGGCGTACCGCAGGCCACCACGCGGCCGCCTTCCCTGCCGCCGCCGGGGCCCATATCCACCACGTAGTCCGCCTGGCGGATCACGTCCAGGTCATGTTCGATGACGATGACTGTGGCGCCGAGGGACTGCAGGTGCCGGAACACCTCCATGAGCGTTTTCACATCCAGCGGGTGCAGGCCGATGGTCGGCTCATCGAACACGAACACCGTGTCGTCCTGGCCGCGGCCCATCTCGGAGGCCAGCTTCAGGCGCTGCGCCTCGCCGCCGGACAGGCCCGGCGTGGCCTCGCCCAGCGTCAGGTACCCCAGCCCCAGATCGTGCAGCGTCTGCAGGCGCGGCGTCACGGTCTTCAGATCCGCGCAGAGCGTCAGCGCTTCGTCCACGCTGGCCGCCATCAGCTGAGGCAGGCTCTGCTCCTCACCGGCCTTGCTCACGCGGCGGATCTTCCAGGCCTCGGCGGCGTAGCGCGCGCCGCGGCACTCCGGGCAGGGGATGTCCACGTCCGGCAGGAACTGCACGTCCAGGCTGATGCTGCCGGTGCCGTCGCAGACCGGGCAGCGCAGGCTCCCGGTGTTGTAGGAAAAATCACCCGCCTTGTAGTTCTTCTCTTTGGCTCTTTTCGTCCGCGCGAACACCTTGCGCAGCTCATCGTGCACGTTGGCGTAGGTGGCCACGGTGGAGCGCACGTTGATGCCGATGGGCGCGGCATCGATCAGCTTCACCTGGCGGATGCCCGGCGCGTCCACGCTCTTCACGTGCTCCGGCAGCTTCTTTCCGGCACCCATGGCCTGCAGCGCGGGGATCAGGCTCTCCAGCACCAGCGTGGTCTTCCCGGAACCCGACACGCCCGTCACCACCGTCAGCTTCCCCTTAGGGAAGGCCACCTCCAGCGGGTGCACGGTGTGGATGGCGCCCGTGGAGAGCCGGATGGTGCCGGCGTCAAACACGCCGGCTGCATCCGTTTCCGGCACCGCGGCCGCTTCCGGCCGCAAAAACGGCCCGATCTTCGAGGCGGGGTTGGCCGAAACCTCTTCCACCGTCCCCTCGGTGATCACCCGACCGCCATTCGCGCCGGCCTCCGGGCCCATCTCGATCAGCCAGTCCGCGTGCGAGAGCACCTGCGTGTCGTGGTCCACCAGCACGATGGAGTTGCCGTCCGCGATCAGATCGTCCATGACGCCCGTCAGGCCCCGGAGGTTCTGCGGGTGCAGGCCGATGGACGGCTCATCCAGCACGTACAGCACGCCCGTGGTGCGGTTGCGCACGGACCGGGCCAGCTGCATGCGCTGCCGCTCGCCGGTGGACAGGGTGGATGAGGCGCGGTCAAGCGAGAGGTAGGACAGCCCCAGATCCACCAGGCGCTTCGCCGTGTGGAAGAAGGATTCGGAGATGCTTATGGCCATGGGCCGCATCTCCTCCGGGAGGCTTGCCGGCACGCCCTTCACCCACTCGATCAGTTCCGCCAGCGTCAGCGTGCAGACATAGTCCAGCGACACGCCGCGGAGTTTGAGCGACCGGGCGCGCGCGTTCAGCCGGGTGCCGCCGCAGTCCGGGCAGGGGCACTCCGCCAGAAACCGCTCCACGCGCTTCATGCCCTTCTCATCCTTCACCTTGGCCAGCGAATTCTCCACGGTGTACACCGCGTTGTAGTACGTAAAATCCAGCTCCGCGGTGTTGCCGGTCTTCTCGTTGATGTATAAGATGTGCTTCTTCTCGGCCGGCCCGTGGAACACCATCTCGCGCTCTTCGGGCGTCAGATCCTTGAAGGGCACATTCGTGCGCACGCCCATCTCGCGGGCCACGTCTTTCATGAGCGACCACATGAGCGCGTTCCACGAGGCCACCGCACCTTCGTCGATGGTCAGATTCTCATCCGGCACCAGGGTGGATTCGTCCACCGTGCGCACCACGCCGGTGCCCTCGCACCGCTCGCAGGCGCCGCCGGAGTTGAAGGCCAGCTCCTCCGCGCCGATGACCGGCACGTACGCGCCGCAGACCGGGCAGTACACATCCTGCTCCGCCGCAAACTTCATGGTGGGCGGCACGGTGTGCCCGTTCGGACAGGTGTAGTGCGACAGGCGCGAGAACATGAGCCGCAGGCTGTTCAGCAGCTCCGTGCCGGTGCCGAAGGTGCTGCGGATGCCGGGGACGCCCGGCCGCTGGTGCAGCGCCAGCGCAGCCGGCACGTAACGCACGTCGTCCACGTCCGCCCGCTCCGCCTGCGTCATGCGCCGGCGGGTGTAGGTGGAGAGCGACTCCAGGTAGCGCCGGGAGCCTTCCGCATACAGCACTCCCAGTGCCAGCGAGCTCTTGCCCGAGCCGGACACCCCCGCAATGCCCACGATCCGGTGCAGCGGGATGTCCACATCGATATGCTTCAGGTTGTGTACGGAAGCGCCGCGCACCTCGATCTTGGGCGGGATGCGGCGCGGAATGGCTGCGTTGTCGTTCATCTTGCGATGTTCCTCTCCTTCTGGTCAGGATACGCTGTCAGTGTATCATAATATAGTCCGGCAGGCCATCCTCTCCCCGTTTTCCGGTTCCCTTTGGGGCCGGAATCGTTTATAGTTATTATAAAATGATGCCGGGGCAAAACAAGTTTTGCCCGACAGAGGAAATGTCGGCGCCGGGAGGAAAAAGCATGCTGCAGACCTGGATCACCAACGGAACGGACCGTCCGTTTTACGTCCGCCGGACCGTCACGCTGGCCGAGAGGCCTTGCTCAGCCGCCGCCCGCGTCTGCGGGCTGGGCCAGTTCAACCTGTATATCAACGGCCGGAAGGTGGGCGACCACGTGCTGGACCCGGCGTGGTCAGATTACCGCAAGGCCGTGTATTACGTGACATTTGACATCCTCCCGTACCTGCGGGAAGGTGAGAACGAGATTCTGGCGGAGGTCGGCAACGGGTGGTACATCACCGATGAGGAAGGCGGGTACTTCTTCCACTTTCCGCCGTTCATGCCACCCAACCCCAACCCGTACCGGCCGTTCGGAAAGGAGCTGGTCTTTGCGTTTGAGGCGGACATCACGCTGGCGGACGGCACCCGGGTGACCCTCGCCAGCGATGAGACCTGGCAGACCGCCCCGCACCCGGTGCAGCACGCCAACTGCTTCGGTTCGGAGGTGGCGGACGGCCGCCTGCGGCAGCCTTCGGCCTGGACGCCGGCGAAGGTTTCGGCCGACGGCGCCCGCCTGTCTTCCCTCCTGCGCGAGCAGACCTTCCCGCCCGTGCGCGTGACCGAAACCCTGGAGGGGCGGTTCCTGCACAGCACAAACGGCCAGGCTGTCTATGATTTCGGCCGCAACACTTCCGGCCTGCTGACCTTCCGGGTGAGAGGCAAAGCCGGTCAGGCCGTCCACGCCCGGCCGGCCGAAAAGCTGGCGCCGGACGGCACGCCCGACCAGATGGCCAAAAACTGGATGCCCATCGATGTCTGCGAGACGTACATCATCGCAGAGGACGATGTCTGGGAGACGTTCTCCCTCACGTTCACCTACTGCGCCGGGCGGTACGTGGGCATCGATGCCGCGCCGGAAGACCTGGCGGATGTGCGCCTTCTTGCCATCACCAGCGCCTGGCAGCAGGCCGGGACGTTCACGTGTGACGATGAACGCCTCAACCAGATCCACGACATGATCGTGCACACTGTAGAGGCCAACATGCTGGGCGTCCACACCGACTGCCCCACCATCGAGCGCTTTGCCTGGCAGGAGCCCAACCACCTGATGGCGCCGTCCATCTTTTACACCAAGAATGGAAAAGAGCTGTGGCGCAAGTTCCTCGCGGACTGCCGCGACGCCCAGCACACGGCGGATGACCGGTTTGTGGACTTTGCCGGTCAGGCCTTCTGCCCGGGCGACGGCCTGGTGCCCTCGCAGGCCCCCTGCTACATTCCCAACGTTCTGCCGGTGCCCGGCATGGGCAGCTTTTACGATATCATCGCCTGGGGCAGCACCATCATCCTGGGCACCCGCTGGCATTATCTGTTCTACGGGGATAAGAGCATTCTGGAAGAAAATTACGAGTCCGGCCTGCGCTACTTCCGCTACCTGCAGACCAAGACCGATGAGAACGGCTTTATCAGCCACGGCCTGGGCGACTGGGGCAACCCGGACAGCCTGTACGCCCGCGAGAACGTGGAGACCGCCCTGCTGTACGCGGATGCCGTCACGCTGGCATACTTTGCGGAGGAACTGGACCGGCCGGACGATGCCGCCGCCCTGAAAGAAGAAGCGGAGCGCATCCGCCGCCATTACAACGACGTGCTGCTGGTGCCGGATGCAGACGGGCACTGGTGCTACCGCTGCTTTGAAAAGCGCGCGGAAGGCCTCGTGATGACGCAGGCCTGCGAAGCCCTGCCGCTCTTCTGGGGCATGGTGCCGGAGGACAAGACGGCCGATGTCACCGCCGCGTTTTACCGCACGCTCACCGAAGCAGGCGCCTTCCGCGCCGGCGAAGTGGGCCTGCCCTACATCATCCAGACGGCCGCGCGGTGCGGGTGGAACGAGCTGATCCTCGCCTTCATCACCCGGACGGAACACCCCAGCTACTACGCGTTCGTGCTGGCGGGCGAGACCACGCTTGGCGAGTACTGGGAGGACAACCCCCGCAGCCACTGCCACGACATGATGGGGCACATTCTGGAATGGTTCTACAACACCGTCGGCGGCATCCGGCCGGAGGCGCCGGGCTTTGCACGGGTGTCCGTAAAGCCGTGGATGCCCTCCTCGATGAACCATCTGCATGTCACCTACGAGACGCCTCACGGGCTCATCCGCGTGGATGGGCACCGGGAAGACGGGGAGCCGGTGTTTGAGATAACCGTACCCGAAGGGATCACGGTAGTCTGAGCGCCTGCCTGGCTGCCTGTACACAGGCTGCACAGATTGTGAAAAACGCCTGAGAAAAGCTGATCCGCTTTTCTCAGGCGTTTCCGTTTTTCTCGTTGATGCGGTCGATCTCCGCCTGCACGATGTCCCCGAAGTTCCTGTCGTCAATGGCCAGCGTACTCATGGCCGCTTCGGATTCATCGGCGAAGGCGTCAAAGAGCTTCTGCTTTTCGTCAAGCATCTCCAATATGCGCTCATCCACCGTGTCGTCCGCCAGCAGGCGGAACACCAGCACGTTGCGGGTCTGGCCCATGCGGTAGGCGCGGGAGAGCGCCTGCGTCTCGGTGGAGGGTTTGAGCTGCGGCTCGCAGAAGACCACCACGCTGGCCGCCTGGATGTTCAGGCCCGTGCCGCCGGACTGCACCTGGCTGACCAGCACCGCTCCGGCCGGGGCGCGTGAGAAATCATCGATGATCTGCTGGCGCCTGGCCGGCGAGACACAGCCGGAGATGGGCCCGTAGGCGGCCGGGCCGAGCAGCGTCATGAGGGTCTTCAGCGTCTCCAGGAAGAACGAGAAGACGATGATCCGCCGCCCGTTTTCGGCGGCCTCCTGCAGGATCTCCAGGAGCCTCACAGCCTTGGCAGAGCGCGACGGGTCCGGCGCGTTCCATGACACCCGGCGGATGTCCATGTAGTTTCTGGCCAACACGGAAGCCTCATACACGCGCTCTTCCTCGGGCGACAGGGTGCACCACTCCAGCTCTTCCATCAGCTCCGGCAGCTCGGTCAGCACGTCCTCGCGCTTGCGCCGGTAGTAGACAGGCGCCACCAGCTTGCGGAACTGCGGCGCGGCCGCCAGATACTCCATGCCCGTCACCTGCGCGGCGATGTCCGGCCGCAGCATGCCGATCAGCGCGATCATCTCCGACACGCGGTTTTCCAGCGCCGTACCGGTCATGAACAGCACCCGGTCCGCGTGGGCGGCCAGCCGCCGGACGTTTTCCGTGCGCCGGGCCTCCGGGTTCTTGATGTAGTGCGCTTCGTCCACCGTCAGCAGGGAGAAGCGCGCCTCCTCCGGCAGCCTGAGAAACCCGGCCATCTCGTACGTGGTCACCGCCACGCCGCCGGACTGCCGCCAGCTCTCCCACGCGGCCAGCCGCCCCGCGCCGTGCACTTTGGTGACGCGCAGGCGGCTCTTGCTGCTCACCTCGCGGCACCAGTTGGACAGCACGCCCGCTGGGCAGACCACCACAAAGTGCGTGGCGCCGGTGTTGGCCAGCGACACCATCGCCGCAATGGCCTGAATGGTCTTGCCCAGGCCCATCTCATCGCCCAACAGCACGCGCTCCTGGTGCAGGATGAACTTCACACCCCACTGCTGGTAACGACGCAAGTCACAGAGCAGGCCTTCCGGGTAGAAGGTTTCGTTTTCAATCTCGCGGGCCAGGTCTTCCGGCAGGCCGTAAAGGCCGTCGTCCGTGCCCAGCACGCCCGGCGCGATGTCCTCCAGCAGGTTGAAAAACGGGATGGGGTTCTTCTCAAATTCCTGCCACGCCTCCGGCGCCACCATGCGGTTGATGGCTTCGATGCCCGGCATCAGCGCGTGGAAGCGCTGCCCGTACTCGCCCGCCAGTTCCCGCTCCAGGCGGTGGTAGGCTTCGGTGGCGGCTTCCTTCTTGGCCTTGCCCGCAAACATCCACTGGAAGGTTCCCATCACCGGCGTGATGGCTTCCTTCGCCAGCGGCAGCCAGAAGCGGCTCTGCGTCTCCAGGTGCGCCAGCTCCTGCGCAAACGGGCGGATGCGCAGGCAGGCGTACAGGCTCTTGACCAGCTGCGAGGCGGCATCGTTCTTATCGTCCGCCGAAAGGCGGATCTTCATGTCCGCCCGGGCGCCCGCCACCATCTGGTTCACCTGGTACTTGATCAGCATGGCGCCATCCGGACTCACCCCGTCCACCGAGGCGATCTGCGCCGGCGTGGCCGCCGCCAGGTCCCCCACCGTGGCAAAGCCGTAATCCCGCAGACTCTTCACGCGGATGCCGCGCTTATCGCGGTTCAGCTCCTCCACCGGCACGCCGCGCAGCACCCGCAGCACTTCCCGCGCCACCAGAGCGTCCGCGGCGTTTTTGGCCTGCGCACGGAAACTGTCCGGCAGCTGCAGGCTCTTCACCATCAGCTCCCGGATGCTCTCATGCTGCGCTATCAGATTCTCGGCGTCTTTCGACGTAAACGGACGGGCCATCGGAATCTCCGAAATTTACAGAATTATACAAACATTCTTACAGTCGGTGCCTTTACAGTGATTACCATATTCTGTATCCTTAACAAAGCACCGCTTCTATGTTATCATAAAGGAGGAAAAAATGGGAGTTTTCATCGCCTGAAACAGCGCTCGGAAGGCGTCTGACTACCGAAGAGACAGATGCCCGCCGCAGCGCGGCATGGAGGCAGCAGTATATGAAGTACGAATTCGATATGTATCTGGCAAGAAAAGACGGATATGTGAAAGGAAGCCGGGAAACCGCCCTGCGCGTCATCCAAAAACTGACTGAAACCGGAATGCCTCTTAAAGAGGCTGAAGAGGTTGCCGGTATGTCGCTTGAGGAAGCCTCTGCCTCTGGCGCAGAAACTTCGCCGACCGATGCCGGCGACGCCTGACCATATGACAAACAGAGTCCTGCATAGCCGTGGCCTCCGTATGCCCAGTGCGTACGGAGGCCACTGTGTCTGATCTGTCCCCAACCGGTGCAAAATGCACCACTTCTGATACGTCCCCTACCGGTGCCCCTGCAGGATGCTTTGGATGGTTTCGAACAGTGCTTCGTCTTCCACCACCAGCACGGCTACTTCTTCTCTTGCGCGGGTGACGGCCTGGTACAGCAGTTTTTCGGCCAGGAGGCCGTCGGCGGTGCGGCGGCACTTCAGGATGTTCCCTTCGTAGTAAAAATCACTGTCCATGATGACGGCCACTTTGTCGTACTCGTCGGCGGCGGTCCAGCCGCCGTAGTGGAATACGGTGCTGCCTTGCTCCTGCAGGTAGAGGGCCAGGCGGGTGGCTTCGTCGCGGGTGCCGGCGTAGTATACCTTCACGCTGCCGCCGGTCAGTTTTTCGTTCGGGCGGCGGGTGAGGTCGGCCAGGCCGGCTGCGAAAGCGGTCACTTCGTGGTTGCTGCGCAGCCTGGCGCGCAGGCGGTATTCGCCGGCCAGCGGCAGTTCGTCGATGCGGGCGGTGATGCCGTCGGCTTCTTCGGCGCGGGTCAGCACCTGCTCGGGGTCGGTGGCCAGTACCAGCGCCTGCCCGCACTCTTTGGCGGTGCGGGTGAGGGTTTCAAACTGGGCGGCCGTGAGGCGCTGCGCCTCGTCGGCCAGCACAAAGCGGTAGGCGGTCAGATCCTTTACATCGTCCGGCCGGGCGATGGTCAGGCCGTCCACGCCGTCGCTGATGGCTTGCTGGCCTGCCGAGAGGCCGCCGCAGTGCAGCAGGAGCACTTCCCCGCGCTTTACCAGCCCGCGGGCGATGTCGTACAGCAGCAGCGTCTTGCCGGTGCCGGGCTTGCCGGTCAGGTGGAACAGCGCGCACCCGTCGGCCTTCTTCACCTTGCGGATGAGATCCTTCTTGATCTCGCTCTGCGGCGGCGTGAGGAAGTAGTCGCCCTGCAGGAACTTGCCCGGCTCCTGCGGCGGCGAGATCAGGAAGTTGCTCGGGTGGAACAGTTTGTCGATGTCCGCCGGCACCGCGCGCACGCGGCGCACGGCTGCCGCCACTTCCGCGATATCCGCCTCCGCCAGTTTCCCCTTGTCCGTCAGCGTCCAGCACGCAAACGGCGTGGTCACCACCGTGTACATGAGGGGCTCCTGCGGCAGGAACGACAGGTAATAGCGGTTCTGCACCAGTTGCTTGCGGATCTTCTCTTTGGAGACCGGCGCGCTTTTCAGTTCAATGTTCACGCACGCATCCGCGCCGATCTTCAGCACGTCAAACTCCTTGCCGATGCGCGGGATGGTAAACGAAAAGTACATCTCCGCCAGGTCTTCCACCCCGGCGCCGGCCGCCATCAGCGCATCGCACAGGAGTCTTAGCGATTCGATCTCATGCCGCTTGGCCCACGTGTCGTCCACCGCGCCGGCGTACTGCTCCGCCGCGGTATTAAACGCTTTTTCGCTTTTGATGCGCGAGAGCGCGTAGATGTTGACGGGTCTCATACGCCTTCCTCCGTCTGAAAACGCATGCGGGCCGCACGTCGTGCGGCCCACAGCATTCCTCTGTCAATACGTGGTGGCCAGCATGGCCCAGATGAACTGGTGCTCGCGCCACAGTTCCGCAAACTGGTCCAGCGGGAGCGGTGCCGACACCGTGCCGGTCTCCACCGTCACGGACAGCAGCCCCTTGTCGATGATGCACCAGTTGGAGAACCCGGCTTCATTCGAGTACCCGGCCAGGTACTGCCCGGTCATGTTGGAGATGTGCTGCGCCAGCTGCTCGTTGCCGCTCCAGAGCGGCTCCGGCTGGCCGTACTGCCAGTAGACCAGATCGCCGTAGGAGTGGTAGCTGATGGCCATGAGCGGGTTGCTCATGCTCTCCACGATGGCCACCTGCGCCTTGGTCTCGCGCTCCGAGAACGGCTGTGTTCCTTTAAAGTGCGTGCTGGCGGGGACGCTACGCTCGTGCACCGTCTCCCACCCCGGCGGGTAGTTGCGGTTGATGTCCACGCCCAGGGCGTTAGCCTTCCAGCGCACCAGGTAGCGCGCGTAGTCCGTGGTCTCCGCGGTGCCGTTGTTCACATCCGACTGGAAGATGGCCCGCAGGTTCTCGCGCAGATCCTGCCGGTAGAGGCCCTCCTCGCCCAGCTGCGAGATGCTCACGCCGTCCGGGTTGACCATGGGCTCCACGTAAAAGCAGGTCTTGTCAAAGATCTCTGTAAACGGGATGCCGTTGTAATTGCCTGTCTCGTACGAACTGCAGTAGAACGCCAGCTGGCGCATGACCAGCTGTGCGGTCATGTACTCCCGGGCATGCGTGGCCGCGCAGATGTAGATTTGCCGCTCCGCCTCCGGGTTTCCAAAGATCACGTACCACAGGTCCCGCCCGTCTTCGGTCTTTCCGGCCGAATACAGATGGCAGATGTCCGGGTAGGCCGCCGCCAGGTACTGCAGGTCGTCCTGCATCTTGGCGTAGGTGTAGAGTGTGGTGGTGGTATCGATGATGGCCTCCGGGTCCCGCAGGGCCACCGGTGCGGCGGTGGTGGCTTCCTCCGTGGTGGTCTCCTCCTCGGTGGTGGTCACTTCCTCCGTGGCGGTCGCTTCCGTCTCCGTAGGCGCCTCGGTGAGCGCTTCCGTGGAAGTTTCCGGCTCCTCCGTGGTCTCCTCCTTGGTGGTGCGGTCCCGCCGGGTGGTGGGCTCTTCTTCCGTGGTCTCCACCCGCCCGATGGTCTCTTCTTTTGCCTGCCGCGCGCCGCACCCGGCCGCCGAAAGCATCAGCACGGCCGCCAGCAGCACGGCCAGGCCGCGTCTTAACACGTTGTCCATGTCTGTTCTGTCTCCCGTTCCCTGCCCGTTACGGCACCAGCGTCAGCGATGCGTTGACCAGGCGGATGAAGTTCTTGCCGTTGATGACCACCTTCAGCGTCTGCACGCCGGCCACATCCAGGTTAAACTCCTGCCGCTCGGCACCGGCCAGATTCACCGACGTGGACCGGTAGAGCATCACTCCGTCGCCGTAGATGGTCAGTGTGATGTCTGTGCGGTTGGGGTTGCTCAGGCCCGCCACGTTGGCGCCCGCATCGCGGATGACCATGCCCGAAAACGTGTCATACTGCCCGTTCAGCGCGTAATCGATGGTGTTGTCGTGGTCCGACACCGTGCCCGCAATGGCGCCCGAATACGTAACGCCATACACGTCCGCACAGCTGCCGATCACCTGCATGCCGCCGGACGTCACCGTGCCGTAGACCATGGAGAGCAGGACCGACTGCGGCTGAGGGTCCGTCATGGGCGCCTCGGTAGCGGGAGCTTCCGTAACCGGCGCTTCCGTGGCCGGGGCTTCCGTGGCCGGCGCTTCCGTGCTCACCTCGGCCGAAGGTGTCTCCACCTCTTTGTCCACATCGGCGCTCTCTTTGGCCGCATCGGTTTCGGCCGGCGCCGCCGTGCTCATGGCCGGCGCGGCGGATGTACTGCTGTGGTTTCCTCCGCGGCGGGTGCTTTCCTCTTCCTCCGTGGATCCCCTGTGACTGCTGCGGCGGGTCGGCTGCTCCTCGTCCTCCTCCGTCTCCTCGTCGTCGTCTTCGTCATCCTCCTCCCGCTCCTCGCGGGCTTTGCGGTCTTCAAAATTGCTCACCGCGTTGCAGCCAACGAGCGATACCATGGACAGCGCCATCAGCAACATGACCAAACGTTTTTTCATATCCCCTCCTGACAGTAAGAAAGCCAATCGTGCTCCTGTTATCTTAATCCGACGGTTCCTTCACTGCAAGATGTGTCTAACATTCACACACCTTCCGCCGTAAAACACAGGATCTTCTCCCGGTCATCGCCGGGAAACAGATCCGCACAGTCCAGCTCATCGTCAAACGTGAGCCAGTCTTCCTGCATCAGCGCCGCCACATAATCCTCCGACGGGTAGTACGCCATCACCTTCATGCGCCGCGGCGCCTCGTACCACGAGGCCGACAGCCTGGCCAGCGCCGCCTTTAAGATGGTCACGGAAAACGGATTGAACAAAAACACCGCCGTGACCTCCGCCGGTACCGTGCACGCTTCCGCCCGCTCACAGGCAAACCGCACGGCCTCTTCCAGACCGGCATTGGCGGCATTTTTCCGGGCTTCTTCCACAAAGCTTTCCAGAAAATCGATGCCGATGCACCGGCAGCCCGTGACCGCGGCCAGGAACAGACTCACCCGGCCTTTGCCGCACCCCAGATCCAGCAGCACGTCATCCCGCGTGACCCACCCGGCATCCGCCACTTTCTGCAGCACCGCATACGGCGTGGGCTCATAGGGGTAGTGATGGGCGTCCTCCGCCGCATCATCCCGCCCCGCGGTGCGGATATGCAGTTTCTCATCCCACCGCTCTTCTTCCGTCTGCCGCTCCTGCATATGCGCCTCCCGCTTCAGATGAGAATGCCCTCCAGGTGGTCCACCCCATGCTGCACGATCTGCGCCGGCCACCCGGTAAATTCCTGACGGCGTTTTACAAAGCTGGCATCCTGAAACTCCACGGTGATCTTCTGCCAGCGCGTGCACGGGCGCTTGCCGGACAGCGATAAGCACCCCTCCTCCGTGTGGTACGGCCCGCTCTTCTGCACAATGACCGGGTTGTACATGACCAGATTCAGGAAGCCGATGTTGGCGATGATCACGCGCTTTTTGTACCCGATCATATTGGCGGCCATCCCCACGCACTCATGGGCGTGGGCGGACAGGGTGTCCTGCAGGTCCCGGCCGATGGAGATGTCCGCGCGGGTGGCCGGAACGGAAGGCTGGGAAAGGAAAAGGACGTCTTTGACGATGGGTTTGATCATTTAGATTCTTCCTCAGATTCCAGCTCTTCACCCGCTTGATTTTGCTGCAATTCTTTTTCGATGGCTTCGACCACTTCCACGTCGGCCGGAAGCCATTTCACTTGCCGCAGGTTATCTAACGGCAGCCATTTAGCCGCTTCGTGCTCCAACAATGTCAGGTGGCCTTCGGCAATTCGGCACCAGAAGCAATCCATGGTCAGATCAAAATTAGGATATGCGTAGGTCACCGTGGTCAGAAAGTCTCCCACCTCGATAACGGTATCCAATTCTTCTCTGATTTCTCTGGCCAACGCTTCCTGCGGAGTCTCGTGAGCCTCCACCTTTCCGCCGGGGAACTCCCACCAGTCTTTGAAATCACCATAGCCACGCTCTGTAGCAAACACCTGATCATCCTGCCGAATAATCGCAGCCACCACATGAATCTGTCTTCTGTCCATTGTTCAAAAACCCTTTACTTCAAACTTTTATATGTAATTACGTGTTGACGATATACTCATACAGATCTTCCCGGACAGGCGTTTCCAATGCCCATTCGATCTCTACCGCCGATGCCGTTGTATTTGGCATAATGAATTCCTGAACATTACCCGTTGCTGTCATTCTACCCAGGTAATAGAATTCTTTGGAGCCATTATCATCTTTGTTTTTTCGAACAAATAGTTCAACATCGATGCCTCGTTCTTTTGCATAAAGGAAATTCTGTACATCGTCCGACTTTATCGTGCGCTTGCTCTTGGAAATCGCAATCAGACGATCTGGTGCCGTGAAATGGTCTTCGTATTTCACGGTGTCCTGAATGTCGTCTGCCTTATCGTAGTTAATAAACACCGGAAACGTCTTGGTGACGCGGTCAAACTTGTATCCGCCAATATTTAATGGCACCTCGTTGTGCTCCCAGTTCAGCAACCGGCACACATCTTCGTACGTATATTTCTGATATAAAACAAAATTAGTGTCTTGGTAATGGTTTTTGTAATCCCGTTCATACCTGTAAGTTGCAAAATCCAGCAGCTCTTTCAGCATATCTGCAAAATCCTTATCCTGCAGCATCTGTTGAAAGCCCTCAGCGATGCCGTAATCGTCACCCTGCTCTTCCAGAAAAACACAATCTGCATATGTGTTTTTCCCGCTGCCGGCAGAAAACTCATTCGTCATCACCTGCACAACATTATAACGTGCCGCGGATGACAGCTCGATTTGATAATCCTTCTGCAAATCTTTTTTCAGCAGCGACATCAAACCGCTCTTGTAATACAACATTCTACGCAATAATAAAATCTCGTGAATGCGTTTCCCGGAAGCCAGCTTTTGTGAGACAAACTCCAGCACCTTCTCCTGCTCTTTTGTCAGACGGATCGTAAACTCCTTTTCATTCTTCTTCAAGAAATTGTAATACGACTTGAACTGCTTGTTATCAAAAATACGCAGGACATCCATCTCGCCGTAGCGGTCAAAATCCATTAAGGTAGGGATATGCCCAAGCTTATATTTCAGATTCTTATAGTTTTCTTTAATCAGCTTCGCATCACTGAAATCGGCCGCATCAATGGCAGAGAAAATCCGCTTTCGAGAGATCTCGTCAAAATGAATGGACGAACTCCCTGGAATCACCCGACTGCCTTCCATCACGTAGCGACGCACATTATCCTTGTTGTAACTACGGTCTCCCGACAGCGCAATGGGAATCATAAAGTTGTTTTTGTAGTTGCCGATGAAATCCAGCACCACCACATATTCTTTATCCTGCGCTTTGCGCAGTCCTCTTCCCAACTGCTGTACAAACACGATAGGGCTTTGCGTCGGCCGTAATAGGATCACCTGATTGATTTCCGGAATATCCACGCCTTCGTTGAAGATATCGACCGAGAAGATATAATCCAGCTTGTCTGCACGGGTATCGGACGTCAGACGATCGATCATGTCCTCCCGTCGTTCTTGCGAGTCGCTCCCAGCCAAGCAGACTGTCCGATAGCCGCGCTCGTTGAATTTCCGGGACAACTCTTCCGCTTCCGCATTTCGGCTGCAGAAAATCAGGCCTTTCACTCTGTCTCCGCTCCAGCCATAATAATTCGCCTGCTGCAGAATATGATTTACTCTCTCTTCGCAAACCAAATAACGGAAATGGCTTTTACCAGTCTCCTCATCAAACGCCTTACCATCCACTTCCAGATCCGTTATTCCAAAATAATGGAATGGGCACAGCAGATCCTCCTCCATAGCCTGCTGCAGCCGAATCTCGTAGGCGATATTATGATCAAAAAGTGAGAACACATCGAAATCATCCATGCGCTCCGGACTCGCCGTCATTCCCAGCCAGAAGCCCGGCTTGAAGTAGCTCATGATACGCTGATAGCTTTCCGCACCAGTACGATGAGCCTCGTCAAGCACAATACAATAGAATTCCTGTGGATCAAATTGGCTGTGTATCTCCGGCTTTGCCATCATTTGCATGGTGGAGAATAAGAACTGCGCATCCGTGTCATGCGAATTACCGGACAAAAGACCATAGTGGACACGGCTTCCAAACACCCTGCGATATGTAGCCATCGCCTGTCGGGCAATCTGCTCGCGGTGAACCAAAAACAGTATCTTCCGGCCTTCCTCTCCCGCTTTAAAGACATCACGTAAGCCGAACGCAGAAGCATATGTCTTGCCGGTACCGGTAGCTGAAATCAACAACGCTCTTCCTGCGCCTTCTTCTTTGATATCCTGCAGGTTTTTGACAAACTGCACCTGCATGGAGTTCGGCTGCAAACGCACTTCCTCTAAGCTCCGAATCTGCTGTTGACGGGCAATGGAGCGCTGACGGCGGGCTATTTCAAACTGCACCCGGTAGGTGTCTTTCACATCCTGATATGAAAATGCATGCGGTGACTGCCACAGTGTTTCAAATTCTTCAAGAAGCTCTGTGATTAGACCGCCTTGCTCCGTCGAAACAAGCCGCGTGTTCCACTCACGGTTAACCGTCAGGGCTTTCTGCGTCATATTGGAACTACCGACGATCACCTTGTAGAGGCCATCATAACGGAAAATATACCCTTTGGTATGGAAGCCTTCACCGGCTTCATCCGTACGATAGATCTTTAAAGAGATATTCGAAAGCGAAGATAATTTCTCCAATGCCTGCGGTTCTGTAAAGGTCAGATAATCGGTCGTCAGAATGCGCCCGCGCACACCCTTCTTTTCCAAATCGGAAAGGATCTGAAGAAGTGGCACCAAACCACCGGATGTGATGAAAGCAACACTGATAGCAAATTCATCGCAAGAAAGCAGGCACTCCTCGACTGCACTGAGCACCTTTTTCCCTTTGGAGGCATCATTTGAAACAAACTGAGGCTGGTACGCCAAATTGGACATGAACTGCCCGTTGATAAAAGCAGAGCGTGCTCCCTCTTCTATTTGCTGAATCTGATACGCTTCGTTCACAGGATGATCCCCTTCCACTTAAGCCACACCAGCACTCCCACTTGCACCACTGCCATCACCGGCACCAGCACGAACTTGGTTTTCCTCGTCTTATGCCGGAGCAGGTACATGCCCAGTGTTCCGCCCACCGCGCCAAACAATGCAGCGGAAAGCAACAGCGTGCTCTCCGGTATGCGGGAGGCAGGCACATGAGCCTTCTGATAGGCCTTCGTCCAGTCTTTCGTATATTTATCGCTTTCATCCGTGCTGCCGCGCCGGCGCCGCACATTTCCCTGGCGCACCGCTATGCTTTTGTCTATAGCAAACAGAAGAAAGCACAGGAGGTTCAAAAACAGCAGGATGCCGGCAGTAAGCGGCACGGGTAGAGCAGCTGTGCATAAGAGCATAGAAAAACCTCCCTGTAATATACTGTGGATCAGTATAACACAAGGAGGAATCGTTATGAAAGAAATCTTCACACCGTTCAAAATGCTCTCTTTATGATATTCGCCGTATCGTTCTTTCCGCTTCGTACATCGCTGGAGGTAGCGGCCAGTACCGCCATGTACCTATCCGACCCGTGGTATTTGACTTTCCAGTGGTTCTGGTCTTTTTCCACGGTGAAGCCCATGGCTTCCAGGCCGCTGCGGGTCTTGGCATCCATCGTGCGGTAGCCTTTCAGCAGGCGTTTCAGCTCTTCGGCGCGGGCAGCGGCCAGGCCTTCGTAGCCGTTGGCCTGCACAATATCTTCCAGCACGTCGCGGCGGCGGGACTGGTCTTCCACGCTGCGGCAGGCATCTATAAGAGCGGCCAGCACAAAATCCTTGATCTCGCCGGGGTAATAGTCTTTCTGCTCTCCGTGGAAGATGACCGGCTGCCCGCCCGCTGCCAGCTTGCGGTGCAAGCCTTCGTTTTCCGCCTGCAGGCGGTCCACTTCTCGGGCCAGATCATCGGCGCGCTTCTGCACGTCGCGGTAGTCTTCCTCAAAGCTTTCCAGCAGTTTATCCGCTTCCGCACGGGCATCCGCCTGCGCCTTCCGGCGCATGCTCTCTTCCCGCTCATCCAGTCCGGCTTTCAGGTCGGCCAGTTCATAGAGGGCTTTGCGCATGCCTTCTTCCGCCTGCGCGCGTTCGGTGCTCTGGCTGGCCAGACGGTCACGCAGAATGGCGCTGGTCACGCCTGTCCAGGTATACAGCGGGCTGATCTGCCGGGTATTGCCGTACTGCACCACCATGCGGAACACCCGCTCCTGCAGGCGCTCGTCCGTTCCCTGCTCCGCCGCACACAGTCCCCGCCAGGGTTTGCGGGCGTTTTTGGGGAAGTAGATGCCCACCGCGCCGTTGTACGGGTTGTTGGAATCGGTGGCTTCGCGGATGGCCACCGTAGTGGAGGCATCGGCCTGCACCAGCACGTGCGCCACACCTTTCAGCAGCCCGGCCAGACGCGCGGCATCCACCGGCAGTCTCCCGTCAAACGTGCGCGAGATGTAGACCACCGGCCGGTGGTACGGAACCTCGCCGTTTATCACGTCGGTCAGCAGCGAAAGGTTCTCTTCCGTGATCTCATGCGGCTCCCGCAGGATGTGAAGCCCGTGGTCGCGCTCCACAAATCCGCCTTCGATCAGCATGGAGATGAAGTGCGGCGTGGAAAAGCGCACGTCTTCCGGCACGATGTTCTCTTCATAGCTGCGGTCCAGCCGGATGACCATGCGATGGTCCGTGAAGTTCATCACGTATTCCGTGTCCCACACGGCACCCACGTCATCCTTCTTCTCAAAGCGCACCGCGATGGTGTTGGCGTTGCGGTACTCCTCAAACTGCAGCCACAGCCGGTCACTGCCAAAGCGGACGTTTCGGGAGCCATCCCAGTGTATGTCCGGGATACGGTTCACCGCATACGCACTGGTCCGGTTCCATTCGAGGACCAGGCGGATGAAATCGTCTTTCGTCAGTTTTTCCTTGATGGGAAGAACAGCGGTATACAATAGCATAGAATAATCCCCTTGCGATATACTGTAATTCAGTATATCACAAGGGGGAGTCATTTTAAAAAGCCTTTATGCATTGTAATTAGTGGAAAGAATCATATGTATCCCGTTGTCCCAAGAGATACTCTGCATAACTGGCACTGATCGGTTCCATTTCGGGCGGCATCCCCATAGCGATAAAGGCATAGTAATTGTTCGCCATGTTGGCATCCACATCATAGTACTGGCCATTGATCCGGGCGACCACCGAACGATGCTGTTCACCGTAGAACTTCCCATCATGATCCACATGACGGCCCGGCACCGTAAGCCAGCATTCAGAGATCCCGAGTTTGCGCAGGAAGCAAAACACGGTATCTGAATACGCGTAACAAGTCCCGTCACCCGTTGTGATCATATCGTGAGCAGTTGTTCCTTCACCATACTGATAGATCACTCCAACGTAAAGCATGACGTAGTTCGCCAGATCACGTGCGGAGAGTTGTGAAAGAGAAAGATTGCCTTCTTCCGCTCTCGCATACATCTGATTTAAGGCATCGTCGATAACGGCGTCAATATCACCATGGCCGGTAACACCCACCGCTTCCAATGCGGGGAAAGTTCTTGCAGCTGCCTGGGGAGCGGCAGTTTCCGCAACCGTTTCGGGGGCGGCAGTCTCAGCAACTGTCTCCTCTACAACCTGAGATTCAGAGGAAGCCGCAGTCTCTTCAAACCACGGTTCTTCGGCGTACTGAAGATCTTCAAATACAGCCAGGATAAGCACGCAATCCATGACCGGACCATTCTCAGCCTGACGGCAATAGAAGGCTACTGCCGCATGAGAATAGTATGGATTGGAGATATGCATCAATGTATCAGGAGAACTCATCCACGTGATCCCAATCTCCTCTCCGGGGAAAAGACCAACGGTTTCACCGATAGACTCAAAGCCTGACGTATTCTCGCCATAGATAGCATCAAATTGTGAATAGAAGCTCAGATCATTGTGATCAACACTGTACTGCTTAGCACGTGTAGCCGCCAATTGGTACAGCCCTTCATCCCATTTCAGAGCATATCGCCCATTATCTTCTCTTAACTGATTGATTATCGCCAGGCAGGCCTCTGCCCGTTCCATATCATAATAAGGTTCTGGGATTACCACAGAGGGTTCTGGAGCAGTTTGCGATTCTGCAGGCACCGCTTCCACCGGGGCAGGTGTTGCCTCGACCACAGGAGCCGGCTGCGGCGGAGTAGGCTGTACGATAGCCGTAACCGGGATTTCAGCAACTTCTTCCGCAGCAGCCAGCGGCATTACCGTATCCGCTGCGTTATCTGTCGCTACGTGTTTCTTCGGCGGCAAAACAGCATTATCAAGCATGTTCAAGCGGATCTCTTCATTGATAACCGATGCAGATTCATGCATCGGCATTTCTCTGGCCGACAGAGCATCCGGAGTTTTGTAAACGGAAACCTGCTCGCTTTCTTCGATTTCCGGAATAGTCTCTCCGCTTTCCGACTCTTGTTCATTCAGCATAGTTTCGGATATATCGGCTTCCGTTGTTTGCACAGCAGGCATTGACGTTGTTACGGGCTCCTTTTCAACAGTATCATCAGCCCTCTCCATTTGGACAGCTCTGTTGCAACCGCCAAGAGTAACGGCGAGCGTCAGCAATAAGGCTACAGTTCCCATCAGTTTCTTCTTCATGGTGTTCTCCTCCACGTTATTGTTGGCGGGTCACAATACCGAACAGCTTTGCTGTAATACCCGCTATTGATCACCTCTACTGATATGACGCGGCAGGGAACACAAAAGTTTGAGCCTCCTGCGATTTTTTGCACTTTTTTATGGATACTCACATAATAAAAAAACCAGGCGGCAAAAGCCGCCTGGAAGAAAGATCGTTATACAATTATTACGGCTGCCAATCAGGTGCCTGAATGCATGCCTCTAACAAAGGCTGCAAATTAGTTTCAACCTGTGTGCCCAGTGGCCACATTTCAGCATCCGTATAATCCATTGAGAACCCCGGATAGTCGTTATAATAGTCATCAATATTTACATAATAGCCCAATTGACAATATAACAATTCTCGATAACCATCTGATTTCATTTCCTCGTAGGAATAATTGTTAACATCTACATTTGGATACATAAAATAAAAATTCGGCTCATCTACCATAGCGCCATAATTTGGAGAAATTCCGTCAATGTATACCCCATTAAACTCATGTAACGTGGTTAATCCACGTCCAGTTGCATTCGGAAAACAGGGCCCCCAAGAATAAGCTGTAGCATAATTGACAATAAAATAATCACCGCAATAAATATTGTAGCCTACCCTTTCACCGTTAACGCCATCGCTCCATGCTTCCCTATATGGCTTCACGGTTACGCGGCCTCTCCATCGTTCCGGAATAACAAGCGTAAAGTACTCATTACGATACACATAATCCGGGTCTCCGGCAGGCGTAGTTTCAACAACTTCCTCCGTTGTCTGTGCTGGAGTCGTCTCGGGTGTCTGGGTAACCGCAGTGGTCGCGGGTACTGCCGTTGTTTCCGGGGCTGCTGTCGTTTCAGGAACAGCAGTTGTCTCCTGGGCAGTTGTCTCCGGCTCCCGAGTCTCAGGCTCTGTGGTTTCTTCGACAGCCGCCTCCGACGTATTCACCACTTCGCTGGACGGCTGCGTCTCGGTTTCAGAGACAAGTGCCGGCGTACTTTCCGGTTCTGTCAGACTCTCGGGTACTGTTTCTTCTTCGCTCTCCTCTTCGGAAACAGCAGCCGTTTCTTTGGCGTCCGTTTCCTCGGTGTTTTCTTCTGTCTCCGTGAGAGTTTCCAGCTGTGAAGTAATCTCTTCCGTGTCTTCTTCCGTTTCCACGGTAGTCTCCACTGCAGCTTCTGCTCCCCGGCCTTTCTGGGTATTGCTCCAGATAGCCGCACCGGCTCCGCCAATAAGTGCCAGTGCTAAAATACCTGCCGCCGTTTTTGTCAGCAGCGGATGCAGTGTAAAGAAGCCCGCCTTTACAGCCCCGGAAACGGCTGTTCCGCCGGCTTCGGCCAGCGCGGCACCTCCCAAGACGGCTCCTCCTGCCGCAGCGCCCGTCAGCATGGCTGTCGTGACCGGAGCCACCACTGCGGCTGTCTGCGAATGAAGCAGCCAAAGGAAGAAGCCCATAGGACTGGCAGAGAACAGCTTAACACCCTGCTTCTCCAGTTCACGCACCTTTTTGGTAATCTGCTTCTTGGCCCCGAACACTCTTGATTTCAGAGTGTTCTCGTTAATGCCTAGTTCTTCCGCCGCGTCGCGATACGTCTTCTCCTCAAAGTAGATCATTTCTACCGCTAAGCGCTGTTCCGACGACAGATCATCCAAAAGTGAGTGGAGCATTTCCTCGCGCTCTTTGATACTGTAAGCGTCCTCCGGAATGCTGTCCGCACGAGTTTCGGGAATGGTATCTTCCAGAGAAAAATCTTCCTCGCCCTCCGGGGATGTCACTTCCACATCGGCAAAAGGAATGGCGCTCTTCTTACGCATCACATCGCGGGCGCGATTGCGGGCAATAGCAACGATCCACGACGAAAACTTTGCCGGATCATTCAGTTTATCCCGGTTGCGGTATGCCCGAATAAACGTATCTTGGACCACATCTTCAGCATCCTCGACTGTGGCAAGGATCGTCCTGGCAGCACGATAAACATCGTTTCGATATGCGTTGTACACGTCGGCGAATGCCTGTTCATCGCCGCTCAAGGCTCTAGTGATCTGTTCTTCCGTCATCATCTTTGTCTCTCCCGTCTTCTGACATGCCATCATTCTTTTTGTCTTTGCGGATCTCCCTGAGAATATTCTGAAGGATCACATCGCTCCGCGGCGGATCCAACTGGTGACTCCGGATTGCCTTGCGAATAATGGCATCTATTCTGTCTTCCGGCACCATCAAACTCATCTCCTTCTTGGGGCCCTCTACCGATAAGACGGGACGATTCGGCAGAAAGTTTGATGGTCAAACACAAATCAAAAAAATATTTTCAATACTCCTTTACAGCACAACGGCCCATCGTCTTCACACATCCGCCTGCCTCACTCCATCAACGCCTCCACCAGATCGTCCAGTGTCAGTTCATCGCCATCGGCGTGTTCCAGCAGTGCGGAGAAGGTCCTGTCGTCATAGAGCGGCGTGGCGGTCAGATCAAAGCAGCCGTTGCCGTTTTCCAGCATGGTGACCACCAGAACGCAGGGTTCGTCGGCATCCTCGTAATACAGCCAGAACATGGCGTCCTCTTCCAGCCCGGAGACAGCCAGTTCCGTGGCCAGCTGGGAGCCGGCTGCCACGGCAGTGGTCCCCACACGCCCGTTCAGGAACATGGCCTGCTGGGTGACCAGCATCCGGCGCAGCTGTTCTCTTTCCCTGTCCGTAGGGTCCTGCATTCCCGTCACTTCTTTGAGCAGTTCCTCGGACGGCCCGGACGCATCCCACCGGATCACCCGGTCCGGTTCTTCGGAGCAGGCCTGAAAGCGCGTGCAGTAGGGAAGGACAACCTCCGGCGTCCGAAGGGCCACCAGGATATCCTCTTCCGCTTTTTCCGCGACCATCTGCGCCAGCAGGGAAGCCATCTCATCCGCGTTCCGCGAAGGCCCGCCAGCGGAAGCCAGCTCGGAAAGCACTCCCTCGGTCTTCAGGGCATCCGTGTCCACAGGATCTGTCCGCACGCCGGCGGACTTGGCGTAGTCGAAATACGATTCCGCATCATCCGGCAGAGCAAAGGGAAGGGGGATGGCCGCGGTTTCAATGGCGTGATACTCATTAAAGAACACACCGATGACCGCCATAGGCTTCTCGTCCACCGTAACCTCCGCGGCGTACAAAGGGCTGCCCGACAGGTCCCACGCACAGGGGTAACTGTTGTCCGCGTTCAGGTTGCGCATCACACTGACCGCCGCAATGATGTTGCTTCCGTAGGCATTGACCGTCTGCTGCACCGACAGGTTGAACAGCTGAAGCGGGGTGAAACAGTCGGCGGCTTCCGAGAACGCGGCGTTTTTCCGGAAGGAGACTTCATAGAGACGGATCTCCGGATCATCGCTTTCAGCATCCTCACGGAACGTAAGGCAGTGGGATATGATCTCAGAAACTCCCGTGTACATCTGAAGGCTCTCTTCGTCAATCCCCGCGTACACTTCTTCCCACTCTTTTTCCGCGATGGCCAGCGCCACGGCGGCGGGATCCGGGGCATCGTCCAAAGAAGGCGTTTCCTCTGTCTGCTCCACCCGGCTGCCGCGTTTGCTGCCGCCGGATGTGGGCAGATCCATTCCGGAAACCACCTTGTAGAGCACAAACCCCACAAACACCGCGGCCAGAATGCCCAGCACGATGAAGACAGTCAAAAGCCACTTCCTGCTCTTACCGGAAGACATGCTCCCACCTCCTGTAGTATACTAAAGGCAGTATAGCACAAAGGAGGCACCGTTATGAAAGAAATCTTTACCCGCGTAAGCATCTTTGCGTGAAATGACTCGCACAATTTGTGTATAAACTTTTAGATTGACATTTTCTGGAATATCACTTATAATGAAACCCTGCTGCGAAAGCAGCGGGCGCTGCCATTATGAGGCGATCCTGCGTGTTCTCTCCGATATCCTTAAGCACATAAAGAAACAGAAGTAACCGCCCCAGCCCAGGTTTCGGTTACTTCTGTAGCTCAAATCCGGGTCAACCGCCTCTGTGGTGGCAGTTGCCTTATATAGAGACTACCTCATTTCCCAGAAAATGTCAAGCCGTTATTCTTACTTCCCCAGCTCGATCGTTTCCCCCTGCTCCTCTGCGGCGGCCACCTGCGCTTCCGGGCGTTTTGTCTCGTCGATGGGGTTGAACTTCCTGTGAAGTCTCTCACACAATTTGTGTATAAACTTTTAGATTGACATTTTCTGGAATATCCCCTATAATGAAACCCTGCTGCGAAAGCAGCGGGCGCTGTCATCACATGCGATAAAGGCGGTTGACCCTCTTACCAGAGGGTGAGTCTGTTTTCTGGAAAAGCCCTCTGTCTGTAGGAAGGGGGTGGTGAAGATGGATTGGTTAGAGTTGATTTCCGCGGTCGTCTGTCACTATGAAGCGATCTTGCGTGTTCTCTACGATATTCTGATACACACAAAGAAACAGAAGTAACCGCCCCGACCAAGGTTCCGGTTACTTCTGTAACTGCAA
>CAMJGH010000040.1 GCA_946405185.1 uncultured Lachnospiraceae bacterium
CGTGTTAGCAATCGATGCGGCGGAAATGGCTTCCGTTCCCAGGCTCCCCACCATAATGTTATCCAGCAGGGAGACAAAGCTGGAAATAAACTGCTGCACAATGATCGGAATCAGCAGCGTCAGTACAGATCGGTAAAAGCTCCTGCTGCCAATCAGTTTCTTGAACAAAGGTCAATCCCTCCTTTCATAATCGCGTCTGCTTCATTTGGGATCTTGAGGCGGATGTCCGGATCCTGCCGTTTGAAGAAAATAAGCTCCTTTGTTTTCATAAAAAACAGCCGGGTGGCTTCATTGTCGAGGCCATACCCGGCTGTTCTTCTGTTTTGCCGCCCGGGTTTGATGATCGTTTCCCTTACAGGCTCTTCAGGAAGGCAGCGATCTCCTCATCCTTGCATTTCCCGTAGAACAGTTCAGCGAAGTTCTTCCCGCCAATGGTTCCGCGAACGAAGTCAGGATCCAAATCCTTCAGAATATCGATCAGCGGTCTGTAAGTCAGCGCTTTGACCCCATCCAGAATCTTTTTATTTCTCTGCTCAGGCACCACGCGCTCCTTCGGATACCCGCCGCCAGACGGCTCGCACCACAGCTTCTCGAAGATGTACTCGAGGTTCAGGTCACCGCCCCAGCCGAAGCCAAGCGCGAACGGGATGGAGATGGCGTTGCCATCGTTGATCTGGGCGAACGTGTAGGCATCCAGAGGAGTCTCCACATGGCCGCAGATGACGCCCGGGAAGGAGTTCATGGCCAGCATGGCGCCTTCGCCTGTGCCGCAGCCGGTGACAACGAAATCCGCCGCGCCGGAGTTTAAGAGGACCGCGCCGAGGATACCCACCTGCACGTAGGTGAGCTGGGCCTCGTCTTCCGCCGTGTACATGCCGTAGTTGACCACTTCAAAACCGTACTTGTCGGCCACTTTCTTTAACGCACCGTAGATGATGGCGTTCTTGGCGGCCTGGGAGTTTTCGTTGATGAGTGCAATTTTCATAGGAAATCAACCTCCTTGCAGACCCGGATGACCGGGTGCTGTGTATGATGACGTAGCATGATTACTATACTCCAAAACGGGAAAAGCCACAAGCAAAAAAGGACAGGCCCTGCGGCCTGTCCTTCATAAACAGTCTTATTTCGCGCTCAGATACTCGTGAATGCCCTTCGCGCCAAGCTTGCCGGCCTCCATGGCCAGGATGACCGTGGCGGCACCCGTGACGGCATCGCCGCCGGCGTACACGCCGTCCTTGGTGGTCTTACCTTCTTCAGCCACCAGGCAGCCCCACTTGTTGGTCTCAAGGCCTTCGGTGGTGGAAGCGATCAGCGGGTTGGGCGAGGTGCCCAGCGACATGATCACGGTGTCGCACTCGATGGTGGTCTCGGAACCCGGGATGACCACCGGGCGGCGGCGTCCGGACGCATCCGGCTCGCCCAGTTCCATCTTCACCACCTTGCAGCCCGTGACCAGGCCCTTCTCGTCCACGAGGATCTCGGTCGGGTTGGTCAGCAGATCAAAGATGACGCCCTCTTCCTTGGCGTGATGGACTTCCTCCGCACGGGCCGGAAGCTCCGCTTCGGAACGGCGGTAGACGATGTGCACTTCCGCGCCCAGACGCAGCGCCGTACGGGCAGCATCCATGGCCACGTTGCCGCCGCCGACCACGACCACCTTCTTGCCGGCGTTGATGGGCGTATCGTAATCGTCCAGGAAAGCCTTCATCAGGTTGTTGCGGGTCAGGTACTCGTTGGCGGAGAACACGCCGTTGGCCTGCTCACCCGGGATGCCCATGAACTTCGGCAGGCCCGCACCGGAGCCCACGAAGATGGCATCAAACCCTTCGTCTTCCATCAACTGGTCGATGGTGATGGACTTGCCGATGACCACGTTGCACTCGATCTTCACGCCAAGCTTCTTCACGTTCTCGACTTCCGGCTCCACCACGCGCTTCTTCGGCAGACGGAACTCCGGAATGCCGTAGGTCAGCACGCCGCCCGGCTCGTGCAGGGCTTCGAAGATGGTCACTTCGTAGCCGAGCTTGGCCAGATCGCCCGCGCAGGTCAGGCCCGCCGGGCCGGCGCCGATGACGGCCACCTTTTTGCCGTTCAGGTGATCGGCCTTCTCCGGCTCCACGCCGTGCTCACGGGCGTAGTCCGCCACGAAGCGCTCCAGCTTGCCGATGGAGATGGCCTCCCCCTTGATGCCGCGGATGCAGACGCCTTCGCACTGCGTTTCCTGCGGGCAGACGCGGCCGCAGACGGCCGGCAGTGCCGACGACTCGCCGATGATGTGGAAAGCCTTCTCGAAGTTGCCTTCCTTCACCTCGTGAACGAACGCCGGAATGTTGATGTTGACCGGGCACCCCTGGATGCACCGGGCGTTCTTGCAGTTGATGCAGCGGGACGCCTCTTCCATGGCCTCCTGCTCGTTGTACCCCAGGCAGACCTCATCGAAATTGTGAGCGCGCACCTGCGGATCCTGTTCCCGGACCGGGACTTTCTTCATCACATCCATCACTTGTCACCTCCGCACTGGCCGCACCCGCCGTGATGCGTGTCGCCCTCTTTGGCCTTCAGCATGGCCTGGCCTTCGAACGTCTTGTAGATGGTCTGGCGCTTCATGGCCTGGTCGAAATCCACCAGATGGCCGTCAAATTCCGGACCGTCCACGCAGGCGAACTTCACCTTGCCGTCCACCACCAGGCGGCAGGCGCCGCACATGCCAGTGCCGTCCACCATGATGGGGTTCATGGAGACGATGGTCGGGATGCCCAGCTCCTTGGTGAGCTTGCAGACGAATTTCATCATGATCATCGGGCCGATGCAGACGCACACATCCCAGCGCTTGCCTTCATCGTACAGATCCTGCAGACATTTGGTGACCATGCCCGAACGGCCGTAGCTGCCGTCATCCGTGGTCACGTAGAGGTTGCCGGCCACCGCCTGGAACTCTTCTTCCATGATGACCAGGTCTTTATTGCGGGCGCCGATGATGACATCCGCCTCGATGCCGTGCTCGTGCAGCCACTTCACCTGCGGATACACCGGCGCGGTGCCAAGGCCGCCGGCCACAAACAGATACTTGCGGTTTTTGACTTCCTCAAACGGCTCCGTCACGAAATCCGACGGGCGGCCGAGAGGCCCCACGAAATCCATGAAGGCATCCCCCGCCTGCAGGCGGCTCATGCGCAGGGTGGACGCACCGACGACCTGCACCACAATGGTGATCAGGCCCTTCTCGCGGTCATAGTTGCAGATGGTCAGCGGAATGCGCTCCGCCTTCTCATCCATCTTGGCGATGATGAACTGACCCGGCTCGCAGTACTTCGCGATGCGCGGGGCTTCCACATCCATCAGGAAAATATTTTCAGCCAGCCATTCGGCTCTCCGTATCGGATACATGGTTTTCCTCCTTCCGACTGATACCGTATACCTTAGCGCAACAGCCCTTTTTGCGCAAGCACGGATGTGACAAAAATGAGAACTCCGCGGGACCGATTTTCGTTAAATAACTAACAAAGGCCCGGAAGAGACTC
This sequence comes from uncultured Lachnospiraceae bacterium, assembly GCA_946405185.1. Classification (GTDB taxonomy): domain Bacteria; phylum Bacillota; class Clostridia; order Lachnospirales; family Lachnospiraceae; genus CAKQHB01. Next base: position 3,522 of record CAMJGH010000040.1, read on the forward strand.
CTTCCGGGCCGGTCTGCTTCTTCTTTTGTAAGGGAGACACGCCGGTTACGGCTGCACCGGGACATACGTGTAAAGCGTCTCCTGAAAGAGCTCTCCGTTCACATACTGCTGCTGTCGGACGATGCGGCCGTTTTCATACCAGGTATGCGATGACACCTGATCCGTTCCGGGCATGTACTGAAAACGCCAGTGCCGCAGCCATCAAAAGCGCCAGAGCCGGATACCACCGCTTTGTCATACCATACCTCCCGGGTGACGTTTAGTAATCTCCCAAAAATATTGTACCAGAAACGAGAGGAAAAGAAAAGCCTGCCTCTCACCCCTGCCGGCGCAGTTCGGACGGAACCTGCCGCGCGGACACACCGTGGCGGATCGGTTTCCACTCCACCCGCGCGAACACGGCCGCCGCGCCGGCCGGCACACAGCACAGCAGAAAGACAGGAAAGGTGAGGATCCCGCAGAGTTTCCGGACAGTGTCCGCGCCGATGCGCCGCCACTCTGCCGCCGTCGTGAGCGCGCCGACCGCCATCATCCCCAGATACGCCCGGACGACCGCGGTCCCGAAAGAAGACAGAAGCGGTCTCAGATCCGCGCTCGTGAGGATGCCCCCGGTCAGAGCGGCCGCGTTCACGGCGATCACCACCGCCGGCAGCAAAAAGGCCGGCACCACGGACATGACCAGATCGTAACAGGCAAAACGGCCGCGTCCGATCCCGGCCGCCAGGCGGCAGCCGTACCGCCCGAAGACCTGCAGGTATCCTCTGGCCCAGCGCATCCGCTGGCGCAGTGCCTGCGGCAGGCTTTCCGGCTGCTCATCGAAAAGCTCCGCCTTCCCGCAGAAGCCGATCCGGTGCCCTCTGATGAGCATATCCGCCGTAAACTCCTTGTCTTCCGTGAGCAGGTGATAAGGCCATCCGCCCATCTCCTCCGCCACGCTGCGCGAAAACAGAAAACCGGTCCCGCCTACCATACAGCTGATGCCGAGCCGCTGCCTGGCCAGGTTCAGGAACCGGTTTTCCCGCATGAACCACAGCGCCGAGCCGGCCGCGACCCAGTTGCCGCCGCCGTTGAGACTGTTGCGGTACCCGGTGACGACGGAATACCCTTCGCGGAACGTCTTATCCATCTCTTCCAGGTAATCCGCCCGCAGGATGTTGTCCGCGTCAAAGACCAGATACCCGTCAAAGCCTTCCGGATGATCCCGCCGGATATGACGCATCAGCGCGTCGAGTGCCCAGCCTTTTCCCACGTGCGCGGTATCGCAGCGCTCATAGACCCGCGCGCCTTCCTCACGGGCGGCCCGCGCCGTGCCGTCCATACAGTTGTCGGCCATCACAAAGACGCTCACGAGACTCTGCGGGTACGTCTGGGACGCGAGCGACTGCAGCAGACGGCCGATGACTGCCTCCTCGTTGCGCGCGCAGATGAGCACCACGTAACGGTTTGTCGAAGCCGTCTCCGGCGCGCCGTCACGGCCTTTGCGCTCATGTCCGAACAGTCCCACCGCCATGTACACCAGCAGATACCCGCAGCAGACGGCAGATAATACCCCCATCAGGGCATTGAAACGAAGCATTCCTTCCATAGAAATTCCCTCCCGGCGTGTTTATCATAAGCCGGAAGGGAGTTAAGAAAAAAGAGCGTGAGTGATGAAGGATTGTTTAACGGCCCGCTGGCTGCGCCGAACAGACGCAGATAGATCAGATACCGGGCGCCCGAGAGCATCTCCGGACGGCCTCCGCAAGCATCCCATCTTAGTCTTCCTTCCGGCTGACGGGACGATCAGCGGCTTCCCGCGGGGGCGTCACTGCCCTGCCTTTCCGCTTCGCCTGTATCCCGGCAGCAAAGCGGTACAGAGACGGCGAGACGGCCGCCAGCCAGCACTTGAGCGACCGGCGCCGCGGTGAGTGCCAGAGCGCGGCGAAGCGAAACCGGTAGGCATCCGCCAGGTCCTCCTGCAGCCGGCTGTCGCGAGTCCCCTCTTGGATCATCTGCGCCGCCGCGTCCATGGCCGCGAACACCGGCCAGGCGGCCGCGGACCGGCGGACCTTCGCAGGCTCCTGCTCATACATCCCCGCGACCTGCTGCCACACACGGACGTTGTCGAAGCGCCGCCTGTCATACCGGCCTTTGGATACCGACGCATCCTGCAGCAGATAACAGTAGAGCCGCTCATCGGTGTGCGCGTAGCGGCGTTCCTGCCTCAACAGTCGGGCAAAGAAGAGCGTATCCGTGCTGCAGCAGAACGAATCGTCAAACCGCAGGTCCGCGACACACCGGCGGTCGTAGATGGCTCCCCAGACGACCCGGTGTGACCGGCGGTTCAGGAACGAATAGTCATCGATGTCCATAAGGACCGTCTCCGCATGGTCTTCGCAGCGGTACTCCTCCTGACCGTTTTCAAAAGCATCCTCCGCCATGCAGCAGGCCACACGGATCCCCGGGTCCATCCTGCGGCCTTCCTGCAGCACGTCGTACAGCCGCGCGGCGTACTGCGGGCAGACCAGATCGTCCGCGTCCGCGAACAGAAGGTATTCGCCGGCGGCCGCATCCATCGCCTGGTTGCGGGCGCGGGCGACATTGCCGGGCTGCCGCGCAGTGAGCAGCCGGAAGCGCGCATCCGCGGCTGCCTGCCGGCGGCAAAGATCCGCCCCGCCATCCGTGGACCCGTCATCCACCAACAGCACCTCCAGGTTCGTCCATGTCTGCGCCGCGAGAGCCCGCAGACAGCGCGGCAGCGTCTTTTCGGCGTTCCGGAACGGAACGATCACCGATAAGAGCGGCATCTTATCGGCGGGGATTCCGGTATCCATCGTCTGTGTTTTTGTCTCTTTCTCATTGTCCATATTCATCTATATAAAGTATTCACCTATCTTTCGTTTACTGAATCGTAATACAGAAAGGATTCTTTGTAAACAGCCGATCCAAGAAAAAAAGCACGGGATCACGCGGCTCTGCGCGTAATTCCGTGCTTTTTTAAGTGGAGCTGGCGGGAATCGAACCCGCGTCCGAAAGCCCATCCATCCCGGTATCTCCCATCACAGTCTGTCTTTTAACATTCCCTCGCCCGCACGCCGCCAGACAGGCTTACAGGCTTGGTAGCTTCATAGGTTTTCACGCGCCGCAAAGCTTAGGCGTGTGAGTGTCCGGTCTGCTTTGATGCCGGAGTCCCGATACGACCGGCGATGCCGGGTCCGACAGCTGCCATCAGGCAGCGAACGCTAACTTCTTGTTGTCCGCGTTTATTTTTGTTTCCGTTTGCTGCGTGGTCCGGACCCACGGATGGCTGCCAGAACTTCAAAACCCCCGTCGAAACCTTTACAACCCCGAGTGAAAGGAGAAAGGTGTGCGGACAGTGCTCTTGCAAATATCAGTATAAAAGCGGCACATAACAAAGTCAAGTATACCTGTGGTTGAAACCGCGAGTAAAACGCGGGCGCCCCGGATCACCTCCTGGGGCGCTGCGACAGATCCGCTCGTTCAATCAACGCTGCCACAACTTATCTGAAGAAGCTGCGGGAGCGACAGCTTCTGCTTTCTCCCGGGAAGCCGTGGCCGCAACAACACCTGCTTTCCCCCGGGAAGCGAGACAAAAAAGGTTACCGACTGCAAGAACAACAGCCGGGAAGAGCCTGCCTGTCCCCTGCCGGCGACTTGGGACGGAGCCGAAGGGGGACAGGCCGGTCGACCGGCGTATCTTATGCAGTTCTTCCTCACTTATAAATGAGTTTATAGGCTCTCTCCGCTTCCCTCTTCATATCCCGCTTGGCTTCGTCTTCCCTCTTATCGTAGAGTTTCTTGCCTCGTGCCAGCCCGATCTCCACTTTCACAAGACTCCCCTTGAAATACACCTGCAGCGGCACCAGCGTATAGCCTTTCTGCTGGATTCGCCCCGCGATGCGGTTGATCTCGCCGCGGTGCATCAGGAGTTTGCGCGGCCGCAGCGGATCCTTGTTGAAGATATTGCCGCGTTCGTACGGCGAGATGTGCATGCCGTAGATCCACACCTCCCCGTTCTGGATGCGGACGAACGCCTCCTTCAGGCTCCCCTTGCCCATGCGCAGGCTTTTCACCTCCGTGCCGGCAAGCGCAATGCCCGTCTCGTATTTCTCATCGATAAAATAATCGTGATACGCCTTCTTGTTGTTGGCGATCAGCTTGATGCTTTCGTTTCCCATGGACCCCCCAAACAAAACGGGCCGAAGCTTTGCGCTCCGGCCCGCTTTTTATGCAGCTTACAGGTTGATGTTGAGGATGATGGCGATCAGCATGAACACGATGACCATGTAGCGGGTGATGCGCTCGAGGCGCCCCTCCATGGACTTGGCTTTGTTCTTGCCCCAGTAGGATTCCGCGGCGCCGCTGATGGAGCCGGACAGACCTGCCTGCTTGCCTTCCTGCATCAATACGATAGCTGTCAGTGCGATACCGAGCAGTGCAAATAACACGGTTAAAATAATCTTCACAACATGCATGATCTCAACCTCCCGTTAAAACGCGAATGACATCATAGCACACGCACCAAAGGAATGCAAGTATTTCTTAGGAAAACTCACTGGCGCAGCACGATGCCCAAGGAGCCCAGCGCTTCCACGATGCCGCCCATGACGGCGCTCACTTCGGCATCTTCGAGCGTCCGGTCGGCGGCGCGGAACGTGACAGCGTACGCCATGGACTTGAAGCCGCCGGCAATCTGCGAGCCTTCGTAGATATCGAAGAGTTCACAGCTTTCCAGAAGCTTGCCGGCGTTGGCGCGGATGGTCTCTTCCACCTGACCGGCCAGCACCTCGTGCGGCACCACCATGGACAGGTCGCGGCGGACCGCCGGGAAACGGGCCAGGCCCTGGTACTTGCGGTCGAAATCGGCCATGCGGGTGACCACCGGCATATCCAGGACGGCCAGCTGCACGCGCTCGCCGATGCGGTACGCATCCGCCACATCCGGGTGAAGTTCGCCCATGTAGCCGATCACGGTGCCATTCACGGACAGCACGGCCTTGCGGCCCGGGTGCAGGAAGGGTTCCCCGCAAGCCGGATCACAGGACAGACGCCCCGTGATGCCCAGTTTCCCCAGCACCTCTTCGACCACGCCCTTCACGGTGAAGAAATCGCCTTCGCCGTAGGATCCGAGCACCAGCTGCACGCGCTCATCCGGCAGCACTTCGCCTGCCTGCGGCAGATAGATGGTGGCCAGTTCGTAGAGCTTCACGTCTTTGTTGCGGCGGTTGTAGTTGGTGGACAGGCTCGTCAGCATGCCGTTGACGGGCAGGGTGCGCATGACGGAGAAATCCTCACCCAGCGGGTTCTGGATGGTCACGGCCGTGCGGCGCACATCGTCGGTAGCCAGACGCAGGCGGTCCCACACCTTCGGGCTTTCAAAGGAGTACGTCATGGACTCGGAATACCCGGCAAACTCGGCCACGCTGCGGGCGATGTTCTCCACGCGCAGCTTCAGCGACAGGCCGCCTGCGGTGGCTTCGCCGTGCGGCAGGGTGGTCGGGATCTTGTCGTACCCGTAGAAGCGCGCCACTTCTTCGGCGATGTCCGCCTCGCGCAGCAGATCCTGACGCCAGGTCGGGCACACGATGGTGCGCTCCTCCTCGTTGACGGTCAGATCCAGGCGCGCGAAGTACGAGCGCATCTCCTCTTCAGTCACATCCGTCCCCAGGAGCTTGTTGATCTTCTCCGGGTTGAACGGCACGTGCTTCTCTTCCGGCAGGCCGGCGCAGACGTCGATGACGCCGCCGACCACTTCGCCGGCGCCCAGCTCTTCGATCAGTTCGCAGGCGCGGTTGATGGCCGCCATGGCGGTGTGCGGATCCAGGCCCTTGTCAAACTTGCCGGAGGCATCGGTGTGCATGCCCAGGCGCTTGGCGGAGAGGCGGATGTTGGTGCCGTCAAAGCAGGCCGCCTCGAAGACCATGGTCTTCACGTCGTCGGTGATCTTGGAGTTCTCGCCGCCCATGATGCCGCCGATGCCGATGGCTTTCTCGGCGTCGTTGATCATGAGGATGTCGTGGTCAAGTTTGCGCTCCTGGCCGTCCAGCGTCACGAACGTATCGCCGTCGTTGGCGCGGGCCACCACGATCCTGTGGCCAGCGATGGTGTCGTAGTCAAACGCGTGCATCGGCTGGCCGTACTCTTCCATCACATAGTTGGTGATGTCCACCAGGTTGTTGATGGGGCGGATGCCGGAGGCCGCCAGGCGCCGCTGCATCCATTCGGGCGACGGGGCCAGATGGATGTTTTTGACCATGCGGGCGCAGTAGCGCGGGCACAGATCCATATCCTTCACTTCCACTTCCAGGAAATTGTGGATATCTTCGTCATTGCCGGTGGCTTTGACTTCCGGCAGCACGAACGGCAGACGGAACGTGGCAGCCGCCTCGCGGGCGATGCCGATCACGCTGTAGCAGTCCACGCGGTTACTGGTGATCTCGTACTCGAAGACCACGTCGTGCAGGCCCAGCACCTCCACGGCGTCGGCGCCCACAGGCGCGTCTTCCGGCAGGATGTAGATGCCGCTCTCCGGCGCATCCGGATAGAAATCACGCGAGGAACCCAGCTCTTCAATGGAGCACATCATGCCGAACGACTCCACGCCGCGCAGTTTCCCGGCCTTAATACGGATGCCGTCCTCCGGCATGGGCCCGCCGTCATGGCCGCCGGCCACCTTGCCGCCGTCTAAGACCACCGGGACTTTCTGACCCACGGCCACGTTCGGCGCGCCGGTGACGATCTGAATGGTCTGGCTGCCGACGTTCACCTGGCAGACCACCAGCTTGTCGGCGTTCGGGTGTTTGTCAATGGAAAGGATCTGTCCGACGACGATCTTCTCCAGGTTCTTGTCATACTCGTGGAAGGTTTCCACCTTGGTGCCGGTCAGCGTCATGGCGTCCGTGTATTCCTGCGCGGTGCAGCGAAGGTCCGGCACATAGGCTTTGATCCAGGATAATGCGGTATTCATATGGTTTTTCCTCCTTCACCGGCCTTAGAACTGCTTCAGGAAGCGTGCGTCGTTCTCGTACAGCAGACGCATGTCGTCGATCTCATACTTGAGCAGGGAGATGCGCTCGAGGCCCACGCCGAACGCGAAGCCCGTGTACTCCTCCGGGTCGATGCCGCGCATTTCGAGCACGTGCGGGTGCACCATGCCGCACCCCAGGATCTCGATCCAGCCGGACCCCTTGCAGAAGCGGCAGCCGGTGCCGTGGCACTTGAAGCACGAGACGTCCATCTCGGCCGACGGCTCGGTGAACGGGAAGTGATGCGGGCGGAACTTCACGCGCGTATCCTCACCGAACAGCTGCCTGGCGAAGAGCGCCAGCGTCCCCTTCAGGTCCGCGAAGGTGACATTCTTGTCGATGACCAGGCCTTCGATCTGATGGAAGCAGGGCGAATGCGTGGCGTCCACCTCATCCGACCGGTACACGCGGCCGGGCGAGATCATGCGGATGGGCAGCTGGCCTTTCTCCATGACACGCACCTGCACGGAGGAGGTCTGCGTGCGCAGCACCACATCCGGGTTGATGTAGAAGGTATCCTGCTCATCCTTGGCCGGATGGTTGGCCGGGATGTTCAGGGCTTCAAAGTTGTAGTAATCCTTCTCCACTTCGGGGCCTTCGACCACTTCGTAGCCCATGCCGACGAAGATCCGCTCCACCTCGTCCAGCGCGATGGTGTTCGGATGGCTGTGGCCGATGCCGGCCGCCTTCGCGGGCAGCGTCACGTCGATGGTCTCGGCCGCCAGCTTCGCCTCGCGGACTTTGGCCGCCAGCAGGCGCTTGCGGGTCTCCATGGTCTCTTCGACCATCTGGCGCAGGCCGTTGACCATCTGGCCGAACGCCGGGCGCTCTTCGGGCGGCAGTTCGCGCATGCTCTTCATCACGTCGGTGATGCGGCCCTTCTTGCCCAGCATCTGCACGCGGATGTCGTTCAAGTCTTCCAGGCTTTCGGCCGCCGCGATGCGGGTTTTGGCCTCGTCCAGAATCTTCTGCAGGTTCTCGTTCATACGGATCCTCCTCACAGTCCCCTGTTTTACGGAAAATAAAAAAGCCCCTCATGAAACCATGAGGGACGACAGTTGCCGCGGTACCACCCTGATTCCCGCCACAGCGGGCACTCATTGCATCCCTGACGCGGATTCACGGCAGTGCCTACTGTACACACGGTACGCGTTCAGCCCTGCAGCTCCGGCGTGAAATTCGGAGGGCGGCCGTTACATCAGAAGGCTTGCAGCCGGTGGCCTTCTGTCTCTGGGATGGATAGCCGTCTCTTACTGTGCGCCATCACAGCTTTTGTCACACTTCACCGATTTTAACACAAAAAACGGCATTGTCAACCAAAAGAGCCGCCGATCCGCCACAAAACGCTTGCCATGGCGGCCCCCCGCGGAGTATCCTGTTCCTATGGGAAAGATCACGCGATATCAGCTTTTATATGACCACTACCGTCGGGAGATCGAGGAAGGCCGTATCCGCCCGGGTGCAAGGCTTTTGTCCGTGCGCGACTGCGCCGCCCTGCACCACTGCTCCCGCACCACGGTGGAGAGTGCCTACTCGCTGCTGGCGGCCGACGGGTATCTGGTGGCGCGCCCGCAGAGCGGCTACTACGCGGCCATCCGCCAGGCTCCGGAGGCGCTGCCGGCACCGTCTGCCAAAAAACTGCCTTCCGCCGTGCGGTATGATTTCACCTCGCACGGCTCCGAGCCGGACCCGTCCACCTTTGCCCTCTGGGCACGCTATGTCAAATCGGCGCTGCGCAAGACCGGGCGGCTCTCGCACTACGGCGATCCTCAGGGAGAGCCGGACCTGCGCCAGGCTCTGGCCGACTACGTGCGGCACCAGCGCAACATCCTCTGCTCGCCGGACCAGATCGTCATCGGCGCCGGCCTGCAGAGCCTCCTCTTCCTCCTCTGCCCGCTGCTGCCGCACCCGGTGAATGTCTCGTTCCCGGCTGGGTCGTTCCGGCAGGCCATCACCGTGTTTGAAGCCTTCGGCAACCGCCCGGTCATCAAGGATCCGGACGCGCCGGTCATCTACGTCTCCCCGGCCCACATGACGCGCTGGGGGACGGCCATGCCGGCCTCCCGCCGCGAGCAGCTGGCGGCCCGCGTCCGGGAACACGACAGTATCCTCATCGAGGATGACTACGAAAACGAGTTTGTCACCCACCTGCGCAAGACGCCATCCCTCTACTCGCTGGCCGGCGGCAGCCACGTGGTGTACATCAGCAGCTTTTCGCGCATCCTCCTGCCGTCGGTGCGCATCAGCTTCATGATCCTGCCGGAGCCGCTCCTGTCGGCCTACCGCACCGTGGCTTCCTTCTATAACCAGACGGCCTCCGTGGCGGAGCAGATCGCGCTGGCCAGCTACATCCGGGACGGCCATCTGGCCACCCGCATCCGCAAACTCTCCCGCACGTACGCCGAGCGGCGCGCCTGCATGATCCGCGGGCTGAAGAGTGCCTTCCCGCCGCCTACGGAGCTTCTGACCGGTGACGGCGGTTTTGCCGCGGCCCTGCTGCTCCCGCTGGAAGGGAACCTCACGCGCTTTGCCCAGGCGCTCGACCGCAGCGGCATCCGCTGCGTACAGGAGGACGCGGGCGACGGCCGGCTGCGGCTGATACTCTCCTGCGCCTCCCTGCCGGAAGCGGAGATCCCCGCGGCCTGTCAGGCTCTGGCCGATGCGGCCGCACCGTTCCTGTAAAATATCAGGCCTCTCCCGGTTTTCCGGAAGAGGCCTGTTGGTTTTCAATCTTATCAGCGTACTGTCTCCAGCAGCACCGTCCCCACATAACTCATGCGTGCCGGCAGCTTGTCCGGCAGTTTCTTTACCTGCACGACCTTCGGCGTGTACCAGTTCTCCTCGGCGGCCAGCATCAGGTGCAGCAGCGCGATGCCGCAGTCAAACTCCTGCCCTTTCATGAGCGGCGTGGGCCGGCAGAACACGTGAATGCGGCCGGGTGCCGCCACAAAGAACCACGGCTGGCGGTTCAGCGCGGAAGGCGCGATGCGGGCAGCTTCCACGATCTTTCTGACATCGCTGCCCGCGCCGTCGCGGAACACGCAGACATCCTCCAGCTTCTTGCGGCGTGCACGGGAACCACTGAGGCTCCCTTCCGGCAGCCCGAAGGCCACCGTGATGACCGGCTCCATGCCGGCCGGCGCAGCGGGAAGCGTCTTTTTGTCCACCCCGCCCTGATAGCAGGTGGCCACCCCATAGACGGTCAGGTACAGCACGGCCTGCTCCATCAGATACCCGGCATTGGCCCGGCTGCCCTCCGCCTCTTCCGAATACAGCACCAGATAGTACGGCGCGGAGACCAGAAACGCCCCGCCCAGGCGCACCTCATCGGCGCGCACCAGTTCAAACCGGGTGCGGATCTTCGGATCCAGCGCCCGGATCAGGCTCAGATATTTTTCCAGATGAATGAGACGGTCCTCATCGACCGGTGCCTGTGAAAACTTCCGGCACGACCTCCTGGCAAAGATCGCATCGTATAAACTCACTGTCTTCCTCCCCCGGAACAAAAACAAAACAGCCTTGCTTCCGTTAGTATCATATCACATACTGAACGGCTTGTGCAGGGCTGTTTCTTAATATTTTCTTTTTTGAGATGTTTTTCTTCCGGCGGGATGTGCCTCAGAACGTCACGTTGCCGAATTCGGACAGCTTCAGTTTCGGGTTGCGCTCGAGCACCATACCCACGCTCCACGGATGGATGAACAGCAGCAGCGGGTTGCCTTTGAGGTCCTGGATGCGCTTCATGTCGCTGGTGCCGGCGATGCGGTCCAGATCCACCTCCTGCGGGTTGGTGATCCAGCGGATGTGCTCGTACGGCAGCAGGTCCAGGGCGATCTCCACGTTGTACTCGCTCTTCAGGCGGAACTGCAGCACGTCAAACTGCAGCACGCCCACCACGCCGACCAGGATCTCCTCCATGCCGGTGGACGCCTCCTGGAAGATCTGGATGGCACCCTCAAGAGCGATCTGGTGGATGCCCTTCACGAACTGCTTGCGCTTCATGGTGTCGATCTGCCGCACCCGGGCGAAGTGCTCCGGCGCGAAGGTCGGGATGGGATCAAACCGGAAGGGCTTTTTGCCTTCGCAGAGCGTATCGCCGATGGAGAAGACGCCCGGATCGAAGATGCCGATGATATCCCCGGCGTAGGCCTCCTCCACGATCTTGCGCTCTTGGGCCATCATCTGCTGCGGCTGGGTGAGGCGGATCTTGCGCTCGCCCTGCACGTGCGTGACTTCCATGCCGGCCGTAAACTTGCCCGAGCAGATGCGCATGAACGCGATGCGGTCCCGGTGCGCCTTGTTCATGTTGGCCTGGATCTTGAAGACGAAGGCCGAAAAGTCCTCGGACAGCGGGTCGATCATGCCGGCGTCCGAATGACGGGCCATGGGCGTGTAGGTCATGGCCAGGAAATGCTGCAGGAAGGTCTCCACGCCGAAGTTGGTCAGCGCCGACCCGAAGAAGACCGGCGTCAGGTCACCGCGGGAGACGCGCTCCATGTCCAGCTCCTCCGAGGCGCCGTCCAGCAGTTCGATGTGCTCCTGAAGCGTTTCGTACGCGATGGGCCCGATCTCCGCTTCGGCGTCCTCAATGGGCACGTCGCGGCTCTCCACCTCCACCATGCCGGCGCGGGCCGCGGTGAACGTGGTGATTTTCTTCTCCTCGCGGTCGTAGACGCCGCGGAAGCTCTTGCCGCTGCCGATGGGCCAGTTGATCGGGCAGGTGCGGATGCCGAGGATGCGCTCGATCTCATCCATGAGCTCGAACGGATCACCCGCCTCGCGGTCCATCTTGTTGATAAAGGTGAAAATGGGGATATGGCGCAGCACGCACACCTTGAAGAGCTTGATGGTCTGCGCCTCCACGCCCTTGCTGGCGTCGATGACCATGACGGCCGAATCCGCCGCCATGAGCGTCCGGTAGGTGTCCTCCGAGAAGTCCTGGTGGCCCGGGGTGTCCAGGATGTTGATGCAGCGCCCGCCGTACTCAAACTGGAGCACGGACGACGTCACCGAGATGCCTCTCTCTTTCTCGATCTCCATCCAGTCCGACACCGCGTGCCGGGCCGTCTTGCGGCCTTTGACCGAGCCGGCCAGATTGATGGCCCCGCCGTACAGCAGCAGTTTTTCCGTCAGCGTGGTCTTGCCGGCGTCCGGGTGAGAGATGATGGCGAACGTGCGCCGTTTTTCGATTTCGGTTCTGAGATCTGCCATAATGCCTCCGTCTGTTTAACCCGCGCATTATAGCATAAGCAGGCGTTCCGACACAAGGTTGCACGGCCGAAAAAACGGTGATAAACTGATAAAAACGTGTTTTAGACTGAAAGGAGCGGTCATGATCTATCTGCTGATCCTGTTTCTGCTGGTCCTTCTCGTCTGCGGCGGCCTGTACGCCATCGCCTGGAAAGGCATCACGGCTCATTTTGCCGGCCGGTGCGATGAAGATCCGAACCTCCGGTATCTCACCGCGGCGGACTTTCCGGACCTGGCCTGCCGCGAAGTCCTCTTCCCGTCCGGCACCCGGCAGCTTTCCGGCGCCTTCTACGTGCAGGCGGGCCATAAGGGTGACCGCGGGCTGATCCTCTTCTGCCACGGGTACGGTGCCGGCCACCACAGCTACACGCGGCTGATCCACGACTTCTGCCTGCGCGGCTACACGGTCTTCTCGTGGGACAATACCGGGTGTGCCGCTTCCCCGGGCGAAGGCATCCGCAGCTTTTACCAGGGGGTGAAGGACCTGCAGGCGGCATTCACCTACCTCCGCACCATCCCGCATTTTGATGAATGGCCTATCGCCCTGTGCGGCCATTCATGGGGCGGATACGTGGTCTGCCAGGCGCCGGCGCTGCCGGAAGCCGCCCGCGTGAAAGCCATCGCCGCCTTCTCGCCTCTGGAGGACCCGGCCGTGAACATCGCCGCACAGATGGCCGCGAAAACCCACCTGCCCGCTCCTCTCTTCCTGCCGTTCGTGCGCCTGGTGTTAGTCCGCCTGGACGGCCGCGCCGCCATCAAGCCCTGCTCGCAGGTGCTCACGGACGGAAAGATCCCGGCCATCCTCTACCACGGCACGGCCGATACCAGCGTGCCGCCGGAGAACTCCGTGGTGAAGGCCCCCGCCACCGGCGATGACCCGAAGCTGCGCACAAGGATGCTGCAGGGCCGCGGCCACAACGTCTATCAGACCACGGAAGCCGAGCAGTATCTGGCCAAAACCTTCGCCGGCATCGCCGCCGCCGTGGCCGAGAAGGCCAAGAAGAAACCCGGTTCGGCCGCCCGCCTGGAAGCCCTCTACGCCCACATCGATTACGACCTGATCACCGAGACCGATCCCGCCATCCTCGAAGAAGTCTGCGCGTTCTTTGAGCGCGCGTTCACCGCCTAAAGGAGACAAAAGAACATGATCTTAGCCATTGACGTAGGCAACACCAACATTGTCGTCGGCTGTGTCAAAGACAGCGAGAGCCTTTTCGTGGAGCGCCTCTCCACCGACACCCGCAAAACGGCCACGGAATACGCCGTGCTGCTGCGGGATGTCCTGAACCTGCACGAGATCCGCCGGGAGGACATTGAGGGGAGCATCCTCTCCTCCGTCGTGCCCATCCTGAACACCGTGCTGGCGGATGCCATGGAGAAGATCCTGCCCGGCAAGCCGCACATGGCCGTCGGGCCCGGCCTGAAGACCGGCCTGCCCATCGCCATCGACAACCCCGCCCAGCTGGGCGCGGATCTGGTGGTGGCCGCCGTGGCCGCCCTGGCCGAGCAGAAAGGCCCCATGATCCTCATCGACATGGGCACCGCCACCACGCTTTCCGCGGTGGATGAAAAAGGCGTGTTCCGCGGCGTGTCCATCATGCCGGGTGTGCGCGTCTCCATGCAGTCGCTCTCCTCAAATGCCGCCCAGCTGACCTCCATCGGCCTGTCCGCTCCGAAGCACGCCATCGGAACCAACACCGCCGATTCCATGAAGAGCGGCGTGATCTTCGGCGCTGCCGGCATGCTGGACGGCCTGATCGACCGCATGCAGGAGGAGTTGGGAGCCCCCTGCACCGTCATCGCCACCGGCGGCCTGGCCCGCTTCGTCATCCCCTACTGCCGGCATGAGATCCGGTTTGATGACGGACTGCTGCTCAAGGGGCTGAAGATTTTGTACGATAAGAATCTGACGGCGTAACGCGCTCCATCCAGAGCGGATACAAAATGACCGGCGCAGAGGCAAGTCCCCTGTGCCGGTCTTGTTGTATGGTTATGATTTACGGCTGCGCCGAAGTTTCCATGGTGGATGCTTCCGTGGCAGGTGGTTCGGGCGCAGGCGGTTCTGTGACAGGGGTTTCCGTGGTCGAAGCCTCCGTGGGAGTGGCTTCCGATGACGGAGGCTCCGTTTCCGGGGGCTGTGTCGGTGCCTCAGAGGATTCTGGCTCCGTCTCCGACGGCGTTTCTGTCTCTGTCTGTGAAGCCGATTCGGACTGCGACTGCGATTCTGTCTGTGTCTGTGTGGGGGCTGTGGTAGGCTTCACCGTGGGAGCAGCCGACTCTGTAGCAGACGGTGCCTGAGACGACGGTTTCCCGCTCTCCGACTGGTTGGATTCATCAACCGCCGCTGTGGCTTCCGTCTCTTCTTCAGTCGAAACAGCAGCCGTCTCTTCGGTCTCCTCCTCGGTCGTCTCCGGCTCTTCTAATTCCGGCACCGGCACCACCGGCTTGTTGCCTAAGGCCACAAACTGATAGCCATGGCTGATGGCATAATCCAGAAACTGTGCCATGGCGCCGGTGTTGGGCCCGTTCGGGTGCAGGAAATAGATCTGCCCGTCCGCCAGTCCGGAACAGAGCGTCGCGTACGCCTGAGCGGACGTCGGGTTCTTGCGGTCCGACACCGCAAAGGTCTGCGACACGTAGATCATGCCCATGCTCTGCACCACGCCGACATCGCGCGGGTAGAAATACTCGTACGGCGGCGTGTAATACGTCAGCGGATAGTCATACCCCAACACGCTGTTCAGAAGGGCGCGCGAGGCGCTCACTTCATCCCGCAGCTGCTGGTCCGACAGCTGGTACGGCCACACGTGCGTGTATCCGTGGCAGCCGATCGTGTGGCCTTCCGCCGCCATGCGGCCCGCCAGTGCCGGCGTATCGTGTTTCCACCGATTGGTCAGATACTCATGCACGGTGATGAAGAACGTGGCCTTCACGCCGCGGGAAGCCAGAATATCCATCAGCTGCCCGGTGTATCCCAGCTCCGAACCGATGGTGAAACACAGATAGATGGTGTTGTGGCCGGAAGGCATCCGCCCCGCCGGGTTGGAATACGCGCCGGCCGGTGCCATCGCGGGAGCCGCGACAGCGCCTGCTCCCGCTGCACTCTCCTTGCTTTCCGCGGCTGCGGCGGTGGTTCCACTCTCGGTTTCGGCCTCGTCGGCGGTCTCTTCGGACGTTTCCTCCGAAGAACTCTCTTCGGTTTCCGATGCTTCCTCCGTGAACGCTGCAGGAGTAGTGGTGGCAGGCTGCTGTGATCCTTCGCTTTCCGAAGAAGGCGCGGCGTTGGAAGACTCCGCTGCACTCTCGGCAGGCGCCTCCCGGCCGGCTTTCGGCGAGGTGACGACGGCAGCGATAAAGCAGATCAGGGCGATCAGGGCCAGTCCGGCCAGGAGCAGCCGGCGGTATTGTTCAGGCAGACGGGACATGTCGCGGCAGACCTTCTTTCTGTGAGACGCCGCTCCTTCCGGGTGGGAGGAGCGGCGTTCAGCTTACTGTCACTTCTCGGATGTATCGGACGCGGCGGCTTTCTTCCGCGTGGTACGTTTCTTCGGGGCTTCTTCCTTCACGGCCTCCGCTTCGGCGGCCGGTTCGGTTGCCTTCTTGCGGGTAGTCCGCTTCTTCGGTGCTTCTTCTTTCACGGCTTCCGCCTCCGGAGCAGCCTCGGCGGCTTTCTTGCGGGTGGTCCGCTTCTTCGGTGCTTCTTCCTTCACGGCTTCCGCTTCCGGAGCGGCCTCGGCGGTTTTCTTCCGCGTCACCCGCTTCTTCGGCTTCTCTTCTTCCTTGACCGGCTGCTCTTCGATACGCTCGAACACGATGGCCGTGCGGCTGGGCAGGTAGACCGGGAACCCGATGCGTCCGTCCGGGATGCGCTTCGCATCGTAGATGTAGTCATCCTGGATGCGGTTCTGACCGCCGAACCGGTCGTCATCGCTCGAGAGGATGACACGGTAGCGGCCTTCCACGCCTACCGGGATGAAATACCCCTGGAAGCTCTTGCTCGGATGAAGGTTGAAGACGACCACCGCCTTGCCGCGGGAGTACGCCAGCACCTTGTCATCCTGATGCGTGTAGAGGTTGTGCGTCTTGCCTCCCAGCACCTGCTCATCCTTGAGCATCTTCACCATGGCGCGGTCAAAGTCGTTAAGGTAACTGTAGCGCAGCAGCCCGTTGTCGGCCAGGCTCCACTGGCGGCGGCAGTACTGATAGCTCCAGCCGTTGCCTTCGCGAGGGAAGTCGATCCACTCGGGATGGCCGAACTCGTTGCCCATGAAGTTCAGGTACCCTTCACCGCCCAAGGTGGAGGTCAGCAGGCGGATGAGCTTGTGCAGCGCCATGCCGCGGTCGATCACCAGGCTCTGGCTGGCGCGGTCCATGTGCCAGTACATATCGGCATCGCAGAGGCGGAACATGATGGTCTTGTCGCCCACCAGCGCCTGATCGTGCGACTCAGCGTACCCGATGACCGGCTCGCCGGGACGGCGGATGGTCAGCTCGTACCAGATCTTCCACAGATCCCAGTCTTCGTCCTTCTGCTCCTTGAGCATCTTGATCCACATGTCCGGCTCGCCCATGGCCAGGCGGTAGTCAAACCCCATGCCGCCTTCTTCGACCGGCCGGCAGAGCCCCGGCATGGCGGACATATCCTCGCCGATGACGATGGCCTGCGGGTTGATCTCGTGGATCAGCTCGGCTGCCAGCGTCAGGTAGGTGACCGCCTGCGTATCGGTGTTCATGGAGAAATACTTGTCGTAACTGGTGAACGCCGTGCCCAGGCCGTGGTCGTGGTACAGCATGGACGTGACACCGTCAAAGCGGAAGCCGTCAAAGTGGTATTCCGTCATCCAGAACTTCAGGTTGGACAGCAGGAAGTGGAGGACTTCGGGCTTGCCGTAATCAAACAGTTTCGTGTTCCAGGCGGGGTGGTCGCCTTCAGGGCCGGCGTGGAAATACTGGTAATCCGTGCCGTCAAACTCGTTCAGGCCCTCGCGGGTGTTCTTGGCGGCGTGCGAGTGCACCACGTCCAGCAGCACCGCAATGCCCATCTCATGCGCGCGGTTGACCATGTACTTGAGGTCTTCCGGCGTGCCGTAGCGGGAGGAAGCCGCAAAGAAGTTGGTCACCTGGTAGCCGAAAGACGCGTAGTACGGATGCTCCATGATGGCCATGACCTGGATGGTGTCATACCCCAGATCCTTGATGCGCGGCAGGATGTTGTCCGCAAACTCGCGGTAAGTGCCGATGCGGCCCTCCTCCTGCGCCATGCCCACATGGCACTCGTAGATGAGCAGCGGCTTCTGCGGCGCAAAGCCGGCATCCGTCCACACGAACGGCTTTTCCGGCTCGAAGATCTGCGCGTTCCACTCGATGGTCACCGGATCCTGCACCACGTAGTGCGCGTAGGCGGGGATGCGGCGCAGTTCCTGACCGTCGTGCACCACCACGGCCTGCACCTTCTGGCCGGACTTCAGCGCATCGCGCCCGGGGATCACGATCTCCCAGTTGCCGTTCTCCTTCTTTTCCAGGCGGTGGGAATAGGTGTCCCAGTTGTTGAAATCGCCCGTCAGGAACATGGCGCTGGCACCGGGAGCCCACTCGCGGTAGACCCAGCCGTCTTCGGTGCGGTGGAACCCGTAGTACAGGTCGCCGTTGGCAAAGTCGGACAGACTGCCCGTCTCACCGACCAGCTGGCGGCGCTTGTCTTCGTAATTTCTCATGCGCAGGCGGATATCATCCGCAAACGGCTGCAGATAGCTGTCCAGAGCCAGCAGCCCGGGTACGGATGCCGCATTCGCAGCAGGCTTTTCGCTCGTTTTTTTCATCGTCGTCACTCCCCCAATTTCAGTTCTTCTGCCAGACGCAGGACGGTCTCTTTATCGCTGTAAGGCGTCATGACACCCTTTTCTTCCTGATAGAACTCATGGCCCAGGCCGAGGATGGTGATCAGATCCCCCTCTTGGGCGTTTTCCATGGCGTAGCGGATGGCCTCCACGCGGTTGGGGATGACCAGGTACTCCCCAGCCGTTTTGTGCATGCCGATCAGGATATCGTCCCGGATGACTTCAAACGGCTCCCACCGGTTGTGGCCGGCCGTGATGATGGAGAAGTCCGCCAGCCTTCCCGACGCCTCGCCCATCTCGTAGCGGCGGTCCCTGGAGCGGTTGCCGTCCGCGCCGAACACGCAGACCAAGCGCTTCGGGTGGTATTCGCGCAGGGCCTCCAGATGGTTGCGCGTGCTGTAGCCGTTGTGGGCGAAATCCACGCAGACCGCCATGCGGCTGTTTTTGAAGACGATCTCAAACCGCCCGCGGATGTGCAGGTGGGTGAGGCCTTCCTCCATGGCCGCGGTGCTGCACCCGAAGGTGTCCGCCACCGCCACGGCCGCCAGCGCGTTCACCGCGTTGAACGTGCCGGGCAGGTTCACATCCAGCTCAGCCTGCAGGCGGCCTTCCACCGCCATGTGCAGCCCCGGAGCCCCCTGGGCAAACACCTTCTCCACGGAAGCCAGCCGGTAATCGGCGCCCTCCGCAAAGCCGAAGGTAGTCACCGGCGCGGTGACGCCGGCCAGCACGTCCTGCGCGTGCTCATCGTCCGCGCAGACGAACGCGTGGCGGGAATGCCGCAGCAGGCGCCCCTTGCAGTACAGGTAATCCGCAAAATCCTTATGCTCGTTCGGGCCGATGTGGTCCCCATGCGAGATGTTCATGAAGATGCCGGCGTCAAAGGTGAAGCCGCTGCAGCGGTGCTGCATCAGCCCCTGCGAGGAGCACTCGATGACCGCCACGTCCACGCCTGCATCCGCCATTTCCCTGAGATACCGCTGCATCTCGTGCGCCGCCGGCGTGGTGTTGGTCAGTTCGAACCACTGCCCCGCGTAGGTCACGCCGTTGGTGCCGATGGTGCCCACCGAATGGCCGGCCGCCTCGAAGATGCCCGCCACCATGTGGGCGCAGGTGGTCTTCCCCTTGGAGCCCGTGATGCCGATGGTTTTCAGCCGGTCCGCCGGATGCCCGTACCAGGCCGCGGCCAGTTCAGCCTCCGCCAGCCGGGCATCGGCCACCTGCAGGACGGCTGTCTGCGGGAAGCCGGGAATCCCCTCCGGGCCCAGGCCGCACGCTGCCGGCTCCTTGCTGATGATGACGGCCGCCACCCCGCGCGCCGCCACGTCCGCGATGGCATCGTGACTGTCAAAGCGCGCGCCGGCGATGCACAGGAACACCTCGCCTTCCGCCGCCTTGCGGCTGTCAAAGGCCAGCCCCGTCACCGGCGTGTCCGGACCTCCGCAGATCCAGGTGACCGTCATTCTTGAAACCAGTTCCCCCAGTGTCATGAAAGCCTCATCCTCTCGTTTAGAATCCCTGATCCGAATCGTGCGGGGCGGCGTGCTTCTCGCGTCTGGAAGCCAGGCCGCTGTAACGCACCTTTTCGCCGATGCCGGTCTCGTGCCGGCCGGCTTTCTTCCGCTCGCCGATGGCGGCCTTCTCTTCGGCCCAGGCAGGCATCAGCGCCTTTTTCGCCGTCAGCCACACATAAGCGCAGCCAATCAGCAGCGCGGCCATCAGCAGGATGTCCGACGGACCGCCCGGCAGCACACCGTGGGAAATGGAAACGCTCGCGGCGTGGACCAGGATATGCGTCAGGGTCAGCAACCCGATGGTCTGCCCCTTGGGCAGCTTCCCGTACTGAATGCCCAGGATGGTCTCCATGGTGCCGATCCGGAAGATCAGCATGAGCAGCGCTTCCACCGTGGACGCCAGGAAGAGATACCACGGCATGTTCATGAGTTCGAGGACACCGGCCAGATCCGCCTCGGTGGCCCCTTCGCCCATGTAGGCCAGCATGCCTTCATCGCCGCCCACCCGGAACACCATGTGCAGCATGAAAGCCACGCCCACCGAGTACATGGCCACGACCATCATCTCCACCACGCCATACCCCAGGCCGAACTCGAGGTAATGCACGACGCCCCGGTTCTTCCCGGCCTTCCGGTTCAGTATGAGGAGCAGGATGGGCAG
>CAMJGH010000041.1 GCA_946405185.1 uncultured Lachnospiraceae bacterium
TGGCGCCCAGCGTGATCACGCCCGCATCGGCCGGCGTGATGCCGTTGATGATCTTTAAGAGCGTGGTCTTGCCGGTGCCGTTGCGCCCCACGATGGCGATGTGCTCACCGCGCCGGATGTCGAGGCTGACGTCCGCGAACAGTTCCTGCGCGCCGAAGGACTTGGCCAGCCCCCGGATGCTCATCACGTCCTTGCCGCTCTCCACGCCGGGGTTCAGCTCAAAGTGCATGGTGT
The DNA here is from genome assembly GCA_946405185.1 of uncultured Lachnospiraceae bacterium. Taxonomy (GTDB): domain Bacteria; phylum Bacillota; class Clostridia; order Lachnospirales; family Lachnospiraceae; genus CAKQHB01. The sequence continues at coordinate 235 of CAMJGH010000041.1, forward strand.
CATCCGATGTGATGGGCTTTTCGATGCGGTCGATCTTCGCCAGCTGCTTCTCGCGGCTCTCGGCCCGCTTGATGGACTTCTCGCGGTTGAACGACCGCAGTTTGGCGATGACTTCCTCCTGGTGCCTGATCTCCCGCTGCTGGTTGAGGTAGGCCTTCTGGCGGGCGGCGATCATCTCCTGCTTTTTGGCGGAGAAGGCCGTGTAGTTGCCGGGGAAGCTGATTACCTCGCCGCGCTCGATCTCCACGCACTTGGTGACGATGCGGTCCAGGAAATACCGGTCATGGGAGGACACCAGCACGGCGCCGGGGTACGTCCCCAGGAAGTTTTCCAGCCACGCCACGCTCTCCAGATCCAGATGGTTGGTCGGCTCATCGAGCAGCAGCACATCCGGCCTGGTCAGCAGGAGCTTTGCCAGCGTCACGCGGGTCTTCTGCCCGCCGGACAGCGACGCCACGTCCTTGTCAAACTCTTCTTCCGGGAAGCCGAGGCCTTTTAAGACGCCGGTCACCTCGCTGCGCACCGCGTAGCCGTCGGCCTGTTCAAAAGCGTGCGTGGCTTCCGCGTACGCAGACAAAAGAGCCTCCAGGTCATCCCCTAAGGCTCCCTTCATCTGCTGTTCCAGTGACCGGATGCGGTCCTCCAGGTCCAGCACCTCCCGCTTGGTCTCCAGCAGAACCTCGCGGATGGTGCGGCCGGCCGGCAGATCCTGATGCTGCGCCAGATACCCGACCGTCTTCCCCTTCGCCACCGTGACCTCCCCGCTGTCCGCGGGGAGGTCTCCGATGATGATCCGCAAAAGCGTGGTCTTGCCGGCGCCATTTACGCCGATCAGCGCACACTTTTCGCGGTCTTCCAGGTGAAACGTGGCGTCACGCAGCACACACTGGTCCAGAAAATTCTTGCTGATGTGAGCAACGGACAGGATCATGCTTACACGTACTTCTCAAGCGTAGCGCGCACCGCGCCCTTGCCTGCGATCTCCTCCACAAAATAGGCTTCCACTTTGTCCGCCAGCCCGGCCTTATACAGATCGATGCCGAAGATGTGCGGGTTGGCCAGGATGGGCTTGAGCTGCCCGGTGTAGGTCTCCGGCTTGCCGACTTCGATACCGGCCAGGTCTTTGACCAGCTCGTCCTTCATCGGATCCGGGGAGAGTTCGAACGGCTGCCCGTTGTCATCCACGCCCAGCAGGTAGCGCAGCCACCCGGCCAGGGCCAGCGGGATGTAGGTCAGTGCGGAAGCGTCCTTATCGGCCTCCGCCACGTAGCTCTTGATGGTCTCGCCGAAGCGGACGGACACCTTCTGGGAGGTATCCGTGGCGATGCGCTGAGGCGTATCCGGCATGAACGGGTTGGGCAGACGCTCGCCGATGACTTCGTCGATGAAGGCCTTCGGGCTGATGATGCCGGGATCCGTGACCACGGGCATGCCCTCTTCGTAGCCGATGTGGCGGATCAGGCCGACCAGCTCCTTGTCGTTCATCTCGCTGGCGATCAGATCGTACCCCAGCACGCACCCGTAGACGGCCAGCGCCGTGTGCAGCGGGTTCAGGCAGGTGGTGACTTTCATGCGCTCCACGTTGTTGACGGTGTCGCGGTCCGTGAAGTACACGCCGGCCTTCTCGAGAGCCGGACGGCCGTTCGGGAACTTGTCCTCGATGACCAGGTACTGCGGGCCTTCGGCGTTGACGAACGGCGCGATGAAGGTCTTGCGGCCGGTCACGACCGGCGCCATGTTCTCCACGCCCATGGCGGTCAGGCCTTCCTCGACGGACTTGGCCGGACGAGGGGTGATCTTGTCGATCATGGACCACGGGAAGGTGACGTACGCTTCATCGGTCAGGTAATCGATGAAGTCTGCCCCGACGAAGCCCTTCTTCTCCCACTCCTTGGCGATGGTGAGCACGGAGCCCATCAGCTTTTCGCCGTTGTGCGAGCAGTTGTCCATGGAGACCACGGCCAGCGGATACTTGCCGGCCTTGAAGCGTTCAAAGAGCATGGCCGCCACGATGCTCATGGCATGGCGGGCATGCGCCGGGCCTTCTTCGATGTCCTTCACGACCACCGGCATGAACGTTCCGTCCAGGCCGTTTAAGGCATAGCCCTTCTCGGTGACGGTGAAGCTGATCATCTGCAGGCCGGGGTTGGTGAAGATCTCGGTCAGACGGGCCACGCAGGCCGGATCCGACGAATCCGCCTTCACGCCCTCCGCGATGGAGGAGACGATCTTGTTGGCGGTGGACCCGTCCGGCTTCAGGGTGACCATCAGCGTCAGGTTGTCAAAGGGCTTGTAGATCATGTCGATGATATCGTAGTCGAAGGTCTCGGCCGCGATGATGCCGCGGTCCGCTTCGCCCGTATTCAGCAGCACGTCCTGCAGGGCGGCGATGTAGCCGCGGAAGATGTTGCCGGCGCCGAAGTGCACCCAGATGGGGTTCTCCTTGGTGCGCGCGGCCATGGCCGCCACGTCATACTGCGGAAGCGCAACGCCAGCCGCCTCCCAGGCGGCCTTATCCTTCAGACCATTGATGCTCAGTTTCATCTCTTCGCCTCCTTCTCGACGGCCTCCCACAGACCGCACAGGTAGGCGGCACCCAGGGCGCGGTCGTACAGGCCGTAGCCGGGCATGGCCACCTCGCCCCACATCATGCGGCCGTGATCCGGACGGATGGGGCCGTCAAAGCCGATGTCGTAGAGGGCGCGGACGATGGCGTGCATGTCAAACGTGCCGTCACTGGACAGGTGCGCGGACTCCTCGAAATCCGCCTCGCCGTCGTTGAACTTGAGGTTGCGCAGATGTGCGAAATGGATGCGGCCCTTGAGCGCGCGGATCATATCCGGCAGGTTGTTCTTCAGGCTGGTGCCGTAGGAACCGGTGCAGAAGGTGATGCCGTTGTGCTTGTTCGGGACCATGTTCATCATCCGCAGGACGTTCTCCTTGTTGATGATGATGCGCGGCAGGCCGAAGACCGACCAGGCCGGATCATCCGGATGGATGGCCATGTTGATGTCGTACTTGTCGCAGACCGGCATGATGGCTTCCAGGAAGTACTTGAGGTTCTCAAAGAGCTTCTCGGAATCGATGTCCTTGTAGAGCTCGAACAGCTCCTTGACTTTGGCCATGCGCTCCGGCTCCCAGCCCGGCATCACGGTGCCGTTCATATCGCCCGCGATGGAACCGAACATGTCTTCCGGGTTGATGGCGTCGACCGCCTTCTGGGTGTAGGCCAGCACGGTGGTTCCGTCCGCGCGCTTGCGGGCCAGCTCGGTGCGGGTCCAGTCGAAGACCGGCATGAAGTTGTAGCAGACCATGTGGATATCGGCCTTGCCGAGGTTCTCCAGGGACTTGATGTAGGCGTCGATGTCTTTGTCACGCTCGGGAGAACCGGTCTTGATGGCGTCGCTGACGTTGACGCTCTCAATGCCCGCGATGTACAGGCCGGCGTCTTCCACTTCCTTCTTGAGCGCCAGGATCTCGTCAAGCTCCCAGACTTCGCCGGGCATCTTGTCGTACAGCATGGTGATCACGCCCTTGACGTAGGCTGTCTGGCGGATCTGCTCCAGCGTCACGGTGTCGTGGCCCGTGCCGTACCATCTCATTGTCATCTGCATGGTGTTGTGCTCCTTTTGTATGGTAGTATTCCAATAAGGTTCAAATGAAAGCCTTCCCCCCTTTGCGAGGGGAAGGTGTCTGACGGATGAGGGTCGTCTCTCACCACCTCACCGACCAGCGCTCGCTGTACTCCCCTTTGAGCTTCTCCTGCCCGGTCTGGGCTGCCCGGCGCTGCTCCATGCGCTCTTCGTCGCAGTGCTCCTGCAGCAACTCGTCGAACAGCTCCTCGTCCACCGGCAGTTCCACCCAGTCATCCGTCCAGTCGGACAGGTGCGAGGCATTGATGATGGACAGGGCGTTGATGCCCTCCACACCGGGAGCGATCAGCTCTTCGCCCTTTAAGATGGCGTTGGTGAAGTTCTGCAGGATGCCCAGGTGAGCGGTCTCCTTCTCCGTGATGGGGACCTCGATCTCTTCCATGGGGATCTGCACAAAGCCTTTGTCGGAGGTGCGGCAGACATCGCGCTCGGCCTCGGCCAGCTTCCACCAGGTAAGCTTGCCGTTTTCGGCCACCAGCTTGCCGCGGTCGCCCGAAATCTCCAGGCGGTTGGTGCCGGGATACTCGCCCGTGGTGGTGATGAACACGCCCGTGGCGCCGCCTTCGTACTCGGCGTAGATGGTGACATCGTCTTCGACGTCGATGTCATGGTACTTGCCGTAGCTGCAGAAGGCGCGGATGGTCTTGGGCATGCCCACGATCCACTGCCAGATGTCCAGGTTGTGCGGGCACTGGTTCAGGAGGACGCCGCCGCCCTCTCCGTTCCAGGAGGCGCGCCAGGAACCGGAATTGTAGTACGCCTGCGTCCGGTACCAGTTGGTGACGATCCAGACGCTGCGCTTGAGTTCGCCCAGCTGGCCGCTGCGCACGATCTCGCGCATCTTGCGGAAGATGGGATTGGTGCGCTGGTTGTACATGATGCCGAAGACCACGTTTGACTTCGCCGCCACGGCGTTCTCCCGGTGGACGGCCGAGGCCGCCACGCCCGCCGGTTTTTCGGAGAGCACGTGAAGGCCGGCCTCCATAGCCTCGATGGCGATGACCGGGTGCAGCTTGTGCGGCGTGGCCACCAGCACGGCGTCCACCAGGCCGCTGGCGATCAGCTCTTTGTAGTCCGTGAAGCGCGCGACCTCCGGAAAGGTTTCCTTAGCCCACGCAAGGCGGTCTTCGCTGATGTCGCAGACAGCGGTCAGGCGAAGGCCTTCCACTTTGCCGGCAGCGATGTTGTTGGCATGGGCGCTGCCCATGTTGCCGATACCCACAATGCCGATACGAACCTGATCCATAACGGATAATCCTCATCCGCCGCCCGCGGGCGGCGTCTTTCTGAAAATGACTGCCGGAAGCCCGGCACACGCAGTTCCTTTATACGCACACGGCATCCGCTGCCGGTGTGGCAGCGGATGCGTGGTGTAAAGCGCTGGTTTACGCGTTCTCTTCGGCTCTGGCAGCCACTTCCTTGGCCTGCACATCGGCCGGGGCCTGCTCGTAGCGGGTGAACTCATAGGAGAAGTCACCGATGCCGCCGGTCATGGAGCGCAGATCCGTGGAGTAGCCGTACAGTTCGCTCATGGGCACTTCCGCGGTGACCTTCGTCTTGCCGCCGTCCATGTGGTCCATGCCGAGGATGCGGCCGCGGCGCTTGTTCAGATCACCCATGACGTCGCCGGAGTAGCTGTTGGGCACGACGACCGACAGCGTGGCGATCGGCTCAAGAAGGACCGGGCCGGCCTTCATGACGCCTTCCTTGAACGCGAGGGAGGCAGCGGTCTTGAATGCCATTTCGGAGGAGTCGACCGGATGGTACTTGCCGTCCAGCAGGGTGGCCTTCAGGCCGACCACCGGATAACCGGCGAGCGGGCCGCGCAGGACCGACTCCTGGATGCCTTTCTCGATGGCCGGGAAGAAGTTCTTCGGGACGGCGCCGCCGACGACGCGCTCTTCGAAGATGTACGGAGTCTCCAGGTCACCGGAGGGTTCAAAGTCGATGTTGACCACACCGTACTGACCATGGCCGCCGGACTGCTTCTTGTGCGTGCCGGTGACGTTGGCTTTCTGGCGGATGGTCTCGCGGAACGCGAAGCGCGGCTTGTCCAGATCGATGTGGACTTTGTAGCGGGCTTCGAGCTTGCTGGCGATGACATCCAGCTGCTGGTCGCCGATGCCGTACAGCAGGGTCTGACGGTTCTCGGAGTCGTTGACCATGCGGATGGTGCGGTCTTCGTCCGCGAGGCGGGCCAGACCGGAGGCCACCTTGTCGATGTCGGCCTTGTTCGGGGTCTCGTAGCGCTTGTAGGTGTACGGGATCGGGAGGTTCGGCTTGGCGTAGCGCACGGACGAACCCTTGACGGCCAGCGTATCGCCGGTGTTCACCTTGTTGAGCTTGGCGAGGGCGCCGATATCACCGGCGACCAGTTCCGGCACTTCGATGGCTTCCTTGCCGCGCAGGACGTAGAGCTTGCCGACGCGCTCTTCGGAATCCGTATCCAGATCATACAGGGTGGCATCGGACGTCAGCTTGCCGGTGCAGACCTTGATGAGGGAGTACTTGCCGATGAACGGATCCACGAGGGTCTTGAAGACCTTGGCGGACACGGGGGCGGCCGGATCACACTTCACGGTGATGGCCTCGCCGTCCTTCTCGGCTTTCATTTCGTGCACGGACGGGTTCGGGAAGTAGCGCTTGATGCGGCGCATCATCATGTTGACACCCTGGCAGTTGAGGCCGGTACCGCACAGCACCGGGACAACGCCGCAGGTGGAGACGTTCTCATTCAGGGCCGCGATGATCTCATCCAGCGTGAAAGTATCGCCGCCGAAATACCGCTCCATGAACTCTTCGTTGGTCTCGGCCACGGCTTCCATGAGGGTCTCGCGGGCGGTGTCCACATCGTCCTGGACATCGGCCGGGATGGCGCACTCTTCGAAGGTGGAACCGCTGGTGAAGCGGCGGCCTTTCATTTCGATCAGATCCACAAAGCCGATGAACTTCTCGCCGTCGCGCATGGGCACCTGGAACGGAGCGATGCGGGTGCCGAACGCCTCGGAGAGGGCCGCGCTGACGTTGGTGAAGCTGACTTTGTCATCGTCCATGGAGGTGACGAAGATCATGCGGGGCAGGTTGTACTTTTCGCAGTAGTCCCAGGCCTTCTGGGTGCCCACCTGGATGCCGGACTTGCCGTCCACCACGATGATGGCGGCATCCGCCACGGAGAGGGCCTCTTCGACTTCACCGGCAAAGTCAAAGTAGCCGGGGGTGTCGAGAACGTTGATCTTGATGTCCTCGAACTCGATCGGGACCACGGAGGTGCCGATGGAGAACAGGCGCTTGTTCTCTTCCTTGTCAAAATCCGAGATGGTGTTTCCGTCTTCGACGCGCCCCTGGCGCTTGATGACGCCGGTCACATAGGCCATCGCTTCGGCAAGTGTCGTCTTGCCCGCACCGCCGTGCCCCAGGAGCGCTACGTTGCGGATATGCTGTGTGTCATAACCTTTCATAAAGCCATTCCTCCTTGTACAGCAAAAAACTGAATGACTTTATTCTACTAAAAAGGCAGGGAAATGGCAAGCAAAAGTATCAGATGCGCCGATTGACTTTGCCTGCCCGCTCCGATACAATATTTCACGCCGGCTGGAGGATTTTCTCCGGGCGGCGCCACTGCTGTCCATACAAGGAGTCATCTATGAAACTGTCCCGTTCCGCCGGCCTTCACGGCACCGTTACCGTTCCCGGAGACAAATCCGTCTCGCACCGCGCGCTGCTGTTGGGCGCTCTTTCGGAGGGCACCACGCACATCCATGGGTTCCTGTCCAGTGCCGACTGCCTGTCCACGCTGCGGTGCCTTTCGCAGATGGGCGTTTCCATCCGCCGGGAGGGGTCGGAGGTCACGGTGGTGGGCGTGGGCCTGCGCGGGCTGAAGGCTCCGAGAAAGCCACTGGATGCCGGCAATTCCGGCACCACGATGCGCCTGCTCTCCGGCATTCTGGCCGGGCAGGATTTCCCGGTAACCATCGGCGGGGACGCCTCTCTCTCCCGCCGTCCGATGAAGCGCATCATGGCACCGCTGGCGGCCATGGGGTGTGACATCACCAGTCAGAAGGGCAACGACTGCGCGCCGCTAGTCATCCGCGGCGGGAAGCTGCACGGCATCTCCTGGAAGACGCCGGTGGCCTCCGCGCAGGTCAAATCCGCCATCCTGCTGGCGGGGCTTTTTGCCGACGGTCCGACTACCGTTACAGAGCCGGCTCTCTCCCGCGACCACACGGAGCGGATGCTCTCCGCCTGCGGGGTGAGTGTCTCTCAGGAGGGTACGTCCGTTACCATTCAGCCGGCTGCTTCGCTGCAGCCGCAGGATATCACGGTGCCGGGGGACATCTCCTCGGCTGCCTACTTCCTGGCTGCCGGCCTTCTGGTGCCGGGGTCGGACATTCTCATCAAAAACGTGGGCATCAATCCCACGCGGGCGGGCATCTTGCAGGTGGCCGAGCGCATGGGCGCCGATCTGACGGTGGAGAGTTTTACGCTGGCCGGCGGCGAGCCGGTGGCGGACATCCGCGTGCGTACCTCCGCCCTGCACGCCACGGAAGTGGGCGGTGCCGAGATTCCCACGCTGATCGATGAGCTGCCCGTCATTGCGCTGATGGCGGCCTGTGCGGAGGGCACGACGGTCATCCGCGATGCCGCGGAGCTGCGCGTCAAGGAGTCGGACCGCATCGCGGTGCTGGCCGAGGGGCTGAGCAGACTGGGCGCGCGCGTGACGGCCACGGAGGACGGGTTCATCATCGAAGGCGGGAAGCCGCTGAAGGGGGCTGTGGTCAACAGTTACGGGGATCATCGGGCGGCGATGACGTTTGCGGTGGCAGGGCTCGTGGCGGGGATACGGGAGACGCAGATACTGGATGCGCAGTGTGTCAATATTTCGTATCCTTCCTTCTTCGATGATCTGCATGCGTTGGAAGTGAGTAAAGAGCAGTAATAATTAATTGAAGGCTCCGGATTCCCTCACCGCTTCATCCTCGCTCCTTGCTTTTTTGCCTCCGCCAAATGCCCGCCCCTCCCGCCTCCATCAGGGCGGGTCGGCTCCGGGGCGGGCGGCATCCGGCAAAAAAGCGGGCGTCGCTCGCAGGCGCGGCTCGGGGACACCGGAGCCTGCGTCTGTTTCGCTTCCATTCACTTCGCCGCCTGAAGCGGGGTGAGCCGGCGTGTCGCGGGAAACCAGCAGACGTAAACAAGCGCAAGCGGCGAGCCGCTTGCGCTTTTTACATGTCAGGTTTCGGTGAACTACAAAAAGATTGTCAGACGCGCAGTGCGCGGATGGCATTCAGGACAGCGAGGACCATCACCCCGACATCTGCGAAGACGGCGGCCCACATCCCTGCGAAGCCCAGGGCGACGAGGGCGAGGCAGGCCACTTTCACGCCGATGGCCAGCCAGATGTTCTGCTTTACGATGCGCAGGCACTTGCGGGCGATGCGGATGGCCAGGGGGAGTTTGCGGGGATCGTCGTCCATGAGTACCACGTCGGCAGCTTCGATGGCGGCGTCGGACCCCAGGGCGCCCATGGCGATGCCCACGTCTGCGCGGGACAGAACCGGTGCGTCGTTGATGCCGTCACCCACGAAGGCCAGGTTTCCGCGGCTTTCGCGTTCGCCCATGATGCGCTCCACGGCGGCCACTTTGTCTTCCGGCAGCAGGTCGGCGGCGAAATCGCGGATACCCAGGCGCTTCGCCATGTCTTCGGCGGCTTCGATGCGGTCACCGGTCAGCATGACGATGCGGGAGACGCCGGTGTCTTTCAGCTGGGCGACAGCCTCCGCGGAACCGTCCTTGACGGCGTCTGCAATCAGGATATACCCGGCGTAGGCGCTGTCGATGGCCACGTGAATGACCGTGCCGGCTTCGTCACACGCGGCGGCGGACAGCCCGTAGCGGCCCATCAGCTTGGTGTTGCCCACGAACACTCGGTGCCCGTCCACCTCGGCTTCCACGCCGTGGCCGGAATCCTCGTGCACGGCCGTCACGCGGTCATGACTGATCTCCTGCCCGTACGCCCGGCGCAGCGCCTCGGCGATGGGGTGTCCGGAGAAGGCTTCCGCGTAGGCGGCGTACTGCAGCAGTTCCTCAGCGGAGAGCGCCACCGGCGCCACGCGCTGCACTTCAAAAACACCCTTGGTCAGTGTTCCCGTCTTGTCAAAGACCACCGTGCGCACATCCGCCAGGGCCTCCAGGTAGTTGGACCCTTTGACCAGGACACCAGCCCGGCTGGCGCCGCCGATGCCCGCAAAGAACGTCAGCGGGATGCTGATGACCAGCGCGCACGGGCAGCTGATGACCAGGAAGGTGAGCGCGCGGTGCACCCACACGCTCCACTCCGGCGTCATCCCCATGGCCATGCGGATGAGCGGCAGGGCCACGGCCAGTGCCAGCGCGGAAAAGCAGACCGCCGGCGTATAGATGTGCGCAAAGCGCGAGATGAACGCTTCCTGCTTTGACTTGCGCGATGAGGCGTTCTCCACCATCTCGAGGATCTTCGAAGCGGTGGACTCGCCGAACTCCTTGGTGGTGCGGATGCGCAGCACACCGTCTTTGTTGATGCAGCCGCTGATCACTTCGGTGCCGGGTTTCGCGTGGCGCGGCACGCTCTCGCCGGTGAGGGCGGCGGTATCCAGCATGGCCGTCCCCTCTTCCACCACACCGTCGATGGGGATCTTCTCGCCGGGCTGCACGGTGATGAGGGTGCCCACCTCGACATCATCCGGATCCACCTGCACCAGCTGGCCGTCTTCCTCCACGTTGGCGTAGTCCGGGCGGATGTCCATGAGTTCCGAAATGCTGCGGCGGCTTCGGCCCACCGCTACGCTCTGGAACAGCTCGCCGATCTGGTAGAACAGCATGACGGCGGCGCCTTCCAGGTATTCGCCCAGCGCGAACGCGCCCACCGTGGCCACGGCCATCAGGAAGTTTTCGTCAAACACCTGGCCGTTTTTGATGCCCTTGCAGGCCTTTAAGAGGATGTCGTACCCGATGACCAGGTACGGCACCAGATGGATGCCCAGGTTGGCCCACCAGGGGAGCGGCAGCAGCCGGGCGGCCGCCTCCGCGGCGGCTAACAGCACCACCGCCAGGATGATGCGCACCAGCACTTTTTTCTGCTTTTTGTTCATGAAAAGCCTCCGCAGAACAACGCCCTCCGGCTGCCGGGGCAGTCAGAGGGCTGTTTCTTTTTACAGAAAGATCTCGCAGTCGTCTTCCACTTTCTTGCAGTTGGCGCGCACGCGCTCCATGACCTCCGCGCGGTCCGCCCCCTCGTCAAACTCCACCGTCATCTTCAGCGTCATGAAGTTGACCACGGCGTCCTTCACGCCCTCGGTCTTTTTGGCGGCCTGCTCCATCTTGTTGGCGCAGTTCGCGCAGTCCACATCGATCTTGTACGTCTTTTTCATGGCCGACTCCTTTTTGAGAACCATTTTCAAATATGAACGGTTGTTCATATGTTTGTTTTCATACTAGCACGTTCCCGCTGTCTGTCAAGCGTTTTCTGCATTTTGTTAGTCTTGACGAACAGACGGTCGCCGCGCTATCCTTGGCAGAGTCTGTTTGAAAAGCAGTCCACACACCGCCGGCGCTTATGCAGTGCCTATACTGAGGAAATAAACGTGTTTTTATCCGCTGAATTTGTGATCAACAGCATATTGCTCGGCATCGGCCTGGCCATGGACGCGTTTTCCGTGTCGCTGGCCAACGGTCTGCATGAGCCGCGCATGTCTCGGCCGCGGCAGTTTTTCGTGGCCGGTTCCTACGCCTTTTTTCAGGCGCTGATGCCGCTCACCGGCTGGTTTTTCGTCCACACCATCGTGGAGACCTTCCGCGTGTTCGAGCCGTTCATCCCGTGGATCGCGCTGGCGCTGCTGGCCTTCATCGGCGTGAAGATGATCCGGGAAGCCCTCGAAGAGCGCAAAGAAGCCGCCTCCGGCGGACCGGAAGCGGCTGTTCATACGGCCACCCTCACGCTGGGGGCCCTGCTCATTCAGGATGTGGCTACGTCGATCGACGCCCTCTCCGTGGGTTTTACCATCGCGGAGTACGGCTTTTTACAGGCGCTTGTCTGTGCGCTGATCATCGCCGCGGTCACCTGGGTCATCTGCCTGGCCGGACTGTTCATCGGCCGCAAAGCCGGTACCCGGCTTTCCTGGCGTGCCGGGATCCTGGGCGGCGTGATCCTCATCGCCATCGGTATCGAGATCCTGGTCAAAAGTTTTCTGTAAGAGGGGTTAAAAGCCCCGGCTCTCGCGCTCTTTCCGGTTCTGCCGGCGCAGTTTCGCACCTTCCCACTCGATCTTCTCGTTTTCGGTTTCCACCTGCAGTCCGTACGGAATGGGCACGGGCCTGCCTTCGCGCGTCACCGCCACATAGGTGAGATAGGCGTGGTTGATCACGTGCCGGTACCCGTCCATGCCCTCCACGTAGGTGTCCACGCGCACCTCGCAGGAGGTGTTGCCCACATAGGTAATTTTGGCGACGCACACCACGATATCGTTCACGTAGGCGCCGCGCTTGAAGGTCAGGTTGTCGATGCTGGCCGTGGTGATCTCCAGCCCCGAATGGCGCTGCGCGCAGGTGGCGGCGGTCTCATCGATCCAGGACAGCAGCCGCCCGCCGTAGAGGCGCCCGGTGCCGTTCAGGTCTTCATGGCGGATCACATGCATGTTCTCCACGCGCGAATACGCGACGTTCCGCAGCGGTCTTTTATCTTCCATACATCCCCTCCCCCGAAAGAAAACGGCTGCCACCGGATGATGGCAGCCGCTTATGATTCCATCCGATCAGCCAGTCTGCCTGACTCTCAGAACGTGAACTTGTCCGCGAAGTACGCTTCCAGCTCATCGATCGGCACGCGCACCTGCTCCATGGTGTCGCGGTCGCGCACGGTGACGGCGTGGTCTTCCTCGGAATCGAAATCGTAGGTGACGCAGAACGGCGTACCGATCTCGTCCTGGCGGCGGTAGCGCTTGCCGATGGCGCCGCGGTCATCGTACTCGCAGTTCCACTTCTTCGCCAGTTTGGCGTACAGTTCTTCGGCCTGCGGGCCCAGCTTCTTGGACAGCGGCAGCACGCCGATCTTGACGGGCGCCAGGGCCGGATGGAAGTGCAGCACGGTGCGGACATCGCCGCCCTCGAGCGTCTCCTCATCGTAGGCGGCGCACAGGAAGGCCAGCGTCACGCGGTCCGCGCCAAGGCTCGGCTCGATGACATACGGCAGGTACTTCTCGTGCGTCTCGTCGTCAAAGTAGGTCATATCCTGACCGGAGGTCTCCTGATGGCGGCCCAGGTCATAGTCGGTGCGGTCCGCGATGCCCCACAGCTCACCCCAGCCGAACGGGAAGAGGAACTCGATGTCCGTGGTGGCGCGGGAGTAGAAGGCCAGCTCCGCCGGATCGTGGTCACGCAGGCGCATCTCTTCCGGCTTGATGCCGAGCGTCTGGATCCACTTCACACAGTAGCTGCGCCAGTAGTCAAACCACTCCAGGTCCGTGCCGGGCTTGCAGAAGAACTCCAGCTCCATCTGCTCAAACTCACGCGTGCGGAACGTGAAGTTGCCGGGCGTGATCTCGTTGCGGAAGGACTTGCCGATCTGGCCGATGCCGAACGGCACCTTCTTGCGGGAGGTGCGCTGGACATTCTTGAAGTTCACGAAGATGCCCTGCGCGGTCTCCGGGCGGAGGTAGACGGTGTTCTTGGCGTCTTCCGTGACACCCTGGAAGGTCTTGAACATCAGGTTGAACTGACGGATGTCGGTGAAGTCATGCTTGCCGCAGGACGGGCACGGGATCTGATGCTCGCTGATGAACGCCTGCATCTGCTCGTTGGTCCAGCCGTCCACGGAGGATTCCAGCGCGATGCCTTTCTCGGCGCAGAAGTCTTCGATCAGCTTGTCCGCGCGGAAGCGCTCATGGCAGCTGCGGCAGTCCATCAGCGGGTCCGAAAAGCTGCCCACATGACCGGAGGCCACCCAGGTCTGCGTGTTCATGAGGATGGCGCAGTCCACGCCGACGTTCCACGGGCTCTCCTGGATGAACTTCTGCCACCAGGCGCGCTTGACGTTGTTCTTGAGTTCCACGCCCAGGTTGCCGTAATCCCAGGTGTTGGCCAGGCCGCCGTAGATCTCGGAGCCGGGATACACGAAGCCTCTGGCCTTAGCCAGCGCGACGATCTTGTCCATGGTCTTTTCCATGCTGGTTTCCTCCATAAAATGAAAAATCAGGGGGCCGCCGTTTGGGTGACCCCCTCACTGTCTTACTCGAAGATCAGGTAGACGGGCTTGCTGCCGTCGGTCTTCACCGTGTAATCATCCGTCATGACGGACGCATCCGAGATGTAGAGGATCTGCCCCTGCACCTTGACTTCGCCCGGCACCTGGATGCAGGCCACAAAGCACTTGCGCTTGGCATCTTCTTCGGTGATCTTCTCCAGCGCCGGCGCCTTGACGCCCTCCACGGCGGTCAGGGCGTAGGTGCTCACATCCTGTCCGGCCGCGGGCGTGGCCCACAGCTGGCAGCCCTGCGGCAGCTGGTTCTGGTTGAAGGCGATGTAGTCCGCCCCGGTGGCGTAGGTCATCTCCAGGATGGCCGTACCGTTCTCAAGCGAAACGGCGTCGATGGCGGCGGGCAGGACGAGCTTGGGCTCCTGCTCCTCCCCTTTCCCGGCCGATGCCGGCTCCGGAACTTCGTCCGCCGTGACATAGCTCACACCGGCTTTCGCCTGGTTGTACTCCGCCACCGCGGGAGCCACGTACTTGGTGCGCAGTTCCTCTGCCGAATAGTAAGCCTTATCGAAGCCGCCCTCCTGCACGTAGGACGTCACAGTGCCGTCCGTCCGCAGGAACAGCGCATTGCCGGTCGGCTCAAAGGTGACCTCCGCCTTCTCCGGCTTGCTGCAGCCGGCAGCCAGCACCGTCAGCACCGCGATCAGAACGGCTGCCAGTAAACGTTTTTTCATGGTGTTCCTTCCTCCTTGGCGCGCCCCGGCGGCCCCTCCGCTTCCTGCAGACAGCCCCGGCACGCAAACGGGTATATCATACCCCAAGCGGCTTCTTTTGTAAAGATTCAGGTTGCATACTTTGCGGTACAACAGCCGCTTACGGGCTGTCCGTCAGGGCTTCGAGCACCGGCAGCGACTTGAACTCCCGTTCGTTCAGAAGCCTCCGCATGCGCCGGGCCACGGTGCGCAGCCCGTCCTTCACCGGCTCCGTGACCGGCAGGCGGAACAGAATGCTGAGCTTTCCGGTAACGGCCGCCCGCAGCACGGTCATGACGGCGGCATCCAGCAGCACTCCGCCGTCCTTTGCCGCCCCGCAGTCCGGGCAGGCAAAGCCCCGGCCGGGGCCCAGGAAATACGCGCTTCCGGAAAGTTCCTTCCCGCAGACGGCGCAGGCCGTCACATCCGGGAACTCCCCCGCCTCGGCAAACATGCGCAGTTCGAACAGAAGCCGCACCGTCTGCTTGTCCGCTTCGGGCCGCAGCAGCGCTTCCACCGCCAGGTAGAGGAGGTTCAGCACGTTTTTGGCTTCCAGGTTCTCCCGCGTGTAGTAGGAGGCCAGCTCCGCAAAATACGAAGCGTAGGCAGCCGCTTCCAGATCCGCGCGCAGCGGCATGAAGTACTCTTTGATCTGCGCGCCGCGCAGCGTGTAGGCATTGCGCCCCGGGTAAAGCCGGAACGTGCCCGACGCGAACGGCTGCGTGGCCGCCTGCCAGGCATTGCCCTGCCGCCTGGCGCCGTTGGCAAACACCGTGACGCGCCCGAGACCGGTGGTCAGCAGCACCAGCCGCTTGTCGTACTCACCGACGGGGGCCGCAAACAGCACCATGCCGGCGGTCTCGATCACATCGTTCACGGCCTCTCCTCTCACTGGATGCGGTTCTTGTCGTACCCGAAGCCCTTGAGCATGAGGTCGGAATCCCGCCAGTCCTTGCGGACCTTCACCCACAGCTTCAGGTTCACCTGCGTCTCCATCTCGGCTTCGATGCTGCGGCGGGCGGCCGTGCCGATGCGCTTGAGCATGGTGCCGCCCTTGCCGATGACGATGCCCTTGTGGGAATCCTTCTCGCAGACGATGGTGGCATGGATGTCCACGATGCCGTCCTCGCGCTCCTTCATCTGCTCGATCTCCACGGCGATGCCGTGCGGCACTTCGTCCTTCAGCAGGCGCAGGGCCTTCTCGCGGATCAGCTCAGCGGCGATCTCGCGCATGGGGATCTCGGTGACCGTCTCCTCATCGTAATACTGGGGGCCTTCCGGCAGCGCGTCGAAGATCAGCTGCAGCAGGGTGTCCAGGTTGCGCTCCTTTAAGGCCGACACCGGCACCACTTCGGCGTCCGGCAGGGCCTCGGAGTAGAGTTTGATGGATTCAAACAGCACGTCCTCGCCCACCGCGTCGGTCTTGTTCATGGCAATGAAGACGGGCACTTTGGCGTTGGCCAGCACGTCGCGGATCTTCTTCTCGGTCTTGCCGAGATACCCCTCCGGCTCTACGAGCCACAGGATGACGTCCGCATCCCCGAGGGTCTTCTCCGCCACCGCGACCATGTAGTCGCCGAGCTTGGTGCGGGCTTCGTGCATGCCCGGGGTGTCCAGGAACACGATCTGGCCGCGCTCGTCCGTATAGACGGTCTGGATGCGGTTCCGGGTGGTCTGCGGCTTGTCCGAGGTGATGGCGATCTTCTGCCCGATCAGGTGGTTCATCAGGGTGGACTTGCCCACGTTCGGGCGGCCGATCAGTGCCACAAACCCGGATTTAAACGGAGCATCCGGCGCGCTGTCAGCGTCCGGTGCCGGCATGTTTTTCTCTTCAGTCATTTGCTTCTCCTCACCGCCCCTGACTGCCCGTCTGCTGGCCGCTGATGGCCTGCCAGATCTGCCGGTCCGTCATGGCGGCGTTCAGCTGATAGGCGCCCGGCTTCGGCGCATAGGAGTAGAGTTTCCCCTTGACCACGAACAGCACGCGGTCGTTGATCAGCCCTCTCTCCTGCAGTTCGGCCGCCACGGTGCGCGCGGAATCCTCCGCGTCGATCTTGACCAGCACCACGGTGCGGTCCGTGCCGGCCGCCCGGTCGGTGAACAGATCACGGCCGAAGCGGTACCCCCAGCTGATCACGAACACCAGCACGGCTGCCATGACCGCGAGGGCGAGCGCCGAAAGCGCCACGGCCATGATACGCCGGGAGGTGTCCTGCATCTCCCGGCGGCCCATGCCGCTGCGCGGCGTTTCTTTTTTTGTCTTTTTGCTGGCGGATGACGTTTTTGCCATAGTCACGCCTCCCGGCTTACACGTCGCACTCCATGATGATGGGAAGGATCATGGGGCGTCTCTTGAGTTTCTGCCAGAGGAAATCCCCCAGCGCATCGCGGATGACGTTCTTTAACCGGACGCGGTCCGCCACGCCGGCCAGGCAGTCATCCACCGCCTTTTGGGTGACGGCGGTGGCCTCCTCGATGAGGTTCTCCGCCTCCCGCACGTAGACGAAGCCGCGGGAGAAGATCTCCGGGCCCGCCAGGATGCGGCCGTCGTTCGGATCAAGCGCCAGCGACACCACGATGATGCCGTCCTGCGAGAGCAGCTGGCGGTCACGCAGCACGATGTTGCCCACATCGCCCACGCCCAGGCCGTCCACGAGCACCGTGCCGCTTGTCACCTGGCCGATGACCTCCGCGCGCTTTTTCGAAAGTTCCAGCACATCGCCCGAGTTGATCAGGAAGATGCTGCGGGGATCCATGCCCATCTGCTTCGCGATGCGCGCCTGTGCCTGGCGGTGACGGAACTCCCCGTGCACCGGCACGGCAAACTGCGGCTCCACCAGCGAATAGATCAGCTTGATCTCCTCCGCGCAGGCATGCCCGGAGACGTGCGTGTTCTGGTGGATGACCGTGGCGCCCAGCTGGCAGAGGTCGTTGATGACCTTCGCCACGCTCTTCTCGTTGCCCGGGATGGGATTGGAGCTCAGGATGATGACATCGTTCGGCGTGATGGAGACGCGCCGGTGGATGGATGCGGCCATGCGCGAGAGCGCCGCCATGGACTCACCCTGGCTGCCGGTGGTGATCAGCACCAGACGGTTGTCCGGGTAGTCCTTCATGGACTCGGCGTCGATCAGCGTGCCCTCGGGGATGTTGATGTAGCCCAGCTCCGAGGCCGTGCCGATGATGTTGACCATGCTGCGGCCCTCCACGACCACCTTGCGGTCATGGCGGATGGCGCAGTTGATGATCTGCTGCACGCGGTCCACATTGGAAGCGAACGTGGCCACGATCAGCCGGTTGTTCGGGTGCTCGGTGAAGATGGTCTCGATGGTGCGGCCCACGGTCTTTTCCGAGTTGGTAAAGCCGTCGCGGATGGCGTTGGTGGAATCACACAGCAGGGCGAGCACGCCCTTTTTGCCGATCTCACCGAACCGCTGCAGGTCCGCATGGTCCCCGTAGACCGGGGTGTAGTCGATCTTGAAATCACCGGTGTGGAAGATGATGCCGGCCGGGCTTTCGATGGCCAGGGCCGCCGAATCCGCAATGCTGTGGTTGGTGCGGATGAACTCCACCGAGAAATCCCCCTCGGTGATGACCGACCCGTACCCCACCTCGATGAGGCGCGGCTCATAGGGCAGTTCAAACTCCTCCAGCTTGTTCCGGAGGATGCCCAGCGTCAGGCGGGTGCCGTAGATGGGGATGTCCAGCTGCTGGAGCATATAGGGAACGGCACCGATGTGGTCCTCATGGCCATGTGTCAGGAACAGTGCCCGCACATGCTCACGGTTCTGCAGAAGGTAGGTGATGTCCGGGAGAACGGCGTCGACGCCGGGCATATCGTCCCCCGGAAAGGACTGGCCGCAGTCCACAACGATCAGGCTGTCGGCATACTCGAAGGCGGTCATGTTCATGCCCACGGCTTCGAGACCGCCGAGCGGGATCACGCGGACGGCTTCTTTGTTGGCTTTCTTCAAAAGGTCCTCCTATAGTGTATAGTCTCACCGGTCAACCGGTGTTTCTCATGATGCCTAAAAAAGAATGATGTCCCCGTTATTCAAAGGAGACATCATCCAGAAGTTCGGAGAACAGATCCGAGAGCAGTGCCAGCTCTGCGTCGTCCTCCACCGGGCGGTAGGAGGCATCCTCTCCTTCCCCGCCGGGCAGTTCTTCCAGGATCAGGGCTTCGCAGTCGCCTTCCGGCTCCTCGGTCACCAGCAGGTAGGTGCGCCCGTTGATCTTTGTCTCTTCCAGTACGTACAGATCCACCTGCGAACCGTCCTCGTCCGTCAGGGTGATCAGGGTGGTCTCTTCCATAACTCTTTCAGTTTCCTTTCCGTAAAGCGGCCAGCGCATCCTCCAGGATGATCACGGCCGCTGCCATATCCGACAGGCGCTTCTGCCCGCGCGCGTCAAACCCCATGTCCGCCAGCATCTCCTCGCCGGCCACGGACGAGAGCCGCTCATCCTGCCAAGTGACGGGAAGCCCTGTGCGGCGCGCCAGCGCTTCGCCGAAGGCGCGGGCTTTTTCGGCCCGCTCCCCTTCCGTGCCGTCCATGTTGAGCGGCAGCCCCACCACGAGGTGTGTCACCTCATACTGACGGATGAGTTCCTCCAGGCGGGCGAAGGTTTTGCGCAGATGGTTTTCCTTTTCGCGGCGTACGGTCTCGACGGGGCTTGCCGTGAACAGCAGCGGCTCCGACACCGCCACGCCCACCGTGCGGGCTCCGTAATCGAATGCCATGTACCGGTCCGTACCCATTTACCGGTTCAGGCCTTTCTGCTCGATGTAGAACTGGATGAGCTCATCCAGGATCTCGTCGCGCTCCACCCGGACGATCAGGCTGCGCGCACCGTTGAAGCTGGTGATGTAGGTAGGGTCCCCGCTCATGATGTAGCCGACCAGCTGGCTGTTGGGATTATACCCTTTGGCCTGCATGGACGCGCACACCGAAGCCAGCACCTGG
The DNA here is from genome assembly GCA_946405185.1 of uncultured Lachnospiraceae bacterium. Classification (GTDB taxonomy): domain Bacteria; phylum Bacillota; class Clostridia; order Lachnospirales; family Lachnospiraceae; genus CAKQHB01. The sequence continues at coordinate 19,826 of CAMJGH010000041.1, forward strand.
CTCACCGCCACCTGCTGGTTCTGGACCGTATCCACGTTCTGTGTCTGCTTAATGTCTGCCATAATGCATAGTGCCTCACATCAGGATATAAAAAATCAGTTATCATCATAATACAAGCCCGTCCAAACGGCAAGGGGTTGCCGGGAGAAAACCTCTTAATTTTTCAGAAAAAAGTGACAGGGAGAAGAACGGCTCTCTTCTCCCTGCTCCGCTGCATTGCTTTTTACTTTCTAAGGCGCGGATCGATGCGGTCCGCCTCTCTGAACTTTTCCTTTGCCGCATTTTCATGCGCGTAATCGAACCATCCGCCCTGTGCCGCCTTGCGCATCTCTTCACGGCCTTCCTTTCGCAGACGGTCGGCATCGGCAGCGTTGGCGCTGGCTTCAGCCGAAGCCGCTATCCCTTCCAGGGCGCTTCCGCCGAACAGCGTGGCGACGACCGTGACCACAGCCAGGCCCAGGAAGACCAGGAAGTATTCCATCGCGAGAAGGATCAGCGGGCCGATGCCCACATAGAGAATGAGCAGCGCGAACACCCGGGAGAGCCTGGCTCTGGATTCCGGCGAGCGGATGCACATGATGATCCAGGAAATGCCCAGGAAAAACATGGTGATAAAGAAGACCGCGACCGGCCAGTCGTTGGTCTGGACACGGCGGCCGAACACGCTTCGGACCAGCATCATCAGAGTTCCGATCACACCCGCCTCGCCAAAGGCTATTCCGTATTTCGCCTCCTCATAATACGCGATGAACACCATGGACGGCATGAACAGAAAGCCGATCAAAAAGGTCACCCCCGACAGGATGCGCAGGAAAACGTTTTCCTCGTCAGTCATGTAAAAAACGGTCGTCAGGAGCAGATGCAGCAGTGTCAGGCCTCCGGCTGTAAGCACAAGCGGCATCCGGTAGAAGCTGACGGCGGTGTTGTCGGCCATCGTCTCGCTGGCAAACAGTCCGAATTCTTTCATGGCTGCGAAGGATTTCGGGTAGCCGCCTCCGAAGACAAACACCCCGTAGGCCCACACAAAAACGCCCGCCGTCAGAGCGGCCGTCACGATGGCCGGCAGCTGCCGGACGATCCTCCGGCCATCTCTTTCGGTCACACTCTCATAAAAAGAGATGAATGTGCCGAGAAAATTCCCCAGCGTCCACGAAAAAGGAAACAACAAGATCTTTCCGAACATGTTCTGCTCTCCTCCTTACTTATGCCCCGGCGGTTCTGCCGGTCCTTATCTTTCCCTTCACCGGTCAGACAGGAACCCCCTTCTGAAGGTTTTCAGTTTCAGTGAAAATCTTCAAACAATTGGGTGGCAAGCTGCAGATCGCGCAGCATCTGACGCAGCGCGATGTCCAGATTTCCCAGGGTGGCGCATTCCGTCTTAAGGATCAAAGCCCCCTCTTCCGTAAAAAAGGTGAGCCCACGGTACTGTGCGTTGAGCCGGTTGACTTTCCGGTAGACATCAAGCGTATCGGACTCTTCCACCGGCCGGCGGGTGTAGATCTCCACCGTATTCTGGTCATCGTAAAGAACGAGAGAGACCTGCAAAGGCTTTCCCTCCTCCCATTCCTCCGTAAAAGTGACCATCTCATATCCGTCTGCCTTCTGATGAGCGACAGCAGCCGGGTCCAGTCCGTTTTCACGGACAAAATAATCAAACTGTGCGTACAGGTTCATGGTTTCTCCTCTGTCAGTGTGGGATTCCGGCGATATTCCCTTTGATCGATTTCAGGCTGCCAACAGTCGACCACACGCTGTCTGCAATCGTCAGGAAATGGGCGATCTTCTTAAGCCCCAGGTGCGGAGGTGCGGTGCCCGATGTCCTTCTGGCCACTGGGTCCTTCTCCCACTTCAGGTAATCGTCATATTCCCGTTCCGCATCGGCAATGATAACGGCAGCCTTCTCACGCAGCGAGAGCTGTGAGCGGAACCGTGCGATGTTGGTGCGGTCGATCTTTTCCACGCCCAGCCTGTCGGCAGCCTTCCGGGCTGTATTCGCCGAAAACAGACACACGGCTTTCGTGGCCGCGATCCCGAAGGAAAGCGCGTTCATGGCCAGGGAAACAGGGCCCGTGCTCTTCGTGAACAGGCTGATCCCCTTGGTCACGACTTTAGCCACGTCACCAGCCGTTTTCAGGCGTTTACTAACTGATTCATCGTCACTCTTTCCTGCTACGGCAATCGCGATCAAACCAATGAAGGAACTGGTCGCGGAGAGTTCCGGATCCGATATTCCGAAAACACCCTTTGTCATGCTGCCCAGTTTGTCTGTCAGCCCGAAAATGGTATTGACCGCAGACATGGCCTCCTGCCCGCGGTCGGCCATCTCCGCCTTCTCCGGATCCCCGCGGGACAGTTCCGCGTTCACATCCGCCCTGGCTTTCCACTTGTCGAAAGCAGTCTTCCCCAGCCCTGCCGCAGCCGCAACGGCTGTCAGCATGCCCGCCAGATTGCCCGCCGCTATACTGGTGACACTCTTCCCCAAGTCAGCAATCTTGCTGACGAGATCCGTTTTTTCCTTCACACGGGTGAGCGTCAGCGGCTTCTGTGCCTCCTTCAGTGCGGGTCTTCTCACAGCCCCCGGCTTGAACCCAGGCATGGAAAGGCGTCCTCCGAAGAGTTTCCCAGGCCCAATGCCGGGCATTCCCTGACTGCCGGACCGACCGACTGTTACCTTGCTCCTCTGCGTGATCATAAAGCCCTGCTCCCGCAGAACATCGGCTGACGCATCTGTAAAGTTCCTAAGCTTACTCACCGCTGAGTTATAAGCAAAGGAAACATATACCTCGGCATACGCGTCCTCAGGGATCTCTGAGATGTCCTTATACTCGAGCGGCTCCACCTGTACGCACAGGGCATCATAGAGCCGGTAGACCGGCGCGTCTCCCACGGCGACCTGCGGGTTATCCGTTGGAGCACCGGACAGTGTACGCAGGCGGGCAGCATTCTGCGTACATGTCGCAAACTTCGTGCACCGCGGCTCCAGCCAGTTCTTCAGTTCCCGCTCCGCACTGCCGCCGGCACCGACGGTCCGCAGCACATCCTCCACCGTTTCCCGCATCCGGGCGGTGAACATCTCTTCCACTTCCCGGACGGTCCGGATGAGGCAATCCCGGACCGCATCATACGTACGGAAATACACATCATAATGGTAGGGCTCAAGATACTCTGCTGCCCGGTCCATCGCCCGGATTAGAAAACCCATGGTTTCCACCAGGGAGCCGCTCAGCTGATCCATGTACTGGTAAGATTCTTCGTTCAGTCTCATACGCGCTTCCCGTTACGCCAGCAGACTGTCGAAATCCAGTTCCGGCAGGCCCTTCTCGGTCTCCTCCGTGAGAAACTTCTTGAAAGACCGCATCACCCCGGCACTGCGCACCATACAGTCGATGACGATGGAATCCTCCGCCTTCCGGGTATACGGCATGTTCAGTGCATGATAGACTTTTTCCAGATTGCCGGACACAAAA
>CAMJGH010000042.1 GCA_946405185.1 uncultured Lachnospiraceae bacterium
ATGACATCATGTGTTCTGTCATCCTGAGCGAGTCCGCGTCAGCGGACGAGTCGAAGGATCTCCTTATCGTTTGTTTTTCTTTCTATTCCCTCCACCGGTACAGCCGCTGGCACCGCTCGCACACACGTGCGGGGGCGTCCCACGGCATGGGCCGGCCGCACATGCGGCAGGTCTTGCGGCGGAGCTTCTGCTTGGCCAGCACCTGGTTGATCTGTTCGGAGATGGCGCGCTTCTTTTCCATGAGGCGCTCCTCGGTCTCGCGGCCCACGTAGGAGCGGGCGAAGTGGAAGAGCAGGTCGCAGATGGCGTAGGAGAGTTCCAGGTACTCCAGATTCATGGTGTGGCGCGGGTTGGGCTCGTGCGCCGCAATGTCCTTGTCCTCCAGCTGCCGTCCGGAGAGGATCACGGACGACAGGTCTTTCCAGAGGTTCATCAGATCGCTGGTGCGCTCGTTGAAGGGGATCCGGATCAGATCCAGGATCAGCTTCTTCTTCTCGGGCACCACGCGGTCTTTTTCTTTTAAGCGCTCCTCCAGCCACGTGCACATGGGCATGAGGCGGGTGATGGTGCTCTTCTCGTAGAGCGTGGTCTTCGCGGAAGCCTGCGCCCACATCTCCAGCGTCTCCGAGAGCCGCCCGCCGTTTTCGGTGAGGCGCGACGGGAAGCCCAGCATGGCCCGGCGGATGGACGGCACGTGCGTCTTCATGCAGCGGTGGATGTGCGAAAAGCCGCCGGCGGCCGCGTAAAAGCCGCTTTCGTTCAGACCGTACCGGCCTGCGCGCCCCGCGATCTGCTGGACTTCGGCCGGCAGAAGGTCGCGCTTTTCGGTGCCGTCAAACTTGCGGGTGGCACAGAAGACGATGCGGCGGATGGGCAGGTTCATGCCCATGCCGATGGCGTCCGTGGCCACCACCACCTTGGTCTCGCCGGAGGCCAGGCGGTCCACCTCATGCTGGCGCACGTCGTACGGCAGCGCGCCGTAGATCAGCGAGCAGGGGATGTTTTTGGCGATCAGCTCCGCACCCATGGCGATGACGTCGCGCCTGGTGAAGACGATCATGGCATCGCCTTCGCGGATGCTGTCCGGGAAATCAAACTCCGTATCGTCCGGCAGAAGCGGTGTCATGCGGGTGTGCTTTTTGACTTCCCACGTATCGCCGCAGGATTCGATGACTTTGATGAGGATGTTCTGTGCGTACGGCGCGGCGCAGAGGTGGATCTCCGGGGCCTGGACGCCCAGGATGGCTTCGGTCCAGGCGCCGCCGCGCTCGGTGTCCGCGATCATCTGCGCTTCGTCGATGACCACGCAGTCGTAGGCGTTCGTGAGGTCGCACAGTTCCACGGTGCGCGCGGTGTGGCGCGCGCCTTCGGTCTCGATGTGCTCCTCGCCGGTCAGCATCGTGCAGGGGACGCCGGCTTCGTTCAGGCGGCCGTAGTTTTCGTAGGCCAGCAGGCGCAGCGGGGCCAGGTACATGCCGGTCCCGGCGTGCATCATGGCCTGCACGGCGTCGTGCGATTTGCCGGAGTTGGTGTCGCCGATGTGCAGCACGAAGTGCCGCTTCATGGCGCGTGCCTCCGGGTAGAGTTCGGCCGGGTCGCTCGGGATATCGTTTTTGATCGACTCGGCGATCAGTTTCAGCCGCAGGGTGCGGTCCTTGCGCTCGCGCATCACGCGGTCCGCCGCCTGCAGGTCTTTCGCGTAGCGGCGGTTGCGGCGCACCAGGTCGCGGATCTGACGGACGGTCAGTTTTTCGCGCACGTAGGAGCGGGAGAGGGCGATGGCGTCCTCGACTGCCTGCTTCACCTCGGTGTCGTTATCCAGCACCGAGGACATCTCGCCGCGCAGGCCGAGGATCCGGGTAAGCGTCCTGTGCACGTACTGCCGGGCATTGAACTCCAGCATGCGGTCCGCCACGCGGGAGGCCTTCAGGCGGCCTTCCTCGAGGGCTTCCAGCAGCGCGTAGGCGTCGCTGCCGCCCAGGGGCTTTAAGTGGAAGAGGTTCTCGACAAACTTCTTCTCCCGCATGTAGGAGGTGATGTTGTTGTAGATGGTGGCGGGGGTGCGGGCGTTCAAGACGCGCGTGAGCGCGGCCGTCACATCGTACCCGGCTAACGGATCGCCTTCGGGGCGGATGCGGGAGAGCGGCTGCCCGGCGTTATCGGATGAGGGCTCCGTCCCGGCGGTGCCGGCGGACGGGTTCTCCTCGGGTGTTTGGCTGTTCTCGAAAGGGTTCTGGTCAGACATGGATCACTTTCTGTAAGGCAGGACGGAAGGCCCGCCCGGCCGTGCGCCTGGTATTTCCGGTAAGAAGCGCACACGGAGTGAAGTGTAGCATAAAAGCGTGCGCCGGTCAAAGAAAACCGGCGGCGGGTGTCCGGCTTGCCGTGCGAAAAAAATCCCGTGTGGAAGTACGGGGGCTGTGCTATACTACACACACAGGAATACGGCCGGGCATTTTCCGGCCGGCAAGGAGGAAATCATGGTCACACGCTTTGATTTTGACGGCATTCAGGCCTATGAACTGCGCTCGGACGCCCTCGCGGTCACCGTCATGGAGTACGGCGCCACGCTGACGGGCATCACGTTTGCCGGAAAGAAAGTGGGCCTGGGGTACGACACGATGGAGGAGTACCGCAAGGGTACCGCTTATCTCGGCGCGGCCATCGGCCGGTTTGCCAACCGTATCGGAAAAGGCCGCTTTACGCTGAACGGCAGGGACTATCAGGTGAGCGTCAACGAGAACGGCAACACCCTGCACGGCGGCGCAGCCTCCTACGATGTGCGCCTGTGGCATTCCGAGGTGATCGGCGATGACGCCGTGAAGTTTACGCTGCATTCGCCGGACGGCGACAACGGCTTCCCAGGCAATCTGACGGCAGCCGTCACCTACCGCGTGGAAGGCGATACGCTGACGCTGATGTTTGAAGGCGACTGCGACGCGGATACGTTCTACAATCCCACCTCGCACATGTACTTCAACCTGGATGCGCCGAAGAGCGTGCTGGAGACGAAAGTGTCCATTAACGCCTGCGGGACGCTGGAAGTGGACGGCGAGCTCATCCCGACGGGGACGGTCCTGCCGCTGACTGCCGACACGGATTTCACCGCTCCGAAAAAGCCCGCTCACTACTTTGACCACTGCTTTGTCTGCGGCGGGGACGGCGTGAAAGCCACCGCGGAGGGCGGCGGCGTGAAGATGACCCTCACGGCCGACTATCCGGCGCTGCAGTACTACACCGGCGAGTTCATCGGCGCACCGTTCGGCGCAGGCGGCGGCTTCGCCATGGAACCGCAGTTTTATCCCGACGGCATGAACCACGAGGGCTTCGCCTCCGGACTGCTCAAAGCCGGTGAGCACTTCCGCAAGACGGCGACGTATCATTTCGAAAAAGTATGATCACAGGGTTAACAAAACCGGCTGACCGCATGGCCAGCCGGTTTTTCCTGTCATCGGGAGATCCTTCGACTCGCTTCGCTCGCTCAGGATGACATGTCATGAGCCGGAAAATGTCAGGCTTTTTTGGCGCCGCACCCGATGCAGAACTGCCCATCGTTCTCGGTGCCGCAGACCGGGCAGACCCACTTGGCTGCTTCCTGAGGAGCGGTGTAGGCCGGGACGACCGGCGGAACGTCGTACGTGGGAGCCGGGGCAGCCGGAGCCGCGCCGCCCTCGAGGGACTTGCGGATGGCTTTCACATCCATCATGGCATCCAGCATGGCGATGGTCATCAGGAACCCGAACCACGTGAAGAACAGCAGCACGCAGGTGCCGATCAGGCCGCCGAGGAACCCGCCGAAGCTGCCGCGGAACAGCAGGACCAGCGAGGCGATCACGCCGGAGACAGCCACGATGATCATCAGGATGGCCGCGATGGTCTTGATGATGGAAGAGAGCGCCAGCGCCGCGTTGTCAAAGAGACCTTTCACAAATTTCATACGTTTCCCCTTTCTCCGGCATCATGGTGCCGGGCAACAGAATCAACAAAAAAATCGTACCACGCAGGCATTGTTTTTTCAACGGAAAAATACCTTTTTTTCGCGTCTCCGGGAGGCATCCCCTTGCGTTTCTCCCTTCGGATAGAGTATCATGGGACAGAGTGGGGCAGTCTGGAAACGCTTACAAACGAAAGCCGGCTGCCGGAGGTGACGACATGGCAGAAAGGGTGTTTCCCGTCACGGAAGCGCTTTACGATACCGATCCTTACCAGACGGTCTTTACCGCTGTGGTGCTGGGCTGCGAAGAGACGGCGGACGGTCAGTTTTTGATCGTGCTGGACCGCACCGGCTTCTTTCCGGAGCAGGGCGGGCAGAGCGGTGACCGCGGGATGCTGGGCGCCGTGAACGTGCTGGATACGCAGGTGAAAGCGGGCGTGATCACGCACATCTGCGACGGGGCGCTTTCCGCCGGTGAAACGGTGGAAGGGCACGTCGACTGGGAGAGACGGTTTGACTTCATGCAGAACCATTCGGGCGAGCATCTCTTCTCCGGCATCCTGCACTGGCAGTACGGCATCCGAAACTGCGGCTTTCACCTGAGTGACTCCGTCATGACGGCCGACTACGAACAGCCGCTGTCGGACGACGTGCTGGCGGAAGTGGAAGAGAAGTGCTGCCGGGCGGTCTGGGAAGACCTCACGGTGCAGATCAGCTACCCGTCGGAAGAAGAGCAGCAGACCCTCGCCTACCGCAGCAAGAAGGAAGTGGACGGGGCGCTGCGCATCGTCACCTTCCCCGGCATCGACGTGTGCGCCTGCTGTGCGCCGCACGTGAAGCGGACCGGTGAGATCGGCCTGGTCAAGGTGGTCTCCGCCATGCACTACAAAAAAGGCACGCGCGTGACGCTGGCCTGCGGGGAGAGGGCCTTTGCGATGCTCGCCGAAGAGCACCGGCTGATCAAAGGCCTGGCGGTGTCGTTCTCCACAAAGGAGTCCGAAGTGCCGGCGCAGGTGGCCAGACTGAAAGAGAAGAACCATGAGCTGACCGGCCAGCTGGCAGAAGCCAAGGCGCAGATCCTTTCGCTCGAAGCGGAGAAGCTTTCCGGCACCGAAGGCCCGGCGCTGCTGTTCGGGGAGGACCTGCCGGATGCGGCCATGCGCCGGACGGTCAACGGTCTGATGGAGACAAGAGAGGGCCTTTGCGGCGTGTTCGCGAAGACCGATAAAGGATACCGCTTTGTGCTGGGGTGCGCCGGCGGCGGCATGAAGGAAGTGGCTGCAAAGCTGCGGCAGATGCTGCACGCCGGCTGCGGCGGGGATGACCGCATGGCGTCGGGGAGCATCCCGGCGGACGAAGCGGCCATCCGGGAGGCATTGTCATGAGCATGCTCTTTGCCAACATGGGAAGCTACGACTGGATCATCTTCGTGATGGCGGCCGTCAACGGGGCGGTGTTCGCGGTGGCGGAGCGGTCCGCCAAAAGCCTGTACGAAAGCCTGCTGCCGCGCATCCACGTGAGTTCCGTGCGCGTGGCGGAGGAGGTGGAGACCGCCCGGGAGAAACTCTCGGATTCGGAACTGCTGCTGCGGTGGCAGCGGGCCGAGTTCTTCTACACGCTCTTCGGGAACCTGACGGCCACCTTCACGCTGCTGGGTATCCTGGGCACGGTCATCTCGCTGCTGCGCCTGGTCGGCGCGGGGCTGGACGCCTCCATGGAGACGGAGTTTCTGGGGGCGCTGACGTCCACGTTCTGGGGCATCGTCTTCACCATCCTGTTCCGCGTGCTGGATTCGCTGGTCTCCTATCATCTGGATCTGGGGGACCGCATCATGGAGTCGTTAGGCATCCACAAGCCGGGAAAGGATGAGGCATGAGGAAGCGGAAGAAGACCTTCATCGCGGACCTCACGCCGCTGCTGGATGTCGTCTTCATATTGCTGTTCCTGGTGATGATGGTCACCACCCGCAGCCAGGCGGAGCGCACGCAGCAGGCGGAAGCAGCCGCTGAGGAGGCTGTGGCCGACGCGCGGGAAGCCAGACGTGAGGCGGATGACGCCCTGGCCCGCGCGGCGGAACTGGAGACGCTCCTGAAGGACGCGCGCGTGGCCGAGGTGTCGCTATCGGATAACGAAGACGGCGGCCGCCGGCTCACCGTGACGGACGGTTCGGAAACCTCCTCCTACGCGTTTGACTGGGAGGGTGTGGAAGAAGCCCGGGCGTTTCTGCAGCGGGAGCTGGCGCGCGTAGTGCGCAGTGCGCCTGCCGATGCGCCGGTCTTTCTGATCTTCCGGTATGACCCGGCGGGCGTGTATGAGAGTGATTACCGGCTGGTCACGGGCGTGTTTGATGCCATTCAGAAGATAAACGACAACGTGTATCTGCAGATACGGGAGGGACAACATGAGTAAACAGGAAGAAAAAGAAGCGCAGGGCGGCACCCGCGGGACGGGTAAGAAAGAAAAGACGCACGCCGCCAGAAGTGCCGCACCGGGCGTAGCCGTCGCCATCCTGCTGGCGCTGGGCCTTGGCGGGTACGGCATCGGCACCGGCCTGGGGCGCAATACGGCGCCGGAAGGCACCGGGACGGCGGAGGTCACCGCGTCGGAGACCGCTGGAAATGCCGTCACCACCGAGGCCGTCACCGATGCGCCGTCGGAAAGCGCCACACAGACGGCCGGTGAGGCGGAGGAGAAGGTGCTGCGCATCGAGGTGAACGAGGACAAGATCCTCGTAAACGGCGAGGAGATCCCGGATCTGGATTTCCTGAACGGCATACTGGCAACCGAAAAAGACAGCACGCTCATCCTGGTGGATAACCGTGCGCGGAAAGAGACGTATGACGCCGTGAAGAAGTTCCTGGAGGATGCCAAACTCTCGTTTTCGGAAGAATGAGAAGCCGCATACATGCACGCACAGTGGATCCGGACGGCCCGGCATGTGACCGCCCGCACAGAAAGGAAGGAAGCCATGAAGTTTGATGTCCTGATGAAGACCGCGCACGCGGCCGTGATCGAGTTTGCGGATTTCGGCAAGTTCTACACCGACCGCCCGTATGAGCTGTTTGTCAACGGCGAGTCCCGCGGCGAGTGCAACAAGGTGGTGCAGTCCGTCTACGGGCTGGAGCCGGAGACGGAGTACACCGTCAAGGCCGTCAGCGGGGAAGAGTCCTGCGAGGCCACCTTTACCACCGAATTTGAACTGACCACCTTGAACGTCCGGGAGTTCGGCGCCAAGGGCGACGGCGAGACGGACGATACCATCTTCATTCAGACGGCTATTCTGTGCTGCCCGAAGGGCGGGCGCGTGCTGATCCCGGCCGGCACCTACCGCACCACGTCGCTGTTCTTAAAGAGCGACCTGGTGCTGGAGTTCGAAAAAGGCGCGAAGCTCCTGGCCTTCCACGCGCCGTGGCGCTTCCCGATCCTGCCGGGCCTCATCCCCGCCAACAATGAAGGCGGCGAGTACAACCTGGGCACCTGGGAGGGCGATCCGGAACCCATGTACGGCTCCATCCTGACCGGCGTCAACGTGGAGAACATCGTGATCACCGGTGAAGGCGTCATCGACGGCAATGCTTCGGACGACGACTGGTGGGGCGAGCACGGCAAGCGCCAGATCCAGTTTGCCAAGCGCCCGCGCATGATCTTCTTAAACCACTGCAGGAACGTCACCGTGCACGGGCTTCTCGTCACCAACAGCCCGGCCTGGAACAACCATCCGTACTTCTCGGACGACATCAAATATATCGATGTCACCATCCGCAACCCGAAGATCTCGCCGAACACCGACGGCATCGACCCCGAGTCCGTGAACGGCATGCTGATCGCGGGCGTGTACTTCTCGCTGGGCGATGACTGCATCGCCGTCAAGAGCGGGCGCTTCTACATGGGCCACAAGTACAAGAAGTCTTCGGAGAACATCGAGATCCGCCACTGCTACATGAAGCACGGCCACGGGTCTGTGACCATCGGCTCCGAGATGGCGGCCGGCGTGAAGAACCTCTACGTGCACGACTGCATCTTCGAGGACACCGACCGCGGCCTGCGCGTCAAGACCCGCCGCGGGCGCGGCAACGATGCCGTGACCGAAAACGTCACCTTTGAGAACATCGACATGGAGGGCGTGCTCACGCCGTTCGTGGTCAACTCCTACTACTGGTGCTGCGATCCGGACGGGCATTCCGAGTACGTGCGCACCAAGGAGCCGCTGCCGGTCGATGAGCGCACGCCGTTTGTGGGCGAGCTGAACTTCAAGAACATCGTGGCGCACAACTGCCACGTGGCGGCCACGTTCATCTACGGCCTGCCGGAGGCGAAGATTGAAAAAGTCACGTTTGAGAACGTCGCCATCGACTTTGCCGACGAGTGCACGCCCGAGTATCCGGCCATGATGGCGGACGTGGACATGTGCACCAGAAGAGGCCTGTTTGTCAACAACGTCAAGGAGCTGGTGATGAAGAACGTCACCATCGAAGGCGTGGAAGGCGAGACCTTCGAGTTTGACAACATCGACAAGTTCGTCCAGGAATAAGAAAGGAGAAGCCATGGCCCGCCTGACCGATGCCAACGAGATCACCCGTCAGTATCTGGACAGCCTGCTGTTTGAACAGCGCCTGCTGGATTCCGAACTGCCGTCCGCCAAGACGGTCATTCTCGGAAAAGAGTTTGCCACGCCCATCATGAACGCGGCGTTTTCCCATCTGGAACGGCGGCAGGCCGGCGTGACGGCCGCCATGGCGAAAGGCATCGCCGCGGCCGGCGCCTGCAACATGTGGGGCATGAGCCACGACGCCGAGATGGAAGCCATCTACGCCGCCTCGCCGGATACCATCGAGATCATCAAGCCCTACGCGGACCGCGACCTGGTCTTTCACCGGATCGAGTTTGCCAAAGCCCACGGCGCGTTCGCGGTGGGCATGGACATCGACCACATCTACGGCCGTGACGGTGCGTACGACGTGGTGATCGACGCCCCCATGGGCCCGGTGTCCACCTCGCAGCTGCGGTCGTTCGTGAAGGCAGCGGGGGACCTGCCGTTTGTGGTGAAGGGCGTGCTCTCCGTGTCGGATGCCGAAAAGTGCGCCGAAGCCGGAGCGTCGGCCATCCTCGTCTCGCACCACCACGGCATCTTCCCGTCGGCGGTGCCGCCGCTCATGATCCTGCCGGACATCCGCGAGGCGGTGGGCGATGCCCTGGAGATCTACGCGGACTGCGGCATGGAGAGCGGCGCGGACGTGCTGCGCGCACTGGCGCTGGGCGCCGACGCCGTGAGCGTCAGCCGCCACATCCTGCCCATCCTGTTTGAAAAGGGTGCCGACGGCGTGCGGGAGGAGATCGAACGCATGACCGGCGAACTGGTCTCGCTGATGGCGCGCACCGGGTGCACCTCCACGGCGGACGTGGATCCGGACATCCTGTGGCAGAACAGCTGACGTGACCGATCCGGAAAGGAGTGAACGGATATGGACAGACCGATCCTGGCCATCACCATGGGCGATCCCGCGGGCTGCGGCCCCGAGATCACCGTCAAGGCGCTGCGCAAGCCGGAAGTGTTTGCCATGTGCAGGCCGCTCGTGGTGGGCGATGCCAACGTGTTTGAGCGGACGCTTGCCATGCTGGCGGACGTCGGCGTGGTGCCGGCGGGTGAGTTCACCGTGCACCGCGTGAAGGACCCGACGGAAGGGATCTACGAGCCGGGCACCATCGACGTGCTGCACTATGATCTGATCGATATGGATCAGTTTGAATGGGGGAAACTTTCTGCCCAGTGCGGCGAGGCGGCCTTCGTCTGCGTGACCGAAGCCATCCGCCTGGCCATGGAGGGGAAGGTGGACGGCACCGTCACCAACGCCCTCAACAAGGAAGCCATCAACCTGGCCGGCCATCACTATTCCGGGCACACGGAGATCTACGCGGACTACACGCACACACGCGACTACGCCATGATGCTGGCCCACGGGGACCTGCGGGTCATCCACGTGTCCACGCACGTGGCCCTGCGCGAGGCCTGCGACCGCGTGAAGAAAGACCGCATCCTCACCTGCATCCGGCTGGCGGACGAAGAGTGCCGCCGCCAGGGCGTGGAGCACCCGCGCCTGGCCGTGGCGGGGCTGAACCCCCACGCCGGCGAGCACGGGCTCTTCGGGCGCGAGGAGATCGACGAGATCATCCCGGCCATCGAGGAAGCCAGGCGCCAGGGGTACGACGTGACCGGGCCCGAGCCGCCGGATTCGCTCTTCTCGAAGGCGCGCGGCGGGTGGTACGACTGCGTGGTGGCCATGTACCACGACCAGGGGCACATCCCGCTCAAGGTGGTGGGCTTTGAGTACGACCGCGAAAAGCAGGCCTGGAAGGCCGTGCAGGGCGTGAACATCACGCTGGGGCTGCCCATCATCCGCGTGTCCGTGGACCACGGCACCGCGTTTGATACGTCCGGCCGCGGCATTCAGAACGAAGACAGCCTGGTGAACTCCATCGAGTTCGCCGCCAGAAGCGCCGCGGGGCGCAAGAAGGAGTAAATGAGTGAGACTGCTCATTGTGGCCGATGACCTGACGGGAGCCATGGACACCGGCATCAAGTTTGCGGACAGGGGGATCACCGTGCAGGTGTTTCCCTCTGCTGTGTTTGAAGAAGGAAACCTCCGGGAGGAGACCGAGGCGGTGGTGGTCAACACCAAGTCCCGCCACCTGCCGGTAAATGAGGCGTACCGGGCTGTGTACGGCGTGGTGAAGAAAGCGCTGGCAGCCGGCTGCACCGCCGTCTATAAGAAGACGGATTCCGGCCTGCGCGGGCTGACGGGCGCGGAGATCGCCGCAGCCTGTGATGCCTGCGGGTGCGGTGCGGTGTTCGCCCCGGCGCTGCCGGCCGTCGGCCGCGTGACCGTGGGCGGCGTCCACTACTGCGACGGCGTGCCGGTGGCCGAGAGCGCCTTCGGCGCGGATCCCATCGACCCGGTGAAGCATTCGGCGGTGGAGGAGATCATCGCCGAGACCGCGCCGGAAGGCACGAAGACCCGCGTGGCCTCCGGCCCCGGGGCGTTCATGCCCGAGGGGCGGGAGATTGTCATCTGCGACGCGCAGACCGACGAAGAACTGGGGGAGATCGCCGACGTGGTGCTGGGCGAGGCGGGGGATGCCCTGCCGGTGCTCTGCGGCTGTGCCGGCTTTGCGGACGCCCTGGCGGACCGCCTGCCGTTTGAAAAGCATCCGCACGGGCCGTCCGCCGGGGCGGCGAAAACGCTCTTTCTGGCGGGCAGCCTGCACCCGGTAACGGAGCAGCAGATCCGCACCGCCCGCACGGCCGGCGTGGCCTGCTGGCACGTGAACGCCGCAGACCTGCTGGACCCGGAAGGGTTCGGAAAGGGGAGCGGCCGGGCGGCCAGGGCTTTTGAAAAGACCATGGCGGCGCTGCAGGCCGAAGGCCGCGCCATTTTTGCGGTGGAGCGCGAGAACGCCATGGACGATGCCTCCGCGGCCGCCTGGGCGGCCGGCATCCCGGCCGAAGAAGTGCCCGAACGCATCACGGCCACCTTTGCGGCTGCCGCCAGACGGGCGCTGCAGACGGATGCCTCCACGCGATTGTTTCTGACCGGCGGCGATACGCTGACAGCGGTGCTGGAAGCCCTGGGCGTGACCGAGATCACGCCGCTGGCCGAACTGCGCCGCGGCATCGTCGAGATGGAACTGAACACCAAAGACTTCGGCAGCGTGCGCGCCGTCTCGAAGGCCGGCGGCCTGGGAACCTCCGCGGATGTCGCTGAGATCCTGACGGAGTGAGTGGGGGGGCTGACCCGTGACGCCACCCTGTCGGAAGACATAGTGTGATGAAAAGAAGCGGATGCCGGGGCAAAACGTTTTGACCCCGGCATCGTTCTGTGCTATATATGAAGCGTTTGCGCCCCCTTCGGGTGAACGGGAAGGACCTTCATGGCTGACAAAGACGGCATCGGCATCCGTATCTGGCGGCAGTCGCGGCAGGAACTGGTCGCGGCGCTGCGCTTTTTTGACCTGGCACTGGCCTCGTTTGCCTTCGAGGAGAGCGCCGGGACATTGACGTACGGCACCGATTCGGTGAAGATCTTCTACCGGTACGACACCGTGAGCGCGCAGTATCTGGCGGACCCGGCGCTCGTCAACCGCGCCTTTCTGCACATGCTGATGCACTGCCTCTACCGGCATCCGTTCCGCCGGGGCCGGCGCGATGAAGACCGGTGGAACCTGGCGTGCGATATCGCCGTGGAGGCGGTCATCGACAGCCTGATCCCGGATACCGGCACACAAGGCCGCCGGCACCTGCGCGACGGCGGGACGGGCGGCGGCAGCCGGGTGGGGCTTTTGGGCGCGCCTGCCGGAGGCATGCGGCGCGAACTCTACCGGCGCCTGAAGGAGCGGATGGATGTGATCACCGCCGAAGGCGTCTACCGGGAACTGCCGAAGATGGGCTTCCCCGAGCGAACTCTCGAGCGTCTGGCGGCGGAGTTTGCGGTGGACGACCACCAGTACTGGAAGCAGAAGAGCCGTCAGCAGGCCGCCGAGAACGAAAAGCGGTGGGACGACATCTCCCAGCGCACCGAGACGCGCATGCAGACCTACGCGCGCGAGCAGAGCGACCAGGCAGGGTCGCTTCGGGCCGCGGTGTCCGTGGCCAACCGTGTGCATTTCCCGTACGAGGAGTTTTTGCGGCGGTTTGCGGTCTGGCGCGAGGAAGTGCAGCTGGACCCGGAGAGTTTTGATCCCATCTTTTACACCTTCGGGCTGTCTGCCTACGGCAACATGCCGCTGGTGGAGCCGCTGGAAACCTCCGAGGTGCGGCGCATCGAAAGCTTTGTCATCGCCATCGACACCTCCCGCTCCACCGAGGGCGACCTGGTGAAGGCGTTCCTGGCGGAAACCTGGGGGATCCTGTCCGAGCGCCAGAGTTTTTCGCGGGCCGTGGAGGTGCGCATCCTGCAGTGCGATACGCAGGTGCGCGACGATGTGCGCATCCGCAGCACCGAAGAACTGCAGGCCTACATGGAAAACTTCCAGCTGGTGGGCGGCGGCGGGACGGACTTCCGCCCGGTCTTCCGCTACACCGATGAGCTGGTGGCCAAAGGAGCGCTCGGCAATCTGAGAGGGCTTTTATACTTTACGGACGGCAAGGGGACGTTTCCCGAAAGGCCGCCCGCCTACGAGACGGCGTTTCTGTTCTTCAACGAAGTGCCGCAGGAAGTGACCATCCCGCCCTGGGCCATGCACCTGGTACTGGAAGAAGAGGAACTGAGGACGGCGGTGCCGGACAAAGAGGCAGCCGCGGACATGGACGAGATGCCGGAGGAGAGAGAAATACTATGGACATAAGGCGCGCCAAAGAAGAGATCCTGCACACGGTCAGGGCCTATCTGGCCAAGGATGCCAAGGGCAACTATGAGATCCCGCTGCTCTCGCAGCGCCCCATCCTGCTGATCGGCCCGCCCGGCATCGGCAAGACCGCCGTGGTCAGCCAGGTGGCCGAAGAACTGGGCGTCAACCTGGTGAGCTACTCCATCACCCACCACACGCGTCAGAGCGCCATCGGCCTGCCGTTCATCGAGCACCGCACCTACGGCGGCGAGGAGGTGGCGGTCACCGAGTACACCATGAGCGAGATCATCGCCTCGCTGTACGATACCAGCGAGCGGACGGGCATCCGCGAGGGCATCCTGTTCCTCGATGAGATCAACTGCGTCTCCGAGACGCTGGCCCCGGCACTGCTACAGTTTTTGCAGGAGAAGATCTTCGGCACGCACAAGATGCCGGAAGGGTGGATCCTGGTGACGGCGGGCAACCCGCCGGCCTACAACAAGTCCGTGCGTGAGTTTGATATCGTCACGCTGGACCGCATGCGCAAGCTCTCCGTGGACGCGGATTACGGCGTGTGGCGCGGCTATGCCGTGCAGCGCGGCGTCCATCCGGCGGTGCTGGCCTACCTGGACCTGCGCCCGGAGCAGTTCTACCGCGTGGAGACGGGCGTGGAAGGCAAAAACTTCGTGACCGCCCGCGGCTGGGAAGATTTGTCGCTGATGATCCGCGCCTCCGAAAAGCTGGGCCTGCCGGTGGATGAAGTGGTCATCGGGTCGTACCTGCAGCACGTGGAGACCGCCAAGGATTTCGCCGCCTACTACGAGCTGTGGCTGCGCTACGAAGCTGAGTACCGCGTGGAAGACATCCTGGCCGGCACCGTGCCGCCCACCGTCTACGCCAAAGCCCAGGCCGCCCCGTTTGACGAGCGCACCAGCATCGTGCTGATGGTCACGGACAAGCTCTGCCGCCAGTTTGCGGCCGTAAACGCCGCCGACCCGGCCGATGAGACCGCCCCGAACGGCACCGCCGTGGAAGCGCAGCTCGAGCACGCCTTCGACTTCGTGGAAGCTGCCTACGGGCGCGACCAGGAACTCATCCTCTTCCTCACGGAACTGTCCATGCGCCGCGAAGCCCAGACCTTCCTCATGGCTTACCCCTGCGAGCGCTACTACGACTACGCCGCCAAGTACCTGTCCTCCGACGCCCGCACCGAACTGCAGGAAGACATTCTCGCAAACCTTTAAGAAAGTTGGTCATATGGGCTCGTTTTCACTAGTTCTCAGCCAGATGGCATTCCTGTTCACCTGTATCCTGCTGGGATACATCATCAGCCGCCTGCGCATCCTGCCGGAAAACGCCGACAAGGTGCTCTCCAAACTGGAAACCTACGTGCTGGCGCCGGCGCTGGTCATCAACTCGTTCCGGACCAACTGCACGCCGGAAAACCTCAGCGACAACGCCTCACTGATCGGGTACTCGTGCATCCTGCTGGGCGTGTCGCTGGTGATGACGCTGGCTGTTGCCCCGCTCTTCACCAAAGACCCCGAGGAGATCGGCGTCTACCGCTACTCGCTGCTGGTGCCCAACTACGGGTTCATGGGCAACGCGCTGGTGCAGGGCCTGTACGGCGAGGAGGGGCTGTTCCGCTTCCTCATCTTCTCGCTGCCGGTCACCGCGTTCGTGTACGGCGTGGGCGTCATGTGGCTGACCGCCGGCCGGCAGAAAGTGACGTGGAAATCGTTTGTGAACCCGTCCTTCCTGTCCATGATCATCGGCCTGCTGCTGGGTGTGACCGGGCTGCCGCTGCCGGCGTTCGTGACGAAGACCGTCAGCTCCTGCGCGGCGTGCTTCTCGCCCATCGCCATGATCCTGACCGGCATCGTCATCGCCCACTTTGATCTGAAAGAATTGTTCAGCCAGAAGAAAGTCTATGTGCTGACGCTGGTGCGGATCATCATCATCCCGCTCATCGTCTTCGCAGCCGTCAGGGCTTTGCATCTGCCGCAGACGGCCGCGCACATGATCATCGTCTTCTCGGTCATGCCGCTGGGCATGAACACCATCATCTACCCGGCCGCCTTCGGCCTGAACGAAAAGCCCGGCGCCAGCATGGCCGTGATCAGCAACATCATCGGGCTGATCACCGTGCCCGCGCTGTTGTCGTTTATGCTGTGAATGTAACAAACATGGAAAACGAAACCATCCATCCGCTGCGGGATGCCGATATCCGCGAGCCATTGTTTGACTGGCTGGAGGATACCTTCGGCAAACTGCGCATCATCGAAGAAAAACAGACCGGCAGGGCCAGGGCGGATATCGTCATGGTCCTGCCGGACAAAGTCTGCGGCATCGAGATCAAAAGCGACGCGGACACCTACACGCGCCTGCCCGGCCAGGTGAAGAATTACGACCGGTATTACGATGAGAACTACATCGTGGCCGGTTCCACCCACGGCCTGCACGTGGCCGAACACGTGCCGGACTACTGGGGCATCATCACCGTGGAGCGCCTAGGCGAGGGGCTTGATTTCTACATGCTGCGCCAGGCGAAGCCCAACCCGCAGGCGAAGATGGAGAACAAAGTGAGGCTTCTGTGGCGGGCGGAACTGGCGCATATCCTGGAAGCCTGCGGGATGCCCAAGTACGCGCGCAAGAGCCGCCGGTTCATCGCCGGAAAGTTGGCCGCGAAAGTGCCGGAAGAGATCCTGCACAAACTGGTCAGCGAGGAACTGTTCGAGAGGGATTATACGGTGTACCGGGATCCGGACACAGATTGATACAGGAAGATAACGACTTGCGGCTGCCGCCTGAGAGGCAGCGCGAGTCGTTTATTTTTTTATAGTCATATCCGTACAAATTGTGTTATCATAAAAGAAAGCATTCTGAAGAACAGGGGGTGATCGTATGACCATAAAACGAGCGGTGCGCAGGGCACTGCCTATTCTGCTGTTGGTATCGCTGGTGGTGTGTGGGGCTTTTTCCGGCTGCGGGTTTTCGGCTGATGATGTCAAAAACAGCCGTGAGTCGTCCGCCAGTGAGGCGTCCGAGAGCCGTGAAGTGAGCCGTTTCGGTTTTGGAAGAAGAGATGCTTCGGAAGAGGCTTCCGATACCGTAGCCTTCACCGAAGAAGAACCGACGGCAGCAGCCAGCGCTGCATCGGCCGGACAGAACGAAGAGGCCGTAAAAGAAGCGGAACGGCAGTCCCGCGAACGGGCGGCCGCGGAAGAAGCCTCCCGGGAAGCGGCACGGGCCGCCAGCGAGTCTGAAAAAGCTGCCAGTGAAGCGGCTTCCCGCGAGGAAGAGTCGCGCATAGCCGCCAGCGCAGCGGCAGCGGAAGCCTCCCGCCAGGCAGAAGCGGAAGCTGCCCGGATCGCCTCAGAGCAAGCTGCGGAAGCCGAACGGCAGGCTGCCGAGGCCTCCCGTCAGGCGGAATCGGAAGCGGCACGCATCGCCGCGGAACAGGCGGCCGAGGCCTCGCGTCAGGCAGAAGCAGAAGCCGCGCGGATCGCCGCCGAACAGGCTGCAGCCGCGGAGGCGGCACGAGTGGCTGCCGAACAGGAAGCTGCCCGCATAGCGGCTGAGCAGGCTGCGGCTGCGGAGGCGGCAAGGGTCGCCGCGGAACAGGCAGCGGCAGAGGAAGCGGCCCGGCAGGCAGCTGCCCAGCAGCCCACCTTTCATCATGCGGCACTCGGCGAACAGGTTCCTCCTCAATTTGCCACATATGTGGCCAACACCAATACGGCCAAATTTCATCGTACCGGCTGCTCTTCCGTCGGCCGGATGTCTGAGCAGAACAAATGGTACACCAACTGGACCCGTGAAGAACTGATGGGGGCGGGTTATTCACCTTGTGCCAACTGCAATCCGTGAATCTCTTCGCTGGTATTTCCCGGCTCACAGCCCCTCCCCGTTCCACACGGGGATGAAGGATTCTTTGGCGGCTTCGCCTTCCTGAAAATATCCGTTTTCAAACCCAAGGCTTGCGGCATAGTCCGCGAGCCTTTCGTACGTTTGGGGGGAGGGCCGGCGGGAGAGGATGGGGTGGTCACTCACGGCCGGCATGGGCGTGTACTGGTTCATGAAGCTGAGGAGGATGTGATTGCCGAAGGTTTCCCACAGCCAGGTGAGCACCCGGCGGGAGTCCGCCGCGGCGCGGGGCAGCAAAAGGTGCCGGACCAGGACGCCGCGCAGCAGGAGGCCGTCATCGGAGAAGACGGGATCGCCCGTCTGGCGGACCATCTCGCGCAGGGCCAGGGAGGCTTCGGCAAAATAGTTCGGTGCGGAGGAGTATTCCCCGGAGAGTTTCTCGGATACGTATTTGAGATCCGGCATCCAGATGTCAATGAGCCCCTCCCATGCGCGTACGGCTTCCGCGGTCTCGTAGCCGGAGGTGTTGCTGACCACAGGGAGCGTCAGCCCGGCGCGTTTGGCCGCGCGCAGGGCCAGGCGGATGGTGGGTGCGAAGTGCGTGGGGGTGACCAGGTCGATGCAGGCGGCGCCTTTTTCCTGAAGCTCCAGGAAGATCTCCGCCAGGCGCAGGGGCGTCACCGGCCAGGCGGTCTTTGCCGCCGCGATGTCCGCGTTCTGGCAGTAGAGGCAGCGCAGGGTGCAGCCGGAGAAGAAAACGGTGCCGGCGCCGTGCGCGCCGGTCAGGCACGGCTCTTCCCAGGGGTGGAGCGCCGCGCGGGCGGCCAGCACGGTATCGGTGCAGCCGCAGAACCCGGTCTGCCCGGCGGTGCGGTCCACGCCGCAGCGGCGCGGGCAGAGGGCGCAGTGGGTGTATTCTTCCCGGCATGCGGAAAACTCCTCCGGAGGGATCCGGAGGAGGGGGTATTTTTCGGATGTCTGTAAGGCAGGGGTCATGGTGTTTCCTTATCGGCGGGGGATCCTTCGTCGTGCCATTCGGCACTCCTCAGGATGACATTTCCGCCGCCAGCCGCAGCAGCCGCTCCCGCTCATTGTCTGCGGGCTTTACGATCACGTGCGCCAGCAGCGCTTTCAGCGTATCGCCTACGGCCTTGCCGCGGATGCCGCACTCCTTCATCAGGTCGTTTCCGTTGACGGCCAGCATGCCGAGGCAGTAGGGCTCGCCGGCTTCCAGCACGCGGCTGCATTCCGCCCGGACGGCC
This sequence comes from uncultured Lachnospiraceae bacterium, assembly GCA_946405185.1. Lineage (GTDB taxonomy): Bacteria > Bacillota > Clostridia > Lachnospirales > Lachnospiraceae > CAKQHB01. Next base: position 18,385 of record CAMJGH010000042.1, read on the forward strand.
AGCAGCCGGGCGCGGTCTTCGCCCAGTGCTTCCCGTACCGCCAGCAGCTGCGTGATGCCTTCCGGCGTGACGTCGCACAGCAGCTGCCGCGCGCAGACGCCTTCCGGCGCGAGCGGCCGGGAGAGACTTTCCGAAAGCATCCGGGTAAAGCGGATGGTGTCGTTGTCGTAGCGGAGGTCGCGGAGCAGCCCTTCGGTGCTCTTCGGATGCGCGGCAGTGAGCACTGCCAGACGCACGGCACACTCGCGCTCCGGGGCATCAGCAAAGATCCCCTCGCGCAGCGTCCGCACACGCTGCTGCAAGGCGGCATCGGCGGCTTCCGCCTCTTCCTCCGTCAGGGTGAAGACGGACGGCGGCAGGGCATAGGGCAGCACACCGGCGCCTTCCAGAAACGCCCACTTGTCCGGGTGGGCGGAGAGCAGCATCTTCTCCAGTTCCACGCGCACGCGCTCGCGGGAGACGTGCACCAGGTTGGGCGCCAGAACCTTCAGGGCGCTCTCGGTGTCCGCATCGATGGCAAACCCCAGCTGGGCCGCAAAGCGGACGGCGCGCAGGATGCGCAGGGCGTCTTCGGTGAAGCGCTCGCGGGCATCGCCCACGCAGCGGATGACGCCGCGGGCCAGATCGCCCTGCCCGTCAAACAGATCCACCACGCCCTCGCCCGGGTGCCAGGCCATGGCGTTGATGGTGAAATCCCGGCGCTTCAGGTCCTCCGCCAGATCGGAGGTGAAGGTGACATCGTCCGGGTGGCGGCCGTCGCTGTAGGCGCCGTCCAGGCGGTAGGTGGTCACCTCATACTGGCTCCCTTTCAGCAGCACCGTCACCGTGCCGTGCTTGAGGCCGGTGTCGATGGTGCGCCGGAAGATGGCTTTCACCTGCTCCGGCCGGGCGGAGGTGGTGATGTCCCAGTCGCCCGGGGTCCGGGACAAGAACAGATCGCGCACGCACCCGCCCACGAGATAGGCCTCGTGGCCGGCTTTGTTCAGTTCCCGTATGATGATGGCGGCGCCTTCCGGAATGCGGAAGGCTGATCTGCGGCTGTCCATGGCGCGTCCTTTCACGTGTACTGCTCTTATCTTACCCACGGGGAGGGGAGGGCGTCAAGGGGTCAGGCGGACGGACTCACCCGTCCCGCGCGTGACAGATGTCCGTTTTGAGGGTATAGTAAAAACGAAAACCGTCAACCCTGACTGAAAGGAGTCTGCATGGAGCCACTGCGCACCGTTCAGATCGGCCTGGGGCACCGGGGGATCACCCACATCGATGCCATGTTAAAACAGCCGGAAAACTACCGCCTGACGGGCTTCTGCAACCGCAGCGCCGCGGCACGGGAGGCCTGCCGGGAGAGGTACGGCCTGCCGGAAGAAGTGATGTTTGCGGACGCGGAGGAGATGCTGGCGGTCCTCCGCCCGGAGGTGGTGAGCTTTGCCACGCAGCCGGCCGACCGCCTGGCGGTCGTGAAGCTCTGTGCGCGGTACGGCGTGCGGGGCATCCTCATGGAGAAGCCCGTGGCGCAGACGTGGGAGGAGGCGAAAGAACTTTTCCGGATCACCGAAGAAGCCGGCATCAAAACCGCCGTCTGCCATCAGCACAAGTACCTGCGCTCGTTTCAGGCGTTAAAGAGGGTGCTGGATTCCAGCGAACTGGGCGAGGTGACGCACTTTTCGGCACAGTGCCAGCAGCACGCCGGGCAGATCGCCACGCACTACATCGACTACGTGCTCTGGGCGGCGGGAGACGATGAGCCGGTGTCGGTCATCGGCCACGTGCACGGAAACTTTCATCTGGCGGATTCCCACCCGTCGCCGGATATGATCCTTGGGGAGATCGCCTTTGCCTCCGGGCGGCGCGCGTACGTGGAGTGCGGGTACTTTGCCCCGCCGCACCAGGAGAGCGACAGCACGTTTTCCTTTGAAAAGAAGACGCCGGCGTTCTACACGGACAACCGCCTGACGGTCTTCGGCACCACCGGGTATGCGTACGCCGGCTGCAACGGAGATTTTGCCGTGTTCTCTGCGGCTACCGGTGGGAAGCGGGTCACCGAAGAGTTCGGCCTGTGGCGGGAGGAGTGCGTGCCCGCGCAGAAGGCCTATATGGCGGACTTTGCGGCGTGGATGCGCGGGGAGATAAAAGACCACCCCTCCTGCCTGCGCAGGGCTATGCAGGGAGCACAGGTGCTGGAAGGGATCTATCGCAGCGCGCTGACGAATACACGCGTGGACCTGCCGCTGGCGGACGGCCCGGCGGCTGACCTGACGGAACTGACGCCCGTCCCCTACCGGCGCCTGCCGGTTCTGGTTATTTGATATATTGTTTTCAGGAAAGCATTGAAAATGACCGGCCAAACGTGGTATAAAAGGAGAGACGGACAGAATCCGTCTACTATTCAAATCAACGGGAGGTAATCATGAAAACGAGAATCGGTCTTTCGGCAACAGCGGTTGCGTGCATCGCTTTCCTGCTGGCCTTTTACGGCGGGTATGTGGCGCTCATCCTGCTGACCGGCTATGTGCTGCTCTGCGAGGCCAATGACTGGCTGCGTTCCACCGTGGTCAAGGCGCTGGTGCTGTCGCTGGCGTTCTCCGTCTGCTACACGCTGCTCGGCCTGATCCCGAACCTGCTGGATACCATCAACAGCATCATCCGCACCTTCGGCGGTGAGAGCTTCTCCTACTCGCATTTCTCGGCCTTCATCTCGTTCCTGAGAGGCATCGTCGACATCTGCGAGAAGGTCGTCTTCCTGCTCCTGGCGCTCTTCGCGCTGAAGATGAAGACCATCAAGATCGGCTTTATCGACAAGTTCGTGGACGAGCACCTGTCCTTCGAGAAATAAGAAAAAGCCAGCCAAAAAGGCCGTCTCCCGAACAGGAGGCGGCCTTTTTTGTGCGAGGGGATGCGGATGAAAAATCGTTTTTTGCAATAAAAAAATGGAGCATAGGGGATTCGAACCCCTGACCTCCACACTGCCAGTGTGGCGCGCTCCCA
>CAMJGH010000043.1 GCA_946405185.1 uncultured Lachnospiraceae bacterium
CGTTGACGGAGAAGACGATGGTAGGCAGGTCATTGCCGGCCGGAGCAGAAATGACGACCTTCTTGGCGCCGGCGTTGACATGGGCCATGGCCTTTTCCTTCTTGGTGTAGAAACCGGTGCACTCGAGCACGACATCGACACCCAGCTCACCCCACGGAAGCTTGGAAGCATCCGGCTCTTTGTAGATGGTGATCTCCTTGCCGTCGACGATGATGGAGCCTTCGCCGGCCGTGACAGTGTGCTTGCCTTCGCCGATGTAACCGGCATATCCGCCCTGCGCAGTGTCGTACTTCAGCAGGTTCGCGAGCATCACGGGATCCGTCAGGTCGTTGATGGCGACCACTTCATAACCCGGAGCATCAAACATCTGTCTGAACGCAAGGCGTCCGATACGGCCGAAACCGTTGATAGCGACTTTTACTGCCATAGTGATTTCCTCCTGTAGTTAAGTGCGGCAAAACACCGCAGACTGAAAGATTGTCAAATCGGTATCATTCTACTAGGAATGCGAAGAAAACGCAAGTGTAAATTCAGAAGCAAGGGCTGTTTAACATGAATTTTACAAAACAAAAACACCGGTGGAAAACCACCGGTGCCTGTGCGGGAAAAGGGACTTGAACCCTCACGTCTGTTGACACATGATCCTTAGTCATGCCTGTCTGCCAATTCCAGCATTCCCGCAGAACGAACAGACCATACTATAGCACAGCCATCTGACCATTTCAAGTCTTTTTTTCGTTCATTCGGAAACGCCGTCTTCCTCCTCCACCCCCGAGTCGACGGCCAGTGTCTCTTCCGGTCCGTCGGCTGCGGCGGTGGCCAGCTTATCGCACCGCTCGTTGAAGGCGTGCCCCGCGTGGCCTTTGACCCAATGCCAGGTGATGCGGTGCGGGGCGGCCGCTTCGAGCAGCTGCTCCCACAGATCCGGGTTCTTCACCGGATCCTTTTTGCCGCGGCGGAAGTTCACCTTCTTCCACCCGTCGATCCAGTGCTGGTTAAAGGCGTTGACGAGGTACTGCGAATCCGAGTACAGATCCACCTCGCACGGACGGTTCAGGCGCTTTAACGCCTCGATGGCCGCCGTCAGCTCCATGCGGTTGTTGGTGGTCTTCTTAAACCCGCCGGACAGTTCGCGCTCATGCACGGTGCCGGACGGATCCGTGTAGCGCAGCACGGCGCCGTATCCGCCCGGGCCGTTGGGGTTGCCCCGGGCGGACCCGTCGGTATAGATCTCCACGTTCATGTCATCCTCCAGACCCCCGTCTCCTCAAAGGCAGCGGCGGCCGCCCGGGAGCGCTCCACGATCTCCTCACCGTAGCCGAACACGCGCAGCAGTTCGATGGCATTGCGGGAGGTGGCGGGGCCTTTCTTCAGTTCATAGGAAAAACGGACGTCGCCGTCCTCGATGGTCTCTTCAAAATGATAGTTGTCGTACTGCCCTTCCAGCAGGGAGGTCAGCTCACCGTCGTGGGTGGCCGCAAAGACCAGCACGCCGGCATCGCCCAGCACCGAGAGGATGTGTGAGGACGCCGCGATGCGCTCTACGGTGTTGGTCCCGCGCAGCACTTCGTCCACGAACGCGAACAGCACGCCGGGGCCCTGTGCATCCAGGATGCGCTTGAGCGACCGCAGCTCCACCATGAAATAGCTCTCGCCGCCCACAAGGGAATCCTTTAAGGCCATGGAGGACATTACCCGCGCAAACGGTGCTTTATAGGCGTCCGCCCGCACGAAGCCGATGGTCTGTGCCAGGATGGCGTTCACGGCCGCTGTCTTTAAGAACGTGGACTTGCCCGAAGCGTTCGACCCGGTCAGCAGTACCGGCCGGCCGGTGTCAATGGTGTTGGGCACGGCTTTTTCGAGCAGCGGGTGGCGCAGGCCTTCCGCCCGCAGGTGTGCATGCTCCTCTTGCGTCAGTTCCGGTACGCAGACATGGTCCGTGGAGGCCCGCCACAGCGCCGTGCTGATGGCTGTCTCCAGAAGCCCGATGTCCGTCAGCAGGTGTTCGGCTGCCGCGCGCTCTTTCCGCAGCGTCTGCATCAGCAGCGCAAAACACAGCAGGTCCGCGTGAAAGATCATGGCCACATAGTCCCAGACCACTTCCAGCGGGTTGCCGCCGATCATCTCGGTGGAGCGCAGGACGCCGGCAAAGCGGCGGATGGAGGCCAGTTTCTCACACTGGCGGCGGATATCCGAAAAGAGCGCTTCCCGCTCTCCGCTTACGGGGATGGCAGTCAGTTTGCCGGAGACCCGCACGGTCCGCGCAATGTACTGCATGCACAGATACAGCGGCGCCACCTTGCCTTTTTCGCGGTAATACAGCATCAGCGAGACGGTGATGGCCAGCACGAACAGCACCACGGCCTGCCCCGGCAGGAAGAAAAAGCAGGCGGCCGAGACCAGAATGGCCGCAATGCAGGCAACGTGAACGGCGATGCCCGGCCGGGAGGCGGTCATGAGCGTCTCCAGGCAGTCGCTGACGGAAAGCCTCCGGCTTTTGCCGATGCCCGCCAGGCGCTCCTGCATCTTCAGGGTAGTCTCGCGGTCCGCCAGGCACTCATCGGCCAGGCGGCGGCGCTTTTCCAGCTCACGCGCGTCAAAGGACGGCGTGCGCAGCGTTTCGTACAGCACCTCTTCGCCCACCGACGTGCGGCAGTAATTCAGGCGCCGGAAGATCTCATCCAGATCCAGGTCGGCGGCGGTGATATCGTCCACCGCAAATGAAGCGCCTTCCTGCGACCGCCGGAACCGCCCGGCGATGCGCGTGATATCCCCCTCTTCATACGAACGGTCCGGGAGCTTCCCCCAGAGCGACCGCAGATACGCCCGCCAGCGTTTGACGGCGCGGAACCGCTCCACAAACATCAGGACCACCACAGCCGCCACAAAGACGGTGATCAGGATGGCTCTCTGCTCGCCGGTCATGGATCGTTCCTCTTCTTTTTCAGGGACAGCTTATTCTCGTTCCCGTGCAGCAGGCGGTTGATGTTGTCCCGGTGCCGCCAGATGGCCATGGCCCACCAGAAGACGCAGAGCACGATGAACTCCGGGATGAGGTTTTCCGCCAGCCCCAGGCTGCCGCTTACCGCCATGACGATCAGCGTGGCGGTCACGCCGGTGACCGCCGTCAGCGAGCCGAGCGACACGTAGGATGTGAGCCCCGCCACCAGGAAGAACGCGGCCAGCAGCAGCACGCCGTGCGGGAACAGTTTGATGGCGGCCATCATGCCGGCGGTGCAGGCGATGCCCTTGCCGCCGTGGAACTGCAGGAACAGCGGATAGTTGTGGCCGATGACCACGCCGCAGGCCGTATACATCATATACAGATGGTACGCCTCCGGGGCCCGCTCACGGAAGATCAGGCCGACGGCCAGCGTCGGCACGAAACATTTGAGGAAATCCCCAAAAAACACGATCAGTCCGGCTTTGAGCCCCATCACCCGCAACGAGTTGGTGGCGCCCATATTGCCGCTCCCCTCCTTGCGGAGGTTCACGCCTTTCTTTTTGCCGTACAGCCAGCCGGTCTCAAAGAGGCCGAACAGATACCCCACCAGCAGCAGCACTGCGCGGATCATGTTACGATTCCTTTCTCTCCCTCAGAATGAAGCGCAGCGCCGTGCCGCGGAAGCCGAACACCTCGCGGATGCGGTTCTCGATGTAGCGCTCATAGGAGAAATGCATCAGTTCCTTGTCGTTGATGAACATCACGAACGTCGGCGGCTTGACGGACGCCTGCGTGATGTAGAAGATCTTCAGACGCTTGCCTTTGTCGGCCGGCGGCTGCTGCATGGCCACGGCTTCGCTCAGGATCTCATTGAGCACGCCGGTGGCGATGCGGCGGTTGGAGCTGTCGATGACGGCATCGATGGTGTCAAAGAGCTTGTCCACGCGCTGGCCGGTCTTCGCCGAGATAAAGACCAGTTCCGCGTACGGCATGAACGAAAGCGTGTTGCGCACCTTCTCCGTGAACCGGTAGATGGTCTTGTCGTCCTTCTCGACGGCATCCCACTTGTTCACCGCGATGATCACGCCTTTGCCGCGGTCGTGGGCGATGCCCGCGATCTTGGCATCCTGCTCCGTCACGCCTTCGGAAGCGTCGATCATGACCACGGCCACGTCGCACCGCTCCACGGCGGCCACGGCGCGGATGATGGTGAAGCGCTCCAGCTCCTCCTTGATCTTGCTCTTACGGCGCAGGCCAGCGGTATCGATGAAAACATACTCCTGCCCGTTGTGGACGATGTCCGTATCCACCGCATCGCGCGTGGTGCCGGCGATGTCCGAAACGATCAGGCGGTTCTCGCCCGCCAGACGGTTGATCAGCGACGACTTGCCGGCGTTGGGCTTGCCGATCACGGCCACGCGCGGGCGGTCATCCTCCTCTTCCTCCTCGGTCTTTTCCGGGAAGTACTTGATGACTTCGTCGAGCATGTCGCCGAGGCCCATGCGGTTGGCAGCCGAGACGGGCAGCGGGTCACCGAGGCCCAGACCGTAGAATTCGTAGACATCCGCCATCATCTTCTGATAGCTGTCCACCTTGTTGACGATGAGCAGCACCGGCTTGTGCGAGCGGCGCAGCATGTCCGCCACCTTGCCGTCAGCATCCTGCAGTCCCTGCCGCACGTCCGTCATGAACAGGATGACATCGGCCGTATCGATGGCGATCTGCGCCTGCTCCCGCATCTGCGAGAGGATGATGTCGCTGCTGTCCGGCTCGATGCCGCCGGTATCGATCAGTGTGAAATGCCGGTCCAGCCACTCGCAGTCCGCGTAGATGCGGTCACGGGTGACGCCGGGCGTGTCCTTGACAATGGAGATCGTCTCTCCCGCCAGGGCGTTGAAAAGCGCGGACTTGCCCACGTTCGGGCGCCCAACAATGGCGACGATCGGTTTGCTCATGATTCTTCTCCGTTTCTGTCTTTAACCGCTTTTTCGATCTCCGACAGCGGTTCGCGTTCATATCCCTGATACAGCAGGCGCGTGCGTTTTCCGCTGCCGGTGCCGCACAGCGCTTTGACATAGTCCGCGCCGCCGGACGGCAGGATGGTCACCGGTACGCCCAGCGCCTCTTCCACCTGTGCCCTGGTGATGTCATCCAGCAGGACTTCCTCGCCGCTGCGGAACATCGTCTGCGGGAGGAACAGGCGGGTGCCCAGGTCCTTTCCTTTTAACTGGGCGATCAGATCCTGCCCGGTCACCAGGCCGGCCACCGTGATCAGCTCGCCGAAAAAGTCGTTGCGGATGGGCCAGATCTTCGCGTCCAGATGCGGGCGCTTTTCCTTAACTTCTGCCAGTACTTGCTCCAGCACCGGCGCCACCAGGCGTCCGGTCGCAAACGAGAGGTGCGCTTCCTCCTCGCTTTCGGTGATCTCCCGCAGGGCTTCGCGGGCTTCGGTCAGGAACAGCCGCACCATGCCAACGCCGTTTTCCAGCTGCAGGTAGCCGTCGTACCGTTCTTCTTCCGGCAGTTGGCGGCCGGCCTGCAGGTAGAACTCATCACTGGCCTGCACGAAGTGGATGCCGTGCTTAGCGTATATCTTTTTCTGCCAGGCTTCCACCTGGTCGATGACGGCCGCACACGACAGCCCGTCAAACGGTTCCAGCGGGTAGAGCCCCTTGCGGAATTTGGTCAGGCCCACCGGCACCACCGAGAGGCTCTGCATCTGTGGGATGAGATCCGCCAGATCCCCGATGGTCCGGTCCAGCTCTGCACCGTCGTTGATGCCGCGGCAGAGCACGATCTGCCCGTTCATCTCGATGCCGGCATCCGAGAGCACCTTGAGGTTCTTCAGCGCCTCACCCGCAAAGCGGTTGTGCAGCATCTTCACGCGCAGTTCCGGGTTGGTGGTGTGCACGGAAATGTTGATGGGCGCCAGGTGGAACCGGATGATGCGGCGGATATCCGCCTCCTTCATGTTGGTAAGGGTCACGTAGTTGCCCTGCAGGAACGAGAGGCGGCTGTCGTCATCCTTGAAATACAGTGTCTCGCGCATGCCCGGCGGCATCTGGTCGATGAAGCAGAAGATGCAGTTGTTGGTGCAGCGGCGGTACTCGTCCATCAGGGAGTTCTCGAAAACGATGCCCAGATCCTCCCCCTGGGCTTTCTCGATCTCATAGTCCCACTCTTCCTGATCCTGCGTGAGCACGGTCAGCGTGACCTGCTCGTCCTGGATCAGAAAATGATAGTCGAATACATCCTCGATAGCCTCGCCGTTGACGGCCAGCACCCGGTCGCCGGGAGCCAGTTCCAGCTCCTCCGCGATGGACCCGGGGACGATCTGTGTGATGATGTGTCCTTCTTCCTGTTTCATCTGCCGATGCCGCTTTCATAAAACAGGACTCCCGCCGGGATTCCTGCTTGATTTGATACTCCTTACCATGGTAACATAGATGGGCGCCGCGGTCAAAATGGTTTCTGACAAAACCGCCGCCCAGGAGGTCATCCATGCCGAACAATGAATCCGCCCATATCCTTCCGGTCGCCCCGCTGTCGCTGGCTGTCATGGACAGCTGCCGCGAGTTCGGCGAGAAAGTGGACCGCCGCATCGCGGAGATCCGCAGCCTGTCGCGCTTCACGGCCAGCCAGGATTTCTCCGCCCTGTCTTTCCGCGGGTATCTGAGGGACTCCTACCTGCTCCCGCTGCGCACGCCGCGTTTCGGCACCGGCGAATCCAAGGGGCAGCTGATGGAATCCGTACGCGGCGCGGACCTCTACATCATCTCGGATGTCACCAACCACAGCATGACCTACACCGTCTGCGGCATGCAGAACCACTACTCACCGGATGACCACTTCCAGGATATGAAGCGCATCATCGGTGCGGCGCGCACGGCCGAGCGCATCACGGTGATCATGCCGTTCCTCTACGAGAGCCGCCAGCACAAGCGCAGCAAGCGCGAATCGCTCGACTGCGCCATGAACCTTGAAGAACTCTGCAACATGGGCATCCACAACATCATCACGTTTGACGCCCATGACCCGCGCGTGCAGAACGCCATCCCGCTCAAGGGCTTTGACAACTTCATGCCCACCTTGCAGTTCCTCGAGGCGCTCTTCTCCCACGTGAAGGACCTGGCCATCGACAAGGACCACCTGATGATCATCAGCCCGGACGAAGGCGCCATGGGCCGCTCCATCTACTTTGCCAACAACCTGTCGGTCGACATGGGCATGTTCTACAAGCGCCGCGACTATTCCACCGTAGTCAACGGCCGCAACCCCATCGTGGCGCATGAGTTCCTCGGCGCCAGCGTCAAAGGCAAGACCGTCATCATCGTGGACGATATGATCGCCTCCGGCGAGAGCATGCTGGACACCGCCCGCGAACTCAAGGAGCGCGGCGCCGAGCGCGTGATCGTCTGCTGCACCTTCGGCCTGTTCACGGAAGGCCTGCAGAAGTTCGACGACTTCCACGCCAAGGGGTGGCTGGACTACGTCATCACCACCAACCTCAACTACCGTCCGGCCGAGATCTTCACCAAGCCGTGGTACATCGAGGCGGACCTCTCCGGTCTCACCGGCGATATCATCCACCAGCTCAACCACGACTCCACCATCAGCTACATCCTCAACCCCACGGCGAAGATCCAGGAACTCATCCGCCGCTATACGGCTTCCGAAGAACTGTGAGGAAGCCTCCCATAAGAAGAAGCGCCCGCCATGGGCGCTTCTTTTTTTAATACTGTTCGATATCGATCTTCTCGGCCGGGCCCACTTCGGTGCGCAGCACCGACTCCGCAAAGCGCTGCAGGTGCTGCGGATCATCGCTGACCGTAAAGCAGTAGCGGTCCGCGTCTTCCCCGGTGATGGCCGGCGTGTCGCACAGCAGCCGGTGCTGCATCAGCACGCGCTTGCAGGTGACGGCGGTCTCGTAAGCCGGGTTGATCAGCGCCACTTCCGGGCCCATCTCCCGCTCCATCTGATGCCGCAGCAGCGGATAGTGCGTGCAGCCGAGCACCAGCGTATCCACGTCCTGTTTTTTGAGCTCCGCGAGATACCGGTGGATCACCTCGATGGTGATGGGATCGTCCAGCCACCCTTCTTCCACCAGCGGGCACAGCAGCGGGCAGGCCTTGCCGAACACCGAGATGGCCGGATCCAGCTGGCCGAGCACGGCTTCGTAGATGCCGCTGCCGATGGTGCCCTGCGTGCCGATCACACCCACCCGGCCATTCTTGGTGGCCGCGGCGGCCGCCTCGGCGCCGGGGTGGATCACGCCGATGACCGGCAGGTCAAATTCTTTCTGAAGATCTTCCAGCGCGAAGGCCGTGGCCGTGTTGCAGGCTACCACAACCGCCTTGACGTCCCGGCTGATCAGGAACCGCGTGATCTGCCGGGCATAGCGCAGCACGGTCTCCCGGCTCTTGCCGCCGTACGGCACACGGGCGGTATCGCCGAAATAGATCAGACGCTCATCCGGCATCTGCCGCATGATCTCACGGGCGACGGTCAGTCCCCCGACACCGGAATCGAAAATGCCGATCGGCTGATTGCGTTTTTCCGTCTGGCTCATATCCTATGCTTCCTCGTTTTCTTCTTTCAGGCAGATGATGGCGGACAGGTTCCCGCGCGCATCGCCCGTCACCCGGTGGCTGAAGAACAGATCCGGGTGGCATCTGGTGCAGAGGTTGGTCACTTCGATCTGCGAGGCCGGCACGCCTTCCGCTTCCGCCAGCAGCCGGTTGGCCGCCCACAGGTTCAGCTGCGCATGGCCCGGCGCCCCCGGTGTGACCACCTCGCTTTCATGGCCGGGGAACATGGATATAAAGCGCTGTCCCAGTTCCTCACTCACTTCGTAGCAGCACGGCCCGATGGACGGCCCGATGGCCACATGCACATCCGCCGCGTCCGTACCGTAGAGCGCCTTCATCTTGTGCAGGGCCTTCGGCACGATGCCGGCTGCCGTCCCGCGCCAGCCCGCGTGAAGCGCCGCGATGACGCGCTTTTTCGCATCGTAGAGGAGCACCGGCACGCAGTCCGCCGTGAAGATGATCAGCGGGATGCCGGGGACGTTCGTGATCAGCCCGTCGATGCCGGTATAGCCTTTTTCCTTGGAAATGCCCTTGCCGGCGTCATCCTCCGTAACCACCAGGATGTTGTCCGTGTGGGTCTGGTGCGACAGCACGGCGCGGTCCGCGTCATATCCGATCGCCCGGGCCACCAGGCGGTGGTTCTCCCGCACGTCTGCTTCGTCATCCCCGCGCGTGAAGCTGAGGTTCAGCGTGGAGCACGGGCCTTTGCTCACCCCGCCCAGGCGGGTGGTAAAGGCGTGGATCAGTTCCGGAAACGCCGAAAGCCCAGGAAAGCGCAGCAGTGGGAAATCCCCTTCTGACGGCGCGGGCAGCGGCGCTTGTGTAAACGGATATTCTTTCAGCATGCCCGCAAAAACCGGCATATCTGCCATGGTCACATTCCTCCAAAGGCGTTGCGGATCAGTTTGACACTGCCGGGGCCGATCGAGACCACATCAAACCGGCAGGGATGGGTAAACGGGATCTTGTGTTCCTTCAGATACCACTGGGCCGTGCGGTAGATGTGCGCCTGCTTGCGCCGGTCCACCGCGGCCTCGGGAGCGCCCACCGTCCCGCGGCGGCGGTATTTCACCTCCACGAAGACCAGCCATTTCCCGTCCACGGCGATGATGTCGATCTCGCCGGACTTCTGCCGGTAATTGCGTTCCCGGATCACGTATCCGTTGTCTGTCAGAAGAGCGGCCGCGATGGACTCGAGCCGCTCTCCCGTTGCTCTTCTGTTTTCTGTCATCTCCCTTATCCGGGGGCGATCCGTTTCAGGGTGTCAGTCGATGTTCACAAAATGGCCGATGAACGTGCGCCGGTGGATGGGACACGGGCCGAGGCGCCTGAGCGCTTCGATGTGCGCCGCCGAGCCGTACCCCTTGTGGCCGGCAAAGCCGTACCCCGGGTACTTTTCGTCCATCTCTTCCATCAGGCGGTCCCTCGTCACCTTGGCCAGGATGCTGGCCGCTGCGATGGACAGGCTCCGGGCATCCCCGTGCACCAGGTTGACCTGACGCATGGAAAGCCCCGGGATGGTGACTGCGTCGTTTAAGAGCACCGCCGGCTGCGGGTCCAGCTGCCGCACGGCCTCCCGCATGGCTTCATAGTCCGCCTGCAGGATGTTGATCTCATCAATGCGGACATTATCCACGATGCCGATGCCGAAACTCAGGGCCTTTTCGCGGATCTCATCGAACAGCTCGTCCCGCTTTTTGGGGGAAAGCTGCTTGGAATCGTTGCAGCCGCGGATCACCGTGCCTTCCGGAAGGATGACTGCCGCGGCCACTACGGGGCCTGCCAGCGGTCCGCGCCCGGCTTCATCGATGCCGCACACCGGCCCGTATGCCGCGTACTGCCGCTCAAAGGTGAGCATGCGCTGCAGGCGCTCGTCCTCGGCCTGCTCGGCCGCGAGGCGGTTCCTGGCCCGCTGAAGGGCCACCTGCACACCGGCGCGCACATCATCCGCGTAGGCCTGCACCAGCACGGGCAGTTCTTCTGACGGCGCATTTTTCAGTTTGTCCGTGATCTGACGGATGGTTTCCATGGCGCGGCGCCCTCACTGAGCATGATGGATGATGCCGAAACTCTTTAACGGCCACACGCGCAGGAACGCCCGTCCGATGATCATCTTCCGGGTGATGTTGCCCACGTCCTCCATGCGGCTGTCCGAACTGCCGTTGCGGTTGTCCCCCATCACAAAGTACTCGTTCTCGCCGAGCGTGATGGGCTGCGAGGCCCGTCCGGCACTGATCATGACCGGCTCCGCCCGGTACGGATCATCGATGGGCTGCCCGTTGATATAGATCACGGAATCCACGATCTGCACGGTCTCACCCGGCAGGCCGATGATGCGCTTGATGTAGTGCCGGTCACGCCGGTTCTGGTAGCGGAAAACGATGATGTCAAACCGCTCCGGATCATGGAACCGGTAGCTCACCTTGTCCAGGAAGATGCTCTGCCCGCTGTCCAGCGTGGGCGCCATGGAGGTGCCGGACACCACCGTGCGCTGGGTGATGAAGGTCAGAATGAACCAGCAGACAAAAACGAGCCCCGCCAGATACAGAATGGTATCCAACAGTTCCCGCCAGGCAGGCTTTTTGGCCGGTCCGTCGCCGATCGCCGTCTCCGTAAAGATCTCTTCTTTGTTTTTCTCGGTATCTTGTTTCATTCCGTTTCTCTCACTTGTGATCGGGCAGTTCTTCGCACCGCTCCAGCGTGATCCGCCCCAGCTTGCCGCTGCGGAAATCATCCAGGAACAGCCCGGCCGTCTTTTCCAGGTCCGGCTCACCGCCGGCCAGAAGGGCTCCGCGCGACGCGCTGATGGCCAAAGACGCCTTGTCATATGCCGGCAGGTCCTCCAGCCCGTAGCGCTCACGCAGGGTGTCCGGTGCCAGCACGCACAGCTCATTCCACAGGGAGGCAGCCAGTTCCGGAAGGTTCAGGATGCGGTCGTTGACCGACCCGGCTGCGGCCAGATGCCGGGCATCCGCCTGGTCGTCAATGCGCGGCCATAACACCCCCGGCGTATCCAGCAGTTCCACCTGGCCGTCCAGCCGGATCCACTGGTTGCTGCGCGTCACGCCGGGACGGTTGCCCGTTTTGGCGGACGCCTTTTTGGACAGACAGTTGATGAAGGTGGACTTGCCGGTGTTCGGCACCCCCACCACCATGGCGCGCACGGGGCGGTTCAGGATGCCGCGCGCCCGGTCACGCTCGCGCTTGGCGGCCGCCACCGTCTCCAGCGCCTGCAGCAGCGCGCGGCGCGACGAGACGGCGCGCGAATCCATGCACACCGGTGTCAGGCCTTCGGCCCGGAACGCCTTCATCCAGCGCTCGTTTTCAGCCGGGTCCGCCAGATCCGCCTTGTTGAGGACGATCATGCGCAGCTTGCCGGCGCCAAGTCTTGCCAGTTCCGGGTTGCGGCTGGCGCGCGGGATGCGGGCGTCCAGGACCTCGATGATCAGATCCACCAGTTTCAGATCCTGTTCCATGGCCCGTCTGGCCTTCGTCATATGTCCCGGATACCACTGTACGTCCATGAAACCCTCTCACACAATGGTCAGCGGACCGGCCCCACCGACAGGAGCGGTGCCACCGCAAACCAGATCTTTCCGACAATGTTTTCCCGCGGCACGCAGCCGACGGTGGAAAAGCGCGAATCCTCGCTCACTTCGGGCCAGTCGCCCAGAACAAAATACTCATCTTCCCCCAGGAGGATGGGCTCCTGGGCGATGCCCGCCACCGCGCAGCGCGTGGTCTCGTGCGGCATGGTGAGTTTTTTGCCGTTGATGTAAACATCACCGCCGGTGATGTGCACCATCTCACCCGGCAGGCCCACGATGCGCTTGACCGAAACACCGGAGCCTTCATCTTTCCCGGTGAAGGCGATCACGTCGAACCGCGCCGGCGCCCGCAGGCGGTAGATGGCCTTGTCCGTCAGCACCGTCATGCCGTTCTGCAGGGTGGGCTCCATGGAGCGCCCCGTCACGGAGACGGTCTCCCCGAGGGACACCACCAGCGCCCACGCCAAAAGGACCATGGCCGTCACATTGACGATCCACATGGCCGCTACGCGCCGGTTGCGCGACCTTGTGCGCTTTTCGGTC
Organism: uncultured Lachnospiraceae bacterium; assembly: GCA_946405185.1. Taxonomy (GTDB): domain Bacteria; phylum Bacillota; class Clostridia; order Lachnospirales; family Lachnospiraceae; genus CAKQHB01. Next base: position 12,624 of record CAMJGH010000043.1, read on the forward strand.
CTGAACGTGATCATGGTCTTTCGTTATACAAAGGGCTGCAGCAAAGCAGATATCCTCCCTTTGCAGCAGCCCTTGCTTGCCTTTTCCGAAAGTCTGTCAGCGGACGCGCTCTTTGACGCGGGCGCTCTTGCCGGATCTCTCTCTGAGGTAATACAGTTTGGCACGGCGGACCTTACCGCGGCGGACCACTTCGATGTGATCGACCGACGGAGAATGCAGCGGCCAGGTCTTCTCGACGCCGACGCCGTTGGAGTTCTTGCGGACGGTGAACGTCTCGTAGACGCTGCCGTTCTGGCGCTTGATCACGGTGCCTTCAAACACCTGGATACGCTCGCGGTTGCCTTCACGGATCTTGGCATGCACGCGCACGGTGTCGCCGACGCTGAAGCTGTCGACAGTCTCTTTGAGCTGTTCCTGCTCAATGCTTCTGATGATGTCTTCCATTTTTGGACCTCCTGATTTTGGACGTTCTTACACAGCGCCTTGAGCCTGCCAGCGGACCGTCTTCTCATAAAGCAACGCGTAAAATATTAACACAGGATGTCCGGGTTTGCAAGCGTTTTCTCATTTCTTTTTCAGGCGGTCACCGGCGGGGCCTGCTGCCCCCTCCGGAAGGCGTATCGGACGCACCACGCGCACGCAGGTACCCTCCACGATAAAGTCTCTGTAACGGTACTCGCCGCGCCCGCACGTCACAATATAGCACAGTTTCGGGGAAAGCGAAACATTGCCCGCCAGTTCTTCGGCCACCGCCTCCCGGCTCATGGCGAAGACGCGGGTCACCTCATATTCGAAGATCCCCTCCGGCGCGGTGAACGCAAAGACATCTCCCACGCCCACGTACGGCTGCAGCCGGTTGAACGACAGATCCTGTCTTGTGTGGTTATGCCCGTACAGGACGAGAGCCGTCCGCCCGGGGACCATCCCCGGGCGGGCCGCCGTCACCATCCAGATGTCCAGGTCGTGCCGGATTTCCTCCTCCGTGCCCGTAAAGACCGGCCGGCAGATGCCGGCGGCCGGGACGCTCAGGACACCCAGCACCGTCCCTTCGGCATAGGCGGGCGTGTAGGTCACGCCGTCCCGCTCGTACCAGGCCGTGTCGGGGGGAAACGGCCCGGTTCCTGAAGATACGGATGCCTGAAGGGATTTGGGAAAAGGCGGATGGGCGGATGTCTGAATGGGTTCGGGCGAACGCGGAGGGACAGCCGGCACACGGCCGGCCATCACCTCCTGAACATAATTCCGGGCCAGTTCTTCTTCCGCCTGCTGGCGCACGAAGGCTGCGTTCTCCGTCTCCACCTCCTGCGCCAGTCTCCTGCCGCCGGATGCGAGCAGCCCCGCTCCGGCAGCCAGAAAGGCCAGGCACAGGACCAGGAGCCGGCGGTCTGTCCGGCGTTTCACGAAGACCGGCCTTTCCGTTTCTGACGCAGCAGCACGCCCGCCGCCATCAGGCCGGCCGCCATCAGCACCAGGCCGGCAGCCGTCAGGATACGGCCCGTCACGTCCGGCTCCACCCCCAGGATCACGCCCGTGACCGGCTTCGCCGGCTGCGGCGTTTCAGGCACCCGTGTCAGTTCCTCCGTCGGCTCTTCGGTGGGTTGCTCCGGCTCTTCCACAAAGACCGTCTGGGCGTCATCGTGCAGGTCCGCGTGTTCGGCCGTCAGCACACCGTTCAGCCACAGCGTCTCCGCAGCCACCAGGTACCGTCCGCCCAGTTCCGAGCCGTCACACACGAAGGTCAGCCGGATCTCCCCTTCGGAGGCTTCCGGCACAAAAGACTTTTCGGCCGTCACTTCCTGCCCGGAAACCATCACCGGCTTGCCGGTCTCCCGGTCGTACAGGGTGCCGCGGATGGTGACCGGTTTCCCGTCCGTCACCAGATTGGTGAAGCGGACGGTATCCGTGATGACCAGTTCCTTCTGTGCGGTTGTCGTATGGCCGTTCGTGTCGTCAGCCACAGCCGTTGTGGACAGGCCGGGATAGCGGACGGACTGGGCTTCATCGCTCAGATCCTCATGGCGCAGGACGGCTTCATCCGTGTCCGCCAGATACAGCACCTCCGTGACCACCAGCCTCCGCCCGCCAAGCCCGCTGGCATCAAACGTGAAGGCCGGCATGGTCATCTCCCCGGACAGCGGGATAAGCAGGCCGTAGTCTTTTTCCGTGATGTCCGTCACACTGGCGTCCGCATGGGCGGTCAGGGTGACCACACACGGCTCCCCTGCCGCATCCCGTACCACCTCGCCGGTGTCGGCGTACCGCAGCGTCGCTTCAAACCGGTAGAGCAGCCCGTCTGACAGGCACTCGTAGGTCACGGTGTCGGACACGCCGGCATCTTTAGTGGCCGTACCCACCGGACCGCCCGTCTTCGTGTCTTTTGCCGTGGTCTTCATCCAGGCAACGCCCACCGTCTGGCGCGGATCATCCAGCCCGTCGTTGTGGCTGAGCAGCAGCACCCAGTCCTCGCCCAGGCGCACGTAAAACCGGTCCGCGGCGTGCAGTTTCCCGCGGGTCATGCCGGTGGTGTCCAGGGTGACGTCCACCGTCACCGTGCCGGAGGCCGTTTCCGTATCGTCGATGGCCTGCGGCGTAAAAACGGTCTCACCGGTGCCGGCCAGGACCGGTGCGGCGCCTTCCGTCTCCTCATACCAGATCTCCGTGACCACCCGGTAGGTGTTGTAGGTCTTCAGATGGTCGTAGCGGATGGTATCGGTCAGCAGCGTTTGGGCGCTCTTGGACACCGTTTGGGTGCCGGATGCCGCATCCACCAGATCCGTCTCCGGGTGGATCTCCAGATCCACGAAGATATCCGTCAGCGTGAAGATCCGGCCGTCGCGGAACTGCGCATTCATCTCCGCCAGATCGTCTTCATCGATCATGACCTGCATCAGGCGGTCATGCGTCCGGTTGGCCGCACACCCCAGCTCCGTGATGCGGTAGTTGGCGTACAGCAGCGCCCCACGCGCCTCATCCTGGGCAGACTCTTCCCCGAACCAGATGCCGTTTTCTTCTTTCAGAGCGGCCTCGTCCGTGATCTGACCGGCGGATACGCAGTCATCCAGACGGTTGACCGCCTCACCCGTTTTAGGCCGGTCGGCCGTGTTCAGGTAGCCGTTTTCATCCGTCGCGATGACATGGCTTTCGGCCACCGTGCCGTCCGCATTCAGGCGCTCGATGAGGAACGGAACGTACGCCATCGGCTTTCCGTCGATGTCCACCTTCCAGAAGCACAGGTCCGCCCGGCGGATGTCTTCCGGAAGCGTGTCTTCGGTAGTCAGATCCGCCACCTCACCGTCCTCGCGGATGGCAAACGACGCGCGCCACTCACGGTTGAGCACATAGCCTTCGGGAGCGGCGGTCTCCGTCACCGCGTAAGTGCCGTACGGGAGAAAGTCCGCCGGCGTTTCGGCCGTGCCGTCTTCCCCGGCCGTCAGCACGGCTGCCGCCTCACCGGGTGCGATGGTCTTGCCGTCCACTACAACCGGATTTGCGCTTTCGTTCCAGATGGTGTATTCCGTGCCGGCAAAGGTTCCCCAGCCCTGCGGGACTGCCTTCCCGGTTTCCGCATCCATCTTGGCCACTTTCACGCCGCCGCGGATCACTTCATCCCGGAAGATCAGCGGTTCTCCCGCGGTATCGGTGCTGACCAGGATACCGTTTTCGCGGATGGCCGCCACCCGCTCGTCACCGTCGGTCAGCCGGTACCCGTCATTGCTCTTCACTTCGCGCACCCCGTACGTGCCGTACGGCAGAAGATCCGCTGCCGTGGCTGCGTGCCCGGTGGCATCCGCCGTCAGGCTGACGACGGTCTCGCCGGGCGCGTACGTCGCGCCGTTCACACACACCGGATGCGGGCTCCGGTTGATCACCTCAAAGACGATGCCGGAGAAGTCCGCATCGCCCTGCGGGATTTCCGCTTCCGCATCCTGCTTGGTCACGGCCAGGCCGCCCTTGACCGCCTCATCGGTGAAGGATGCTTCCGCCACCTGCCCGTCCGCCGTCACCGACACCGTCCGGGACTGTGCCTGATACCGGTAACCGGCAGCGTTGGCCAGCGCCGACGTCCCCAGCTTTGCGGAGCCGTCATAGGCTTCGCCAGGCGCGATGGCGGCATCCTGCCGCAGTTCGGCCAGCTCATACGTGCCGTACGGCAGGCTCCTGTCGGCTGTAGCCGCTTTCCCATTGGCATCCGCAGTGAGAATGGCGATCACCTGCCCGGCGGCATACGAGCCGCCCTGACAGGACACCTCGCCCGCACTGCGGTTGATCAGCGCAAACCGGATGCCTGCCAGGGAGGCATCGCCCTCCGGCACCTGTCCGGACGCGCTGGTCTTCGTGAGCGACACGGCGCCGCGGTACACCATCTCTTCGGACAGCACGGTCAGGTCCTCCACGCCTGCCTCGACGCGCCAGTCGCCTTTGTCCGACCGGATACCGCCGTCCTTCTCTATAAAATGCACGGTATAGACCGCCGGGTCCAGCGCGTAGCCAACCGGCGCTTTGGTCTCCTGGATGGTGATGGTACCGGCGGGAATACCCGGCCGGCCGGCAAAATAGTACAGTTCATCGCCGCCCACCTTGTACTGGTCCGTCAGGCGGATCACGCTGATGGTCTCCGCCGACCGGGTTTCAAACACCCACGTGCGGGCGGGGGTTCCGGCCGCCTCACCGGCCGGATAATAGCGGACGGTATACTGCGCGCCTGCCAGCGCGGCACCGCCCTGTGCGTTCCATCGGACCGGTCACCCGGCCCTCGCACCGTACGTCCGTGTTTCCGCGGGTACGGCGCTCCGTCATGAATCAAAGAGAGTGTGTTCTTACCGTGTGGCCCCGCAGCCGGAACACCGCGTGATGGTCACGGGCTCGTCAAACGCTTCCCGCACCAGCCGCTGCTCCGTATAAGCCGGCCGCACCACTTCTTCGTGCCCTTCCTCTTTGTGGTGGATCACACCGGTGCCCGTCACCACCTGAAAGCTGTAGCTGTAGGAGCCGCTTTCCTCACCGTTTCGCATGTGCTCCAAGGCATGGGCGTTTTCCTCCTCCGGGGACATCTCGTCCAGGAAGGTGAGGATTCCCTTCGCCTCGCATCCCTTGCAGACCCAGTGGATCACCGTTTCCGTGATCTCGTACGGCTCATCATACGCCTCCCGGTCCACCACCCACCGGACTTCCGCTTCGTGGAAGACGGTCTCGTACACGGCATCATGGTGCACCGAAACGGTGACCTCCACCCAGGTGTGAACATGCTCAGTGGCGGCGGGTTCCGTTTGGGACGGAGCCGCTGCAGGCGTTTCCGGCGCACGTGTGGCGGCTGAAGGCATGGCGGTTTCGGGTGCTTCCGTTACAGGTGCAGTGGTTTCCGGCACAGCCGTTTCGGACACGGCGGTTTCCGTCACGACGGTTCCGGTTACAGCGGTTTCAGGAATCGCGATACCGGTCACCATGGTACCGGCCGTTTCCGGTACGCTCGGAGCGGGTTCCGGCAGACCGGCTGCACCGGCGCCGGATGTTTCCGACTCAGCGGAACCGGTCTCTGACAAAACGGTCTCCGCTTCGCCCATGCTTTCCGTTCCGGTTTCTGCAGACGCTTCCGTGAAAACGACCACTCCGCCTTCCGCAGACTCTTCCGTGGAAACCGCCGTTCCGGTTTCTCCCTGCTCCGGGCTCTCTTCCGTTTGCGTCACCGACGTGCCGGCCGCCGTTTCGGTTCCGGTCATACCGGCCGTCTCACAGCCCCGGCAGCCTTTCCGAAAAAGCAGGAGCAGGCAGACTAAGGCCAGTATCCCTGCTGCCAGAACAGCCGTCATTCGTGCCGTTATTCGTCTGCGTTCAGACATCTGCCGTTCCTTCCTCCTACCTTTCCTTCAGCACCATACCGCCGTCTCAGCCACAGTGCCGCCGATTCACAGTCTTGAAGGTGGGCACTCAGTTCCTGCGAGCTCACACCATTCCGAAGGGCCAGCGCCGTTTCGGAAACGGTCAGCCCCAGGCGGTGCAGCTGGCCCGCTTCTTCCATCTGTCCATGCCTTTTGCAGCGCTTCCGGTAAACCTGCAGCCACCGCCGGCTTCCCTCCGTCCGCTCCCGCTCAAACCGCGCCTCATGCGTGCGCCTCACCCACAGCGCCGTCACCGCCTTCCAGGGCTCCGCTCTGCGTGACGCGTGGTGCGCCAGCAGCGCCTCCGGGGTGACCCCAAGCCTTTTGGCCATCCGGCACTCCTCCGGATTCAGCCCGCACCGGCGCCCGGCTTCTTCATACGACAGCAATTCTCTCTCTCCGGCCTTTCGGCCTCTCATGACGTCGGGCCTTTTGGTCTTCCTTCCGTTACGGAAGGCGTCATCCCTCGCGGCCCTCTCTCTCACCACCATCCGCTGGTGGCTTTCCGTGTTTCCTGCGGACTATCCCTGGCACGACACAGGCTGCCAGCCGCGGTGTGACGGCTTTTCTATGGGGACTTTCCCGGAAGAGGGAGGGGTACTCATCCCGCCGTCAAAGAAGGCTTTCGCCTTCCGGAACCATCGCTTGTCTCGTGGCTTCGTCCGGGCGGCCCCGCACAAAAGGCCTGCTGCCCATTCTCGCCATATCGTACCGACACCCACCGTACTCACCGCCATCCGTCACCGGTACAGGCGCCTTTCCGATGTCTTTACCCGGTTTGCGGCACTTTCCTTTTGGGAAAGCCCGCCGGGAGTTTCAGTGCGGCGGTCACCCGCCGTCATCCGCAGGCTTCGGAGCCGTTGGCTCCGGTCCGGCTTGTCAGCTTCGCTGTTTCACCGGACAACGCGTTCTGCTTCTCTTCCTGTTCCTGCATCCTGTTTGGACAGCACAATGCCGACCGGGTCCAGGTTCGGTTCATCCGCCGCCTGGATTACGGCCGTCTCACCGGCCTTCACCGTCACGGAGATGGGCGTGCCGTTCAGCGCGTACCCCCGGCCGGCCGTCACCTCTTTGGCCCAGTACGTGCCCGCTTCCACCCGGGCGGTATTGGTCTCGCCGCCGTTTGCGGGCAGCGTGAGCACCACCTCCGCGCCGTTCACATCTTTCACGGCCTCCGTACAGGCCTGCGTAGTGTAAAGCCGGTATGCGGTGCCGGTCAGGTCATAAAACGGATTTCCCTCCGTGATATCAGGCCGGGCGGATGTCTTTACCAGCTTCACTTCACCCGAGGTCTCCGCCCGGATGAGGATCTGTCCGCCCAGCTGCCCCGGATGGTTCAGATCCGACGGGTATCCGTCGCCGGAGGAGACGTTCTTGATGCGCATCTCCGGATCTGCGTTTGCCAGCCCCACGCCGATCAGTCCGTCGATATCCAGCAGTTCCGTGACCGGGAACATCTCGTGGATGAACGTCGGCTCGGCATAGTAGGAAACGCCATCCTTGCCGGTCACCCAGCCGCCAGCCGTATACAGATCCAGCATGTACCGGTCGTCGATCTGCGCCCGGTGCATGCGCACCCACACCAGATACTGCACCAGCGACTGCAGCGTATCTGCCGATGCCGCCGCCAGCTGAGCCGTGATGTAGGAGCCGGGAATGGTAAACCCGAACTTCTGCGAATGAAAATCCGGCGTGGCAAACGTGCGGACCAGCCGGAAGTCATCGGCCGACAGGGCACTGGCCATCCGCCAGGTCTCCACCAGCCGTGCGGTGTCCGTGTAGCCCGCCGGCAGATCCTCCAGGTTTTTGTCGCTGCGCGCGCCTTCGGCGTTGGTGGCGTAGTCAAAACAGTAGATGGGATGCCCCTCCGCATCCTTCCAGATATGGTCGATGCGGATGTTCGTCTCACCGGCCGGGATCTCCCCGTTGGCGCTGGTCCCGGAAAGCCACGAGATGCCGACCACGCCGCTGTTCGGATACATCTCCTGCGTTCCCGGCCGCACGCTGCTCCCGGCGGGAAGCCAGGCGTTGTAGATCTGCTGCATGAGCCACTGGATGTTCCCATCAAAAGCCGGGAAAGACGTCTGCCGGATCTCGCCGCCCGCCAGCGTGCCGTCCGCTACGCCGTTTCGTGGGGCGATCCCGGCGGGAGCAGCCTCCCCTTCCGCCGTGCCGTACAGTGGCAGCAGCTGCATGAAGATCAGCAGCAGCGCCAGCCAGACGGCCGCTTTTCGTTTTCGTCCTGTCATTGGTTGCCGTTTCATGTTTTCCTCCTCTCTGGTCTTTCGGCAAACAAATTTGATGAAGCTGCAGCGCTTCATAAGGACGATGATAATCAAGCGGAAAGTCCGTCTCAATCGGAAAGATTCGTCATCACTGGTACAAATTCGCTTTTTTCGTACAAACTGTATCAAAAGGCGGCATCCGCCCGGCCTGATGCCGCGGTGAATGCCGCCTTTATCAAAAATGCGGGAGAAAACCCCTTCCTCTTAGCGAAGCGTAGGGAGGGGA
>CAMJGH010000044.1 GCA_946405185.1 uncultured Lachnospiraceae bacterium
TGGCCATCCAGGAACAGGCGGAGCGGCTGTCGCAGATCTCGCTCTTCTCCAGACCCGGCACGTTTTCCTACCGGAATATCATCCGGACGGCCGTGGATTTCGCGCCGCTGCGGAAGGTGGAGCCGGTCCTGGTCAACGAGATCCCCGTGCTGGAACTGTCGGAGAGCAGCGTCCCGTTTATTCTGGTTTTCCTGGCCTGCGTGTATCTGCTGACACAGGTGGTCGAAGAGCCAGGGGACTCCCTGCGGAAGCTTTTGTATCAGACCAGAAGAGGGCGGTACAGACTTTCTGCCCGAAGACTTGGCCTGCTGGCCGGCATCGCGGCAGGTTTGTTTGTGCTGCTGACGGCGGAGAGCGCGCTGATCCTCCGTTTCCTCGCGGGAAAGACGGACCTGGTCGCCCCGGTGCAGAGCGTTTCCGCCCTGCAGAACGTCACGCTTACCGTTTCCGTTGGAGAGTATCTGCTGTTTACCGCGGGCGTCCGCCTGGCAGGGCTTCTGGTCCTCATCCTGTTCTTCTGGCTGATCCAGTCGCTTTTCCTGCGGGAGAGCATGGGCACGCTGGCGGCAGGGCTGTTTTTCGGCCTGGAATATATCCTTTATCGGAAGATCCCGCCGGTCAGCGGCCTGGCCATGCTGAAAGCCGTCAACCTGTGGGCGCCCGGTTTTATTCATGACTGGCTGGAGAATTACCGGAACCTCAACTTCTTCGGATTCCCGGCCAGCGCCTTCAAAGTGATCCTGATGGCTGCCGTCTGTCTTCTGCCCGGTCTTTGCGGAAGCCTCATCCTGTCGGATGTCCGGGCGCGCGGCCGTCTGCAAAACCGCGCGGAGAACCGGTTTCTGCGGGGCCTGCGGGCGCTGCGGAAGCGTCTGGTGCTGTCCCTGAGGGGAGTCTGGTGGGAACTGTACCGGGTCTTTGTCCTGGATAAGCGCATCGTCGTCCTGGTACTGCTGGCCGTTGTCTGCTGGCATCTGTTCCCGCAGACCTATGCGCCTTCTCCCTATGCTTCCGACTACGTGGAATTCAATCTGAGGAAGTATTCCGGACCGTTTGATTCGGAAGAAGTCCGGCAGGGGATGGAGGAAGAGCGGGCAGCCATCGATGCGGAACTGGCCTCCTACGCCGACCTGCTTTCCCGTTACGAGGCGGGCCAGGTCTCGGGAACGGAGAAAGCGATCGCGGACCGGATGATGGAATCCTGGTACCGGAGGCTGGCGGCCATCGAACAGCTTGAAGCCAGGCGACAGGAGAGCGGGGCCTTTCGGGAAAGAACAGGCAAAGCGCTCTGGTTCGTGCAGGATGGCCTGTTCGTAAAGCTGATCGGGGAAAAGCGGGACGTCCTGCAGCGCATCCCGGTCTTGGCGGCGGTGCTGGGCATGATCCTGGTCTTCGGCCACATGGCGTCTTCCGAAAAGCAGTCGGGGATGGGCGCGGTGGCAGGCGTGACCCGCTGCGGGACGCCGGCGCTGAGGCGCCGGCGGCAGTGCGTCATGCTGATGACAGTACTGATCTGCTGGCTGATCTCCTATGGGCTGTCTTTCCTTTCCCTCTACCGCATGTACTCCTTTTCCTGGTGGGGGGCGCCGGTCCAGAGCCTGGAGGACTGGAAGGGCGTGCGGCTCGTGATCTCCTGCGGGACGTATCTGGGAACTGTCTATCTTCTGAGGCTTGCTATATTGATTGGGATTGGGGAGATCATCCTGGCCATCTCCGCTCGCAGCCGCACAAACCGCCAGGCCCTGCTGACGGAGCTGATCCTGATGCTGCCTCTTACGGTGCTGGCGCTGGTGCTGTGAAAAGCCGGGAGCCGCTTCGGCGGCAGAACGAGGAAGGCATCCCAATAATGTTTTTTATTTAAAAGCGTGACGAAGCGAAAAGACGCAAGAAAAAGAAGGATGCTGAAGATATCAGCAATCGAGACTGTGACCAAAAATGACCCAAAAAGATGTGAAAGCAGGAGATAATATATATAATATGGCGACATCTTGGGTAAAGAGAATTGCTGGTGCCACTATATATTGTAGGAAGCCGATATGCATGATTGAGTACGAGTAAGAAGAACGCTGCCACCCATCAAAGCGGAAGGAGGGCGAATCCTGTGAGCAGTATCCGACAGACCCGCAACACCCGGCTGTTTCTCGCTTTCCTTCTGCTGGCCGGCATCTGCTACCGTTTCAGCAACACCGGCGTGTCGCCGTTTGACGCGCTGATGACCTCCGCCAATTACGTGATCCTGACGGGGCTTCTGCTGTTCTGGATCCGGTCGGTGCGCATGCGCCTGCTTCCGTCGGCTTCGCGCGCCTGCATCCGCTGTGCGGCGTTTTTGATGCTCTTTTACATGCTACTGCGGATCTTCAATTACCGGTTTGTGGTGGAGGATGCGGTAAAGCGTTATGCGGTCTACGCTTACTGGATCCCGCAGCTGCTGATTCCGGCTTTATTCCTGCTGGCCTGCCTGCGGATGCGCCGCGGGGAGGAAGACCGGAAGCGGAGCGACTGGCTGCTGCTGATGCCAGCGGCCGCGCTGGTGCTGTTCGCCCTGACCAATGACCGGCACGGGCTGGTGTACGCCGCGCGCATCCCGCTGGAGCAGTTTGCGGTGGAAACCGGCACCTATACCCACGGTCCGCTCTTTTATCTGTTCTATGTTTTTATCGCAGCGGAAACGGCCGCCGGACTTTTTCTGCTGATACGCGAGTCCGGCCGCCTGCCGGGAAGGTTTCTCCGGGATCTGCTGATCGTCATAACGCTCGGTTTCGGGATGTCGCTGCTGGACTTGCTGGTCCTGTACCGCCTTCCCCACCGCTTTTTCAATTCACCGGAATGCAATACGTTCGCCATGCTGGGCGTTTTTGAAGTCTGCATACGCTACCGTCTGATCCCGTACAACGAAAACTATTCCGGCTTTTTTGCGGCGCTGCCGATGCCGGTGCTCATCACGGACCGCGCGTTTGTCCCGGTCTACCGCACGCAGGCCGCGCCGGACGTGAGCCGGCACGTCATGAACGCCGCGTTGACGAAACCACAGGATCTGGCGGATGACTGGGTGCTGTACGGAAGACGCATCCGCGCCGGGTACGCCTTCTGGGCAGAAGATGAGAGCGCCATCCGCCTGGCGCAGTCGCGGCTGGAAGAGGCCGGCGAGACCATCCGTCAGGAAAACGATCTGATCCGCGCGGAAACCGAGCAGAAAGAAAAAGAAGCGTATCTGCGCTCCCGGCACCAGATCTACCACGAGATCGCGGCAAAACTGTACCCGGTGCAGAAGCGGATCGGAGAACTGCTGGAGGAAGCAGCCCCCGGAACCGAAGGGTTTGCCCGGATCGTTGCGGAGGTCTCGGTGATGAACGCCTATGTCAAGCGCAAGACCAACCTGCTTCTGCTGGCCGCCGAACAGGAAACGCTTCGTCTGCACGATCTGTTCCTGGCGCTGCAGGAGTCGGGCGTGTATCTGTCCCTCGCCGGGCTGCAGACCACAGCGTCGGTTCCGGAAGACGAGGCGCTGCCATCCGACCTTCTTGTGGGGCTCTACGATGCGTTTCAGATGACGGCCGAACAGCTGATCGGCCGGGCTTCCTCGCTGATGGTCTCCTGGAACGATGACGGGCTGCGGCTGGCAGCCGAAACGGACCATCTGCCGGAGGTGAAGGACCTGCCGCTGCCGGCGGTGCTGAAAAAGAGTGAGGACGTGCTGTATATCGTCATCCGGACGGGAAAGGAGGGCGGGGCATCATGACCATCAACGAAGCCCTTTTCAGCCCGGTCCGGGAACCGCTCATGGGTGTCTTTTATCTGCTGCTGACTGCCCAGATGGCCGTGGTCTTCGCGTCCTTCCGCGAAGGACGGGGCCGGGCGTACCGGACAGCGGCCTTCCTTCATCTGGCCCTCAGCCTGATCCTCTTTTATCCGGTCATGTACCGGATCGACTGGAAACTGAACTTTAACGGTCCGGAACCGCCTCTTCCCGGGTGGCTTGCGGCCTTCAGCGCCTGGCCTGTCACGGTCATGATCGTCTACGAAGGGGTGACGGCCTGTACGCTGGCGGTGGTCCTGGCCGACCACATCCGCTACCTGAAGACGCATCCGACGGCCTTCAGCATCAAGGAGACGATGGATCTGATGCCGGCGGGCATCGCCTTCTCGCGGCCGGAGGGAACGGTCGCCTTCCGCAACCTGACCATGAGACGGCTGTCCCGTGCGCTGACGGGGCGGATCCTGACCGACATGAACGCGTTTCGCCGGGCGGCCGGTCTGACCGGTGCGCAGGCGGAAAAGAGCCTCCGCCTGCCGGACGGGTCCGCGGTGTGGCAGTTCTCGTGGCAGACGCTGGCGGTGGACGGGGAGGTGTTTCAGCAGCTGACGGCTTCGGACATCACCGGACAGGCGAGGATCGCCGCGGAACGGGAAGAGACCAACCGGAAGCTGCGCGAACTGCAGATGCGCCTGCAGATCTACAACCGGCAGGCTGACCGCGTCATCATGGAGCAGGAACTGCTGAACGCCCGGATGGCGGTCCACAACGAGCTGGGCAGCGTCCTGCTGGAAAGCCGCCATTACCTGGGCGAGCCGGAAGCCATCCGCGAGGATGTGCTGCTGCAGGCGCTCAAGAACACCAACACCTATCTGCTGCGGGAATACGAGCAGGACGATACCGCCTGGAACGCACTGCGCGATGCGCTGGAAACAGCTGAAACCATCGGCGTGGCGGTGGAAGCGAAAGGCAGCCTTCCGGTGCAGGATCCGGACCGGCGTGTGGTGGCGGCCGCCATCATCGAATGCGCCACGAACGCCGTCAAACACGCCGGCGGGGACGCACTGCATGTGTCCGCACGGGAAGAAGACGGCCGCATGGTCTATGTGTTTGTCACCAACGGCGCGCCGCCGGACGGCCCGGTCAAGGAAGCGGGCGGGCTGGTATCGCTGCGCCGCCTGGTCGAAGGCGAAAACGGGCAGATGGCCATCACCTCCGCGCCGCGGATGACGCTGACCATCACCATGCCGCAGCAGACGGCAGACAGCAAAGACGCTCCGTCAGAGCGCCCTGAAGAGACAGAAGAATAAGCCAGAAAGACCGGGAAAGCGGTGGGAATGGTTCGGCGGAACCATTCCCGCCGCTTCCCGGTCTTTGTATACTGTACCTGTAAGAATGGGGGCAGGGGGGAGTGCGTCCGCCTGCCGGCATGTCCCGGAAGAGAGGTGAGTCACATGGCCGAAAAAGTGAATGTGTTGGTCGTGGACGACCAGTATGTCTCACGGAGTTTCTTTGAACTGCAGGTTCAGATGTCCCAGAACTATGCGCTGGTCGCGTCGCTGGCCGGAGCGGAGAAGGCCGCGGCCTACTGCGCCGCGCATCCGGTGGATCTGGTGATCATGGATGTGATGATGAAATACGGCGCGGACGGGCTGACCTGCGCGAAGCGCATCAAGCAGCAAAACCCGAAAATCCGCATCATTCTGACCACGTCCGCCGCCGAAGCCGGATGGATCGAGGAGGCCAGGAGGGCCGGCATCGACAGTTTCTGGTACAAGGAGTATTCCAGCGTCTCGCTGACGGAGGTGATGGACCGCACCATGGCGGGCGTCTCCGTCTATCCGGACGACCCGCCCAATCCGGAATTCGGCGAGATCAGCAAGGCGGATCTGACGGAGAGGGAGCTGGACATCCTGCGGGAACTCACCCGCAACCTCACCAACGAGGAGATTGCAAAGGCCCTGCACATTTCGGAATTCACCGTCAAACGGCACATCCAGAACATCCTGGAAAAGACCGGCTACAAAAACCGCATCGATCTGGCAGTCAACGCCAAGACGCTGGGGCTGGTCGTACATGAAAAAGACCGCATCAAAAACGGAGGAGGACACAGAGCATGAAGACAGTGCGCAGGTTCCTGAGTCTTTTTCTGGCAGCTATCCTGGCGGTTACGTTTAACCTGCCCGGAGTGGCTCCCAAGGCGTATGCCGCGGGAGAGACCGTCGAGACAAAGGACATCGGTGAGATCAAGGCCAGGCTGGAGAGCGATGAAGACGTCACGGTAAAGCTTTCCGGAAACGTCTCGTATAAGATGGAGGACGCTTCCCTCCTGTGGTGTATGGTCGGCTCCGGGAAAAAGATCCTGGATCTGAACGGCCATACGCTGGAGATCAAGCAGGAGGAGAATCTGAAAGGTGAGACGTTCTATATGATCGAGGTGCCGTCTGGAGCCTCCCTCACCGTCAACGATTCCAGCGGAAAGAATGCCGGCAAACTGGTGGCAAACGGCTATATCCATAAATGGGTCAGCGGGCCGGCCGGCAGTCATGAGAGCGATTACAAAGAGCGAGATGTGCTTTACCGGAACGTCATCCACGTGACCGGCGGTGATTTCGTGCTGAACTACGGGACCATCAAGGCTGGCCGAAAGAAAGACCAGTACATCGGATATGGCTATAATGTAGAAGAATATGTCGTGCAGATGAACAACGGCTCTACGTGGGGCTCAAAGAACCCCCCGCGGTATGATGGGTACGTGGACAAGGTGATCAACAGCGCGGGGATCACCGTAACGGACGGCACGGTGACCATCAACGGCGGTGTTGTGGAAGGACGCGGTTTCCGCAAGATCCGGTTCTTCAAATCCGGAGGCATGAATCTGATAACGGAGACGAACGCGGCCATCATCGCCGACGGCGGAAAAGTCGTGATCAACAACGGCTCGTTTGACAGCATGAGCTGCGCGGACAGTCTGAAGGTATCCGATGAGGCGGAAGTCATCATCCGCAGCGGCAATTTTTACACCCATAAAAACGACAAGATCCTGTTTCCGGACGATGGCGGCTGGACGTCTGTCGAACCGCTGTATTACGAAGGCTTCTACGGCTCTGTTCCCGATACGGCGTACATCGAAAGCCCTTCGATGGTCATGATCGAGGAAGATGACCACAGTCTTCTTGTCGATCCGCTCGATGACGCTGAGCTCCTTTTATACAATGAATATGATGATCAGGAGATCGGGGAAAAGCTGCTGTGGGACGGGAAGAGCGATGTGGTGCTGTATGCGAACCTGTCTCCCTACTGGCCGTGGGAAGAGATCCCTTACAACAAGACGGACAACTCGAAGCCGTATCATTATTTCGGGGCGCTGGCGCAGTCCAGCAAAGAGATGGGTGTCACCTCTTCGATCAGCATTGGCGGCATGACGGTTTCCGAAGGAGGCGAGGCGACGGCTATTGAAAAGCGCGTCAGCACCTCGGCCATGCTGGCTCCGGACTGTTCGAAGATTTCCTTCCATTTAAAGGATCTTCTGCCGGATGGCCTGAGTATGGGGGACAGTTTCCTGGTGACCGTCCGGTGGAGCGATATCCTGTACAATTCGGAAAAGGATCCCTCCGGTATGATGACCAGCCGGAAGGCCTTTACGGTGCAGCTGCAGGAAAACGATATCACGATCGTGCAGCAGCCGGCCGGAAAAAGCGTGAAGACCACCGGGGAGAAGGTCGTACTGAGCGCCCAGGCGGAGAATGCCACGAATGCCTGGTGGGAGCAGGTGTATCCCGGCTCGGCTTCCGGGTTCACAGGCGAATCCTTTGATCCGGACACCGGCATCGCCCAGCTGACGGTCCCGGTGGACGGGCTGGCGAAGTATGTCTGCCATTTTGCCAACAGCATGGGTGCTGTCAAGACAAATGAGGCAACGGTTTCGCTCCTGGTAACCCCGACCGTGGCGGAGGCAGACACGAAGGACGTGACCTGGTATACGGCCAGTCCCTATGCTTATCTGAATGCGGGGCTGCTGTCGCCGGCCGGCCGTCAGGAACAGCGCTGGTATTACCGGGCCGACCCCGCCGATGAGTGGACGCAGCTGGAAAAAGAAGACGGAAAATGGAATCCCGTTTTTTACCCTGGCGCACTGTTCGTCAAGAGCCCTGTGAAGGAATATGAGGGGTATTACCGCATGGAGGCGGACTACAAGACGGACACGGGCGTGGAAACGCTGAAGTCCGGTGTGTTCCACGTGACCGTGGTGGAAGGCGCGCCGGTGGATATCCATGAAGTGACGATCCACGGACTCGAAGACCTGTACGTGGGCGATAAAGCCCCGTCGGCAGAGGACCTCTACGCGGAGGAGTCCGGTGTGGAGATCATCGGCGTGAAATGGACCGGCATGACCAGCCCCGAAGGGGTGATCAACAGCAGCGCGGGAATGGTTGAGATCACACTGCGTGCCGTGGGAGGGAAATTTATCAACACCTCCACGGAAGAGTTCAAGGTGCATCTCACCGACACCCGCCTGACGACAAAAAATCTGATGCCGGGACAGACCGAGACAACGGTTTCCTATACCTTTACGCCCACCAACGGTCTTCCGGTCCCTCAGGAGACGGTCAGCGTGACATCGGGAACCTCCTATGAATTCCCTCCGGGAGTCATTCTGGATATTCCGGTGGAATACGAAGTGAACGAAAGTGCGCGGCCGCAGCCCTGCGGGATCAGTGAAGTGACCAACCTGAAGATGGATGAGTCCGCATCCGGAAAATGGCCGGAAGGGCTTTATCTGGAAAAGGATGCCGACGGCATCTGGCACATCAAGGGAAAGGTGAGCCCCGATGCGGCACCCGGCAGCATGACCTCCGTGATCCACTTTACGCTGCAGAACAGCGTGGAAGGTGAAAAAAACTATGCCGTTCCGTTCCGGATCCTGATCACACCGGTCATCAGTACCAAGAGCCTGCCGGCGGATCTGTCCGCCATCTTCCACACACATACATACAGTGTGTGGCAGGACACCGGTGACGGCGAGACGCACATCCGTGTCTGTGGCGGCTGCGACAACGAAGAAGTGCAGCCGCACAGTTGGGGGGACGGTGTGGTGACCAAAGAAGCCACCGGCACCGCGCCCGGCGTGATCACGTACACCTGCCAGGTCTGCGGAGCCGTGAAGACGGAGGAGACCGAAGTCCGTTCGATCATCCAGACGGAAGTGCTGGAGCCGACCGTTGCGGAGGAAGGCGTGCTGGCTCACTACGAGTGCGCGGAAACCGGGCAGCCGTTTGAAGACGCCGCCGGGACCATCCCGCTGGCCAATCTGTCCGCGCTGAGCATCCCGAAGGTCACCTACACGGTTGCCAAAGGCGCCAACGGCGCCTACGAGAGCAGCGCCAAGGCGGGGCCTTACGAGATCACCGTCAACCGCAGCTGGAAGGATGAGACCACCTTCGCGCACTTTAAGGCGCTGCTGATGGACGGCCAGGAGATCGCACCGTCCAACTACACCGCCAAAGCCGGCAGTCTGAACGCCAGCCTGAACGCGGCCTATCTGGCCACGCTTGCGGAAGGCGAACACATACTGACGGTGCGGTTTGACGATGCGGACGTGACGGCGAAGATCACCATTACCATCGCAAAGGAAGCGGAAGCACCGCGCACCGGCACGGATCTGCACATTGGACTGTATCTGGCGCTGATGGGCCTGGCGCTGGCGGGTATGGGCGGCATGCTTTACGTGCCGCGGCGGAAAAAGAAATAAGCAGATGCATTGATGCGCTGGCTTTCAAGGCTTGCCGCACGTGAGGCAAACGCCCCGGAGAGGAGGAGAGTCTTCCTTTCCGGGGCGTTTTTATGTCTGCCTTCGTCCTTGCATAGCCTCTCCCGGACAGGTATAATAAAACAGTTACAGATTCACAGGGGGGGGAAGTATGGAACCTGTCAGACTGAAGCTGGCCGGGCGGATCGATTCCGCCAATGCCGCCGCTACCGAAAAAGAACTGCTTGCGCAGCTGGAAGGCCATGACGGAGCCCCCGTGACGGTGGATGCTTCCGGGCTAGCCTATATCTCCAGCGCCGGCCTGCGGGTGCTGCTGCACCTCAAGCGCCTCCACCCGAAGCTGACCATGACCGGCGTGTCGTCGGAGATCTACGAAGTACTGGAGATGACGGGCTTTACGCAGCTGCTCAGCGTGGAGAAGGCGTATCCGCAGATTTCGGTCGACGGGTGCGACATCATCGGCCGGGGCGCCAACGGCACCATCTACCGCCTGGATGCGGATACGGTGGTGAAGGTTTACCGGAATGCGGACGCGCTGGACGACATCCGCAACGAGCGCGATGTGGCCACGCTGGCGCTGGTGCTGGGCATCCCCACGGCCATTTCGTACGATATCGTGCGGGTGGGCGGGCAGTACGGGTCGGTTTTTGAATTGCTCAACGCCCGGTCGTTTGCGGAGATCCTGGCCGAAGAGCCGGAGAAGACCGACTGGTGCCTGAACGAGTATGTCGGGCTGCTGAAAAAGATCCACAGCACCACGGTGCCGGCCGGCAAGCTGCCGTCCATGAAGGAGACGGTCCTGTCGTGGGTGGAGTTTTTGGCACCGCGCTTCCCGGAGATCCCGGTGCGGAAACTGCGGCAGCTGATCACGGACGTGCCGGAGACGGACACCCTGCTGCACGGGGATTATCACGTGAAGAACGTGATGGAGCAGGCCGGCGAGGTGCTGCTGATCGATATGGACACGCTGGCTGTCGGCTATCCGCTCTTTGAACTGGGCATCATGTACAGCGTGTACGTGGGCTATACCGAGAGCAACCCGGCCATCGTGAAGGACTTCCTGGGCATCGATCATGCGGCCAGCGTGTCGTTCTGGCGGCGCG
Source organism: uncultured Lachnospiraceae bacterium (assembly GCA_946405185.1). Lineage (GTDB taxonomy): Bacteria > Bacillota > Clostridia > Lachnospirales > Lachnospiraceae > CAKQHB01. The sequence goes on from CAMJGH010000044.1 coordinate 10,628, forward strand.
CACTGGCGGCGTATCTGGGGACGGAGGATGAAGCCGTCCTGAAGAGCGTGGAGGACAAGGCGCGGATCATCGCGTACCTGCGGACCATCCGCCGCACCATCCGGCACGGAGCCATGGACGGGTCGGACGGCGCGGAGGAGATCGCGCGGTGGAAAGGGGAACTCCTGTCGCTGCTGGAAACCACCGACACACTGCAGATCCCGGTCTGATGGAGAGAATGATGAAAAAAGAGGATGCGAGATACCAGGCGTACCGGCAGATCCTGGAAGAGGAACTGATCCCCGCCATGGGCTGTACGGAACCCATCGCCATCGCCTACGCTGCCGCGAAGGCGCGCGCGGTGCTGGGGCGGATGCCGGAAAAGCTGTTCGTGGAAGTGAGCGGCAACATCGTCAAGAACGTCAAAAGCGTGGTGGTGCCGCACACGGGAGGCCTGCGGGGCATATCCGCTGCGGCAGCCGCCGGCACGGTGGCCGGAAACGCCGATGCGGAGCTGGAAGTCATCTCCCAGGTGACGGAGGAAGAAATCCGGGCCATAGGCGACTATCTGAAAACGGTGCCCATCGATGTGACCTGCGTGGATCACGGGCATATCTTTGATATCGGCGTGACGGCCATTGCGGGGGCAGAAGAAGCCTACGTACGCCTGGCGGACTACCACACCAACATCGTCTGCATTAAAAAGAACGGTGAGACGCTGCTGGAAAAGGAGAGCGTGCAGGAGGAAGAAGGCCTGACGGACCGCTCCTGCCTCTCTGTGGAAGGCATCGTGGACTTTGCCCAGACAGCGGACCTGGCGGACGTGCGCGGGGTGCTGGAGCGGCAGATCGCCTTCAACATGGCCATCTCCGAGGAAGGCATGAGAAACCCGTACGGCGCGAACATCGGCAAGACGCTGCTGAAAGGCCATGAGGACGATATCCATTACCGGATGCGCGCCTTTGCGGCAGCCGGGAGCGATGCCCGTATGAACGGGTGCGAGATGCCGGTGATCATCAACTCCGGCTCCGGCAACCAGGGGATCACGGCGTCCGTGCCGGTGATCGTCTATGCGCGGGAGACGGGGAAGAGCGAGGAAGAACTGCTGCGGGCACTGCTGGTGTCCAATCTGGTGACCACGCATCTGAAGACCGGCATCGGTCGGCTGTCCGCCTACTGCGGCGCGGTGAGCGCCGGGTGCGGGGCCGGGGCCGGCGTGTGTTACCTGAAGGGCGGGCGGTTCAAAGAAATCGCGCACACGGTGGTCAATTCCGTAGCCATCACCTCCGGCATCATCTGCGACGGCGCCAAGGCCAGCTGCGCGGCCAAGATCGCGGCAGCGGTGGACGCGGGGCTTCTGGGGCTTTCGATGTATGAGAACGGCAACCAGTTCTTCGGCGGCGACGGCATTGTCAAGAAGGGCGTGGAGAACACCATCGAGAGCATCGGCAAACTGGCGCGCTTCGGCATGGAGCAGACCGACAAAGAGATCATCAGCATCATGATGGAGGCATAAACCATGAGCTATTCGCTCTCATACGATAACGACAGCCGGCTGATCGTGTCCGGCCTTTCCTGCGGCTGCCCGTGCGACCACGAGGAAGTGACGCAGGATATCTACGTGGGAAACGATATCCTGAAAAATATCCCGCGCTACATCCGCAAGCAGAACCTCGGGAAACGCTGCACGCTGGTGGCGGACAACATCACCTGGGAGGTGGCCGGACGGACCGTCTGTGAGCTGCTGGAAGCGGACGAGGTGACGGTGGACCGCTGCATCATCCGCCGGGACGAGCCCATGGAGCCGGATGAGCGGGCCTGCGGCGAAGTGCTGCTGTCGGTCTTTCCGGAGACGGAGTTTCTGGTTTCGGTCGGGTCGGGGTCCATCACGGATGTCACGCGCGTGAACGCCACGAGGCTTCACCTGCCGCAGGTGTGCGTGGGCACGGCGCCTTCGATGGACGGCTACACGTCGGCGGTCTGCCCGCTGATCTTAAACGGCGTGAAGATCCACCGGCCCGGCAAGTGCCCGGAGATCATCGTCTGCGACATCGACGTGCTGAAGACCGCGCCGCTGACCATGATCTGCTCGGGCGTGGGCGACGTGCTGGGCAAGTACATCGCCAAAGCCGACTGGATGATCGGGAACATCATCAACGACGAGCCGTATTGTCCGACCTGCGGGCAGCTGGTGACCGACGCCGTGAACAAGCTGATCACCCACGTGGATGAGATCAAAGAAAAGACGGATGAAGGCATCCGCATCCTCACCGAGGCACTGCTGCTGGCCGGCATGACCATCATGATCATCGGGCACACGCGGGCGGTGGCCTCCGTGGAGCACAACATCTCGCATTACTGGGACATGATCCAGCTGCAGCGCGGCAACAAGCCGCCGCAGCACGGGGATTCCGTGGGCGTGGCCACACTGCTGGTCTGGCCGATGTTCACACGGTTTGCGAAAGAAGACCTGTCCAAACTGGATCTTGAAGACATCAGGAGCCGCCGGATGACCCGCGAAGAGCGCGAGGCGTGGATGGTCCGCACCTACGGCGAGGAAGGCGGACGGTCCATCATGCGGGAGAACCCGGAGGATTTCCTCACCTGGGAGGAGCAGGAGCGGCGCATCCGCCGCGCGCAGGAGCGCTTTACGGATATCAAAGCCTGCATCGACGCGATGCCGCCGTTTGAAGCGGTGTACGGCGTGATGGAGAGGTTGGGCGCCTGCCTGACGCCGGAAGACTGCGGCATCGATGAAGACCTCTTGAACCTCTCCATGCACTGTGCGAAGGACTACCGCAGCCGCTACTCGCTGTTCAAGCTGCTGGATGAGTGCGGCATGCTGGATGAGTATCTGAAAGAGTATCAGATCACGAAGTGACCCCTCGGCCGGAAGGCGCGGGATATCAACCAACAGGAGGGCTTGGCGATGAAGCGCAGAGTCTTTCTCATCAACACCGGCGGAACGCTGTCCGCCGTGGCCAAGGAGCAGGGGCTGGCACCGGGGCTGACCACCGACGCCATGCTGCACGAGCTGCACATCGTAGCCGGGGAGGCCGAACTGACCACCTGCGAGTACGAATCGGTGGATTCGGCCAACATCTTCCCGGAGGACTGGGCGGCCATCGCGGCGCTGATCGCGCGCGAGAAGGACCATTACGACGGCATCGTGGTCATCCACGGGACGGATACCCTGGCCTATACGGCCTCCATGCTGTCGTACATGCTCTTAAACATCCGCATCCCCGTGGTGCTGACGGGCAGCCAGCTGTCCATCCGCAACCCGGTGGCGGACGCCATGGAGAACCTCCGGTGCGCCATCTACATGGCGCAGACCGGCTGCCCGGGCGTGTTTGTGGCGTTCAACCGCAAGGTGATGCTGGGCGTGCGGGCCTCCAAGGTGCGGTCACTCAGTTTTGATGCGTTTGATTCCATCAACTGCCCGAACGTGGCGAAGATCAGCTCCATCGGCATGACCATCCGCAAGGAGATCCTGCCGAAGCCCGGCGGCATCTTCAAGCTGAAGAACACCTGCGAGACCAACATCGCGGTGGTCAAGCTCTTCCCGGGCATGCCCGAAGGGCAGCTGCGGCTGCTGGCGGATGCCGGGGTGAAGGCGGTCTATCTGGAGGCCTTCGGCCTGGGCGGCATGCCGTTCTTAAAGCATGATCTGGTGAGCGAGGTGAAGGCCCTGACGGAGCGCGGCGTGTTCGTGCTGGTAGGCACGCAGTGCCGGTTTGAGGGAAGCAACCTGTCGGTTTATGAGACGGGCCGGAAGGCGCTTTCCGCAGGCGTTCTGCAGGCGCACGACATGACGGCCGAGGCGGCCATCACCAAGCTCATGTGGGTGCTGGGACAGACCACGGACCCGGCGGAGGTGCGGGAGTACTTCTCGCTGAACCTCTGCGGGGAGGTGAACCTCACCGGCAGTGACTTTGCCGAGACACGGGAGTGGTGATCCATGGCGGAGTACACGCATATCGTCCATCCCATTCCGCCGCTGTACGATGAGACATCGCGGATCCTGATCCTGGGAAGCTTTCCTTCCGTCAAGTCTCGTGAGGCAATGTTCTTCTACGGCCATCCGCAGAACCGCTTCTGGCGGGTGGTGGCGGAAATCTTTGCGGAGCCGTTTCCGGAGACCGTTCCGGAACGGCGGGCGTTCCTGCTGCGCCATCACATCGCCGCGTGGGATGTGATCGGGGAGTGCGACATTGTGGGCTCTTCGGACGCCTCCATCAGGAACGTTCGCGCAAATGACCTGCGGCCAATACTCGCGGCCGCGCCCATCCGGCAGATCTACGTTAACGGGAAGACGGCGGAGAAGATGTATCAGAAGTACACGGAAGAATTGACCGGCCGGGAGGCTGTCTGCCTGCCGTCCACCAGTCCTGCCAACGCCGCGTGGACGCTGCCCAAACTCGTGGAAGCATGGAAAAGGATCCGCACCGGTGAGTGACCGGGGCGGATCCTTTTGGGTTGGTTAGATAGTGGCCGGGGCGGTTTCGGCCGGCAGCGGCTGGACGTCATCCAGCATGGTAAAGTACTTGTCGCGGTCTTTCGCGAAGGCCCGGTCGAAAGCGGTGTTGCCGCCGCGGTGCATCTGGTCGAAATAAAGGTGCTTCTGGTCGGCCAGTTCCGGATGGATGCGGACCATGGTGGCTACGCCCACGTTCGAGCAGCCGCCGGCGATGCGCCGGATTTCCTCGAGCAGGTCGGTGTAGGCGGAATCCGCGTAGAGGTTGCACTCGCCATTGATCATGCGGGTGAAGTGGTTCTGCTTGAGGCGCTCGGCCAGCTCGTCGATGACCTCCACCAGCGGCTCGATGCGTTCGGCTGCCTCGCCGTCACGCTTCTTGAAGCTCTGGCCGGCATCGTCCAGGATGTTTTCGAGGGCGGCTTCGATCACGTGCAGCTCCCGCAGGGCGGTGGCTGAGTAGACGATATTGGTGGCGTTCATGTTTTTGGCGTTGTCCGCGATGTTGACCGCGTGGTCGCCGATGTGCTCAAACTCGCCGGTCACCTTGTAGTACTGGTTGAGGATGGAGACGTGGTAGTCGCTCTGCAGGTGCGGCAGAAGCTGCACGCTGTAGCGGCTGACGGCGTCGGTCATGCGGTCGATGTCATCCTCCTCGGCCAGCACCTTTTCATAGTCCGCCTCGCTGTAGGACTCCATCAGCTTCAGTGCCCGGGCGATGTTCTCGCGGGAGGCGTTGAACATGGTCAGCAGGATGTCGTAGCAGGCGTTCAGCGCCAGCGCCGGCGTGTTGAAGAACGCGGGGTTCAGGGCGTCCATCTTTTCCTGGTAAGGGGAAGTACGGACGGCCTCGTCGCGGACGATCAGGCGGCTGGTCTTTTCGTACACGCGCACCATGGGCAGCAGCAGGATGGCACAGCTGAGGTTGAAGATGGTGTTCGTGTTGGCGATGATGCCGGAGGTGACCGGTGCGTTCCACAGCCCGTCCAGCACGCCTAGGCGGTGGATCACGGTGACGCCCAGAAGCACCAGGACCGTCTCACTCAGGTTGAAGAGGATGTTGACGATGCCCACGCGCTTGGCTTCCGGCCGGGCGCCGATGGAGCAGACGATAGCGGTGGTCACGCAGTCGCCCAGGTAGATGCCCACGATGACCGCGTAGATGGCCTTAAACGTCAGCAGGCCTGTCTGCGAGAACGCCTGCAGGATACCGATGGTGGCTGACGAACTCTGCAGCATGAACGCCACGCCGGCACCGGTCAGATAGCCGAGCACCGGACTGCTGCCGAGACCGGCAAACAGGTTTTCGATGAGCCCGGACTCCGACAGCGCGTTGACCGCGCTGGTCATGTTCAGAAGGCCCGAAAACAGGATGCCGAAGCCGATGGCGATGTTGCCGATGGATTTGTTCTTTTTCGGCCGGCCGGTCATGATCAGCACCATGCCGAGGATCAGTGCGATGGGCGCGAGGGTGGAGGGCTGGAAGAACCGCAGCCACTGGGTGCTGCCGGAGGCTTTGACATCCAGCAGGCGGATGATCTGGCCGGTCACCGTGGTGCCCACGTTGGCGCCGATGATGATGCCGAGCGACTGGTGCAGCGTGAGGATGCCCGCACCCACCAGGCCGGCGGTGATCACGATGGTGGCCGTGGACGACTGGATCAGCGCCGTGACCGCCATACCCAAAAGAAACGCCTTAAAGGCACTGTTGGTCACCTTCTCCATGGCCAGTTTCAGCGTGCCGGACGAGTTTTCCTTGAGGGAATCCCCCATCAGGCGCATGCCGTACAGGAACATGGCCAGGCCGCCCAGGAGGGAAAAGACATCAAAAATGCTCATGACAGAATCCTTTCATCGGTCAATAGACCGATAATCACAATAATCCATGCGTGGACAAAATGCAAGATGTGACGGACGTTTTCGGAAAGGGTGCGCATCTTTTCCGGAAAGCCGGCGTCGATATTGCTTACGGCTTTCCGTGGACAAATGCGTCGTCCTTTTGTATGATGGGAGGAGCCGGCTGACCGGCCGCAAGGAGGAGAGCATGATCCCGCAGCAGCGTATCCGGGAAAAAGTGGATGAATACATGAGCCGGGCCGATTACCCGGCTGTCGAGCGGCATCTCCTGTACTGGCGCGAGGAAGCCAGACAGACGGGCGATGACCGCGGGCTGCTCATGGTCTGCAACGAGCTGGTGGGCCACTACCGCAAGACGCAGGAAGAGGCAAAATGCCGGGCGGCCGCGGAGGAAGCGCTGGCGCTTTTAAAGAAGATGGATTTTGAACAGTCCGTCAGCGCCGGCACCACGTACGTGAACATCGCCACGGCGCTGCAGTCCTTCGGGAAGCACGAAGAGGCGCTGCCGCTGTTCGAAAAGGCGCTGCCGCTGTACGAACAGGCTGCGGGCACCTCGAAGGAACTGCTGGGCGGCCTGTACAACAACATGGCGCTGACGCTCGTCTCCCTGAAAGACTATGAGCGCGCTTTTTCCTTATATAATAAGGCCATGGCGGCACGCGAAGGGGATACCTTCGGTGAGTTGGATCAGGCGTCCACTCTGCTGAACATGGCGGATGCATATGTGGCCATGTGGGGGGCGGAGGCAGCCGATAACAAGGTGGACGAGCTGCTGACGGAAGCGTGGAAGAAACTGCACGAACCGCAGACCGAACACGGCGGCTACTACGCCTACGTGTGCGAGAAGTGCGCCTCGGTGTACGCCTACTACGGATACTTTCTGCAGGCGGCCGCACTGGAGCAGGCTGCAAAGGAGATCTATGAACGGGATTGAACTGAGCCGGGCCTATTTTGAGGCTTACGGGCTGCCGATGATCAAAGACCAGTTTCCGGAACTGCTGACGCACCTGTCCGCCGGGCTGCTGGGCGCCGGTTCCGAATGCTTCGGGTTTGACGATGAGGTGTCGCAGGACCACGACTTTGAGCCGGGCTTCTGCCTGTTCCTGCCGGGCGAAGAGGAAGTGGACCGCCGGCAGGCGTTTCTGTTGGAGCGGGCCTACGCCAGGCTGCCGCGTGAGTTTGAAGGCTTCGTGCGGCCGCTGATGCAGCCGGTGGGCGGCGCCCGCCGCGGGGTGATCCGCCTCTCGGACTTTCTGCTGGAAAAGACCGGCACGACGGACGGAAACCTGACGCTGCAGCAGTGGCTGAGCGTTCCTTCCCAGTCGCTGGCGGAATGCGTGAACGGTACGGTGTTTTTTGACGGCTCCCAAGCCCTGACCGCCGCCCGCACCAGACTGGCCCGGTATCCGGAGGACGTTTTTAAGAAGAAACTGGCCGGGTATCTGCTCCTGATGGCCCAGTCCGGCCAGTACAACTACGGCCGGTGCCTGGCGCACGGCGAAAATGCCGCGGCCCAGCTGGCCGTGGGCGAGTTCGTGAAGAGCGCCATCAGCGCGTTGTTTCTTCTCAACGGCGTCTACGAGCCCTACTACAAGTGGTCCTTCCGGGCGCTGCGGGCCCTGCCCACGCTTTCATATGAAGCGGAGCTGCTCGAATACCTGCTGACCTCCGACAACGCCGAGGAGAACGCGGAAGAGAAGGAAAAGGTGATCGAAGGCATCGCCATGGACATCATCGACCTGCTGATGGAGCGGGGGCTTACCAAAGCCACCTGCGGCGACCTGGAGAAGCACGCCTACTCCGTCAACGACGGCATTGCGGACGGGTGGCTGCGCAACCTGCACATCCTGGCGGCGGTCTGATAACGACGGAAAAGAGGACAGTTTCATGAAAATATACGGCCTGCAAAAGATGACACTGCTGGATTACCCGGGGCATGTGGCCTGCACGGTGTTCTTAAACGCCTGTGACTTCCGCTGCCCGTTCTGCCACAACTACGAGCTGGCTTGCGGCACCTCGCCGGCTGTCATGGAAGAGGAGGAGCTGCTGGCGTTTCTGAAGAAGCGGACGGGCCTCCTGGACGGCGTGGCCTTCACGGGCGGTGAACCCTGCCTGCATAAGAACCTGCCGGAGCTGCTTCGAAAAGTAAAAGATATGGGTTTCGGGGTGAAGCTGGACACCAACGGGTATCACCCGGAGATGTTGGAGAAGCTTCTGAACGAAGGCCTTGTGGACTACGTGGCCATGGATATCAAGAACAGCCCGGCCAAATACGCCGAAACCTGCGGCGTGAAGGCGGTGGATATGGAAAAGATCCGCACCTGCATCCGCCTGCTGATGACCGCCGGCATTCCGTACGAATTCCGCACCACCACGGTGGACGAACTGCATGAGCCGGAAGACTTCACGCAGATCGGCGAACTGATCAAGGGGGCGGAGCACTTCTATATCCAGGTGTTCACGGACCGCGACACCGTGCCGTTTGAGGGGATGCACGCGCCCACGCGGGAAAAGCTTGACGCCTGTCTGGCCGCCGTCAGCCCGTACGTGCAGGATGCGCAGCTGCGCGGAGCGGACTGAAAACGTTTGCCTGACACCGTGTTTCTGACTATCGACCACAACATCTTGGGTTTTTTGAAAAAATCGGGACCAATATATTGACATGCCTCCTTCTGCATGGTATCTTGGGTGTGTTCGCCGTCAATACGTCCGCATGGTTGGACTTCGGGAATACGTAAAGGTACCGTAAAGGGGAGGCATGTTATGTATCAGGTAATCAAAAGAGACGGAAAGGTTGTGGAATTCTCAATCGGCAAGATCAGCGCCGCTATCACGAAGGCCTTTGAGGCCCTCGGAAAGCAGTATCATCCGAGCGTGATCGATCTGCTTTCCCTTCACGTCACGGCCGATTTCGAGCCCAAGATCAAAAACGACAAGGTGTCCGTGGAAGAGATCCAGGACAGCGTCGAGAAAGTCCTGTCCGAGTCCGGCTACGCGGATGTGGCCAAGGCCTACATCCTGTACCGCCGTCAGCGCGAGAAGGTCCGCAACGTCAACTCCGCGCTCTTAAACTACAAGGATCTGGTCGACAACTATCTGAAGATCAATGACTGGCGCGTCAAGGAGAACTCCACCGTCACGTACTCCGTGGGCGGTCTGATCCTGTCCAACTCCGGCGCCATCACCGCCAACTACTGGCTGTCGGAAGTCTACGATGACGAGATCGCCGAAGCCCACCGCAGCGCGGCCATCCACCTGCATGACCTCTCCATGCTGACCGGGTACTGCGCCGGCTGGAGCCTGAAGCAGCTCATCCAGGAAGGCCTCGGCGGCGTGCCCGGCAAGATCACGTCCTCCCCGGCCAGCCATCTGTCCACCCTGTGCAACCAGATGGTCAACTTCCTCGGCATCATGCAGAACGAGTGGGCCGGCGCTCAGGCGTTCTCCAGCTTTGACACCTATCTGGCGCCGTTCGTCAAGGTGGACGACCTCACCCAGAAGGAAGTCAAGCAGTGCGTGCAGTCCTTCATCTACGGCGTGAACACCCCCAGCCGCTGGG
>CAMJGH010000045.1 GCA_946405185.1 uncultured Lachnospiraceae bacterium
CCCTCCGTCAGATCCTTCTCTTCATAAGGCTTATTCCAGGAACCGATCTCAATCAAGTTTCCTTCCGGGTCTGCGATATAACAGGTTCTCTGTCCCTAATCCTCCATAGATTTTTAATGTTTCTTCAGCATTCCTGCGGATGATGCACCCGGTGTAACGCTCCAGGCGGAACAGATCAAACCGGACGATCTTCTTCATGGGAACTCCTCCGGAACAACAGGGATGACACTCAAGCCGTCAGCACCACCGTGGTATAGTCATGCCCGGTGGCGGGCAGGAACGTTTCAAACACGTCTTTTGTCTTCAGCCGCAGGCTCGCTGTGTTCACGCACGGATGGCAGCCGAAATACTCCTCTTTCAGTACGTCTTCGTCTACCAGCAGGCGCACGTTTTTCCCGTGATCATTCATCAGCCCGAGCACACTGACCGCACCCGGCGTGATATCCAGGAATTCCTCCATGAACGCCTCCGGCGCGAACGACAGCCTCGCGCTGCCGATCTGCCCGGAGATTTCCTTGGTGTGAAACTTCTTATCGTCACGGATCATCAGCAGGTAGAACACCGTCTGCTGACGGTTGCACAGAAACAGATTCTTGCAGATGACCGCCGGCTGCAGCACTTCGTCGATGGCCTTGCAGGCTTCCATGGTAAAGGCGGCTTCATGATCCACTCGCTCGTAGGAGATCCCCAGGGAGTCCAGGAAATCGTAAGTGCGCAGTTCTTTTTCCTCCCGCCCGGAAGTGTCCTCAGGTCGGCCGGATAGCAAGACAAGATCCATGTTTTTTCCTCATGATGCAAACGACGTGTGCTTCACTTTCCACTTCTTCAGTTTGATGTCCACCCAGAACGCGTAGATGCCCAGCGTGATGATGGTCAGCAGCAGCCACTTGATCCACTGCCCGAACAGACCGATGGCCGTGCCGTCAAACTGCAGGCGATGCCCTTCAATGACCGTGTGCTTGATCTCCCAGTTGTAGATCATGGTGAAGGCCCACGGCAGGCAGATGCCCAGCGTGCACACCGTGACCAGCATGCCCAGAAGCGTATAGCCGATCAGCTGCAGCAGGCCGCCATCGAAATACGATTTCAGCGGCGAGCCGTAGCGCGTGTGCGTATGTTTGGTCTTCCACTTGATCAGTTTGATGCCGGTCCACAGCCCGTAGATGCCAAACGTGATCACCGTGAAGAACCACCACTTGATCCACTGCCCGAACAGGCCGATGGCCGTGCCCTCAAAGTGCAGCCGCTCGCCGTTGATGACTGTGTGCTTGGCCTCCCAGCTGTACACCATGGTGTACGCCCACGGCAGGCAGATGCCCAGTGTCAGCACCGTAACCAACCCGCCCAGGATGCGGTAGCCGATCAGCTGCAGCAGGCCGCCGTCAAAGTAGGAATCTCTTTCCATAGTAAAACCCCCTGTCCATTTTTATCTCTGCCGCTATCATACTGCGGTTACAAATTACCTCTCAAGCGATTCTTCCAGTCGGATGCTTCAAAATAACGGTCACACTCGTCGTGCATACCCACCAGTTCACACCAGCGCGCAGACAATGTCTTGGCATATTCCACCGGATCTGCGCCGTAACAGCCCAAGGCGATGCCGTCGTTCACTTCAATCAGCAACGTCCGGCCGTCGTCTGTCGCGCCGAAATCCATCGCGTAACCGGCCGGTGCGGCGGTAAACTTTCGCACGGCATCCTCGATGACACTGGCATCGAAATGCGCGCGCCAGTCACCCCGATATGGCCGTACGTCCCACACGTTCCCGTACCGGACAAACACCCGCCACTCCGCCTGAAAGCTGACCAGTTCGCTGCACCAGACCGGCTCGTCCGGGCGGGCGCTCCTCATCCGAGGGACCTCCCGTCCGGTCTTCAGCACAAACCCCAGAAACGCCTTGTTTTTGACCGGCTTCACAAAGACCGGCCACTGTTCCGGCTTGCCCAGAATGCCTTCCAGCGTATCCGTCCAGACGCGCCTTCCGAGATAATCCGACAGCTGCGTGGGGTAATCGTATTCATCAATGGTGATGCCATAGGCATTCAGCCGCCGGTTGATGACGGTGACACCACCCACGATCAGATCATCCGGACGGCAGTCTTCCAGCTCATTTTCGCTTTTGAAAAAGATCGGCTTAAAACCCAGTTCCTGAAACCCCTGCCAGGCAGTGTATTCCGTTTCGGTTTCCGGGAAGCCATTGGCAGAGGCTTTGATGAAGATCCTCATGCGCGCCTCCTCTTTGTGACGGTCTGTTTCTTCACAGCCACTTCACCTCACCGGTACGGATATCGTACATGGCGCCGCGCACTTTCAGTCCTGCAATCTCCGGATGCAGTGCAAACTCTTCCCGTATGCGCTCCACGCCGTGCAGTACGTTCAATTCCGATGCCCTCACCGGGTCTTTCTCCTCCCCGATGGCCTCGCGGATATCCTCCGTGATGTAAGAGATATAGCCATCGTGGCTGCCCTCCAGCGCCGCGGCTACCGCTCCGCATCCCGTATGCCCGAGCATCACCACCAGCTCACACCCCAGGTGCGCCGCGGCATACTCGATGCTGCCCAACTGATGGTTGTCCAGCACATTTCCGGCCACGCGGATGACAAACAAGTCGCCAGGCTGCGCTTCAAAGATGTGCTCCGGAATCACGCGAGAATCCGAACAGCAGATGACGATGGCGTGCGGGTGCTGGCCTTCGTCTGCCAGGCGAGTGCGCAGGGAGGCGGAAGAGGTGAAAATGTAGTGACGGTTGGATGCGCTCATTTTTTCAATAAGATTCACTTGCATATCGTTTTCTCCGTTACCGTATCTCCCTCTCCTCTTCGACCACTTCCGCTTCACAGTTCTCTTCCACAAACGCGGAAATCTCGTCCATCACACTATCGGCCAAAGCGTTGTGAGGAACAATGGTTGCTACGCCGATAACGATGGATTGGTGGATGTTCTGATCAGCAATTTCCGCAGCCGATACGTGAAAGCGATTCTGAAGACGTGCCACCAGGCTTTTTACGATCATGCGCTTTTCCTTAAGGCTGTGCACCCACGGCGCGCGCAGGTGGAATGTCACCGCCGCAATCCTCATCCTCTTCTCCATGAGCCGTCATTCCCGGAGTTGTTCTTCAGACTCCCCAACTTTTCTCCGGATACAGCAAAAGTCTGTGCCTCGCTGAAACTGCAGTTGTTCTGGGAGGCGTAGAGCCTGAGCATTTGATCCATCTCACCGGCACTGACGCCACCGGCAAGATAATCACGGTAATATGCCTTTAACTTGTCATCATCCACATCAAAAAGCCCCATGTCTGTCTCCCCCTTTGGTAACATGTTAGGTATAGTATATCAGCCCTCCCACCGTCTGAAAAGCACCAATTGCCTATCCTCGCTGTACTGTCTGTTCTTTCCGACATCTCCCCGTTTTAGCCTGTCAGTTGAATGGTTTCCCTTCCCGCTGTGGTAAAATGATCGTATGACCAAAACCATCTTTCGTGAGAAAAGCCCTTTGCATTCTTCACGGGAAAGGAGCCCCATGAACGTGCTGGTAATCCCCGATGTGCACCTGAAGCCGTGGATGTTTGAGCAGGCCTCTGCGCTGATGAAAGCGCACGGCACCGACCGCGCGGTCTGCTTGATGGATCTTCCGGATGACTGGGAGAAGCAGCTGCACATTCCGCTGTATGAAGAAACGTTCGATGCCGCCGTCGCGTTTGCCAAAGCGTGGCCGAAAACGCGGTGGTGCTACGGCAATCATGATCTGAGTTATCTGTGGGGAAGGCTGCAGAGCGGCTATTCGCCGTATGCGGAAGGCGCGGTGCTGGACGGGCTGCGCAGACTGCGTCTGGCGCTGCCAAGCGAGCTGAACCTGGCCTATGTGCACCGCATCGGAAATGTGCTGTTCTCGCACGGCGGGGTGCTGGAGGGTTTTGTGAAGAAGCACATCGGCAGCCGGCGGATGGGCGACACGGATCTGGTGGTGGATGCCATCAACAACTTTGGCTCCCGCATCATGTGGAACGATGACTCGCCCATCTGGGCCAGGCCGCAGTATAGCGGTGAGACACTGTACCGCGCGAAAAGCCTGCTGCAGGTGGTGGGACACACGCCCCTGAAAGAGATCACGCAGGAGGGAAATCTCCTCTCCTGCGATGTCTTCTCTACGTATCGGAACGGCACGCCCACCGGCAGCCGTCAGTTCCTTCTGATCGATCCCGAAACAAAACACTGGGAAGGTGTATGCTCAATAAAAAAGAACAGTTTGTGACGGCATAAAAATCCCCGCCACGAATGGCGGGGATTGCCTTAAGGCTACATGTTTTTAGTTATGGCTATTCGTCCATTTATAGTACGGATAATCAAGTTCCATACCGACTAACATTGTTAATCCGCCTTCCAGCTCATAATAATGTTCGCAGATATAGAGTGACAATTCTGCCGTTTCTCGATTTGTCAGATAATCATTGCCGTTAACATGATAAAAGTGAGAATCATTAATGATGGGACATTTAACGAAGAAACTATATCCTGCCACCATCGTGAAGCCAACATAGGTTCCATGATAATCCGGTTTGTTTTGCTCGTTATAAATGTCATACTCGAGAATAATAGGATATTTTGGATCGTTTTGGTCTCGCAAGATAACGCGCCCGCGTTCTTCGGCGAATACTTCATGCTGGAATACGTCTTCCGCCATCTTTGATGCGTAGAATATGTCATTTTTGCCATCGTTCCCGAAATAGTCATCGATATCATGTTCCGTATAGAACACCCATCCGCCTACCTCGTGACGATACAGGCCTGCCTCGTTTGTTTCTTTCGACTCCGTAGATTGACTCGGATTATCCCAATCAGATTTAGTTCCGTCTGTCGGGTTATCCCAATCATCTTTTGACTCGTCGACCGGATGGCTTGGATTATCCCAATCCGATTTACTGCTGTCTGTCGGGTTATCCCAATCATCTTTCGAGGAGGTCTCTACGGAATGACTTGGATTGTCCCAATCTGCTCGCTGAGTGTTGGTAGAGCAGCCCGTTATTGCCACACCTACCATTAAGACTACAGAAGTTGCAAGGATCATCACATTCTTCATTCTTCATCACCCCCTTCTAAGATTATTTGTATAGGAATGAATCCACATCAAAAAGCCCCATGTCTGTCTCCCCCTTTGGTAACATGTTAAGTATAGTATATCAGCCCTCCCACCGTCTGAAAAGCACCAATCACCTATCCGCGCCGTGCTGCCAAAAGTCCCTTACAGACCTCGCAAAGGGCGCCGCGTATATGATATTGACATTTTTTGCTAGCATGGTATACTTCATATAAGGCAACTGCCACTGCAGAGGCGGTTGACCCTAGTTGTAGTTACAGAGGTAACATAACCTTGGGACGGCGGTTACCTCTGTTTCTTTTTGACCAGCGTCAGGAAATGCATGAAGGTCTGCATGATCGCCTGCCAATGGCAGGCGATCATGGACACAAATTCCATCCACTCCATAGGCATCACCCTCCTTTCTCTCGTCCGGAGGGCTATGTTCAATCCGAATCAGAGACCCTCCGGCAGGAGGGCCAACCGCCTTACTCGCGTGCAATGGCAGCGCCCGCCGCTTCCGCGGCAGGGCTATAGTGTACCATAATTTACATTAAATGTCAGCGCTATTTCTAATTATACATTTTGTGTGAGTTGCTTTTCACACAAGAGCCGCGCTTTTTTTTAGAACACTGCTCTTTTTTGTATCCATATGCGTTTTTCCTTAACCTACTCATCTAGACACATTGAAGCTACCACTGCTTCTGAAGTACCATTTCCACGAAATACTGAGACTAGAATGCCGGTATAAAACAGCCATATATAATTGATATTTTTTACTAGCATGGTATACTTTAGATAAGGCAACTGCCACTGCAGAGGCGGTTGACCCTAGTTGTTTCTACAGAGGTAACACAACCTTGGTCGGGGCGGTTACTTCTGTTTCTTTTTGGCGTGCGCCACTTCTATCAGATGCGAAAACAGTGCGCGGCTCTGTGCGGAGTGTGCATGCATGCTTTCGGGGTGCCACTGCACGCCGATGCCGCAGGCACGGTCCGTCACTTCCAGCGCCTCGATGATGCCATCTTCCGCCGTGGCGCTCACCACCATCCCCTCTCCCACACGGCCGATGGCCTGGTGATGGCGGCTGTTGACGCCGGCATCGGGCGTGCCGAAGATCTGCGCCAGGCGGGTGCCGGGCGTGAGGGTGACGCGGTGCACCTCCTCCGCCGGGCGGTCATGGCGCGGGTGGGTGAGGCAGCCGGGGCGCTCCGCGGCGATGTCCTGGCAGAGGTCCCCGCCGGCGGCGCAGTTCATCACCTGCACGCCGCGGCAGATGGCCAGAAACGGCATGGACGGATCCGCAAGCACCATCCACATGAGCGGCAGTTCCATGGCATCCCGCTGCGCGATGGCCTCGCCGCACCAGGGGTGTCTCTCCTGCCCGTAGAGGGCCGGCTCGATATCCGCGCCGCCGGTAAAGACGATGCCGGACAGCCGCGTAAGGCTCTCCCGCAGCGTCTGTTCGTCTGCCGTGAGCGGCAGCAAGACGGGCAGGCCGCCGGCCTCGCGGACCGACTCCATGTAATCTTCGTTGATCAGAAGCCGCCGGGCGGACGGGCTGTAATCCGGCGTCAGGCCGATGAGAGGGATGCGGCGGATCATGGCAGGAGCACCTCCTTGCAAACGGGATACGCGGGTATTTTACCATACCCAAACGGCCATGTTGACGAATCGGATTACACTTTTTCGAAAAAAATGTACTACCGGGAAGTCAATCTGATCATGGTGCGCGCCGCGCACTTTGAACTGGTGAAGGACGGCACGCCCGGAGCAGATCAAGGGGCTGAACGCGATGCTGCAGAAGATCAAAAAATAACCGGCCGGTCCCTCACGCCGGCGGGTGGGCCTGCACCCACGTCCACAGGATCTCCAGGCCTTCGGCTGGCATGCAGAAGCGGCTGCGGTCGTTTCGGATCTTGTTGCGGACGGCGGCCAGATCAAACCACCCGACGGCGTCCACCTCGCTCTCCTGCAGCGTGAGCGCTGTCTCATCGACCGGCTTCCCGTACAGGTAGACTTTGACCACCTCGTTGTCGTGGAACAGTTTTCCGTGGAACGGTTCCGTGTACTCAATGCGGAACAGCCCGATCTCCGTGAGGTCTGCGGGGGCGGCGGTGATGCCCAGCTCCTCTGAAAGCTCCCGCAGGGCGGACTCCCGCGGCTCATCGCCCGCCGGGATATGCCCCGCGGAAGAGGTGTCCCAGAGACCCGGATACGAATCTTTTTCCATGCTGCGCTTTTGCAGCAGCACCTCCGTGCGCCCCTCCCGCTCTCGCACGATCCACACGTGCGCGGTGCGGTGGCGGATGCCCAGGCGGTGCGCCTCTTCACGACTGACGGTCTGCCCGGTGGGCAGACCGTTTTCGTCACAGATGTCGAAGTATTCCATGCCTACTCCTCTGTTAATGTCATCCCGAGCTTGTCGAGGGGTCCCCCTCCACAGGGGATCCTTCGGCTCGGCCTGCGGCCTCCCTCAGGATGACATGGCTCCTGCCACCGTGAGTTTCTCAAACCTCACCACCTGCGGCACGCGCGCGCAGTCGTACTGCTTCTGCTCTTTCGAGAAGCGCATCTGCTTCATGGCTTCGCGCATGTTGCCGGAGAGGGACCCGCCGGTCACCGGGATCATGCGGGTGCCGTCGTGGTACCAGGCCAGGCGGATCTCGCCGAAGATGTCGCCGGTCATGGCGTCCACCTGGAAATCCGAGAACTCCACGGGCTCCAGGTACGGCCCCTGCCACAGTTCTGCGGCGGACTGGGCGCCGCCTTCCACTTCCCAGTTGGTCACGCGGAAGGCATCCGAAAGGCCCAGCCACTCGGCGTACATCCGGCCGCCCCAGTAGTGCGCGGGGATGCCGTCTTTGATCAGTTCCACGTCATGCACGGGCGAGCCTTCGTCGTCGCAGACGCGGTTCTGGGAAGAGTTCGGGAGCGTGCGCAGGGCGCGCAGCGTGACGGCATCGCCGTCGGCCTTTTCGCAGAGAGGCCGGCCAATCTCAAACGGGCTCATCTTCCGGTAGATGTAGGCCGCGCCCACATTGTTCAGGAAGTACCGGCACACGTCCACCACCGCTTCGGTGGACAGCAGCACCGGCATCTCGCCGGTCACCGGGGTGGGCAGCGCCGTCAGGCGGTTCTTGCCCACGCGCATGGCCGCTTCCACCTCTTTGGTCAGCGCCGGCGCGTCGCACAGGCCGCCGCGGATCATGCGGTAGATCTCGATCTCATGGCCGCCGCGGCGGGCGTTGACCACCACCTCGCACATCATGCCGGGGATCTGCTGCGTCACGTCCACGCCTTCGGAGTTCATCAGGTGCTCCGTATCGCGCTTCACGAAGATCTCGTAGCTGTTGACGGATTCGCCGGCGGTCTCGGCCGCGGCTGCCACGGCTTCCAGGCAGCGGCGGGCGGTCACCTCGATGGGCTCTTCCACCGGCTCGACGGCCTCCATGGGAGCCGGCTGCACCAGGCGGTAGTCCGGCACGGGCGCCAGTGACGCTTCGTACCACAGGTTCTCCAGCGCCTTTTTCACCTCCGGCTGCGACAGCGTGGGCGCCAGCTCGGCCGATGCCTCGCCAAGCATGTCATCGGTCTTGCGGAACACGCGCACGTTCACGTGCGTCACTTCGCGCACACGGTGCTGGTCCAGCTTATGCCCGATAAAGTAGAATTCCCAGGCGGATGTCTGCGTTTCGGTCACTTCCCAGCCGTCCGGCGAAAGGTTTTTCAGTTCTTCCAGCAGTATCGCGTTCATCATCCGAGCCTCGCTTTCGTCTTCAGGTAGGGGCCGCCGTCCGAGACTTTCACCCACTCTTTATAGCCCTTCCCGCAGCCGCCGGCGCCGAACACCTCGCGGTGCGGCGAGGCCATGGAGATGCTGCCCAGCAGATCCGGCACGTACCCGGTCATGATGACCGGCGCAAACACCCGGCCCGTCAGCTTGCCGTCTTTGATCTCGCGGCCCATCTGCACGATGCACTGGATGCCCCAGTGCTTGGGATCCTCCATGCCGCTCTCCATGCCTTCCAGCAGGAAACCGTACCCGATGGAGGCGATCATATCGTCCAGACTGTCCGTTCCGGAATCAAAGAGCGTGTTGGTCATACGGGTGTAGGCCTTGTGCTCAAAATTCTCGCGCTTGCCGTTGCCGGTCGGGGCGATGCCCAGGCGCAGGGCCGAGAGCGCGTCGCAGATGCCCGTCTGCAGGATGCCGTTTTTGATCTCGGTCACATCGCCCGCGGGCGTGCCTTCATCGTCAAAGACGTAGCTGGTCACGTTGTCGGCGCACAGTGCCCCCTCGTGCATGGTCACCAGATCCGACCCCACACGCTTGCCGATGTAGTCTTTGCCCATCGCCCGGTTCTTCACGAACATGTCCATCTCCACGCCGTGGCCGAAGGCCTCATGCGCGATCAGGCCGGTCACCTCCGGCGAGGTGATCACGTCGTACTCGCCCGGCACCATGCGCTCCGCCGACAGAAGCGTCTGCACCTGCGCGGCGGCTTTATCGAGGCACTCCTCCAGGCCGGCGAACAGCTCCGGCCCGCCCAGTCCCGAGAGCGACTGATAGCCGTACTTGTTGGCGCCGTCACGCATGGCGATGATGCCCACGCTCCCCTCGCTGTAGACATAGCTCTGGCGCAGGAACTTTTCATCGGACAGGAACACCTTGGAGATGTGCGTGGACTGGCCCGTCACCATGCAGTCCAGATGGTCCTCCGAGAGCGCCTTGCCGCGGTCGGACAGCCCGGCAAACTGGGCCACCAGGGCCGCCAGATCCGCCTCCTCGGGGAGTTGGCCGGTCTCTTTTTCGGTGAAGACCTCCCACGGCTCCTCGGTGAGGACGGGCGTGTCGTAGACATCGGCGTTGACCGCCTTTAAGAGCGCCAGCTGTGCGGACAGTTCCGTTCTGGCCTCCGCGGCGATCTCCTCCGGCGTGCGGCCGGCGGGATCGTTGAAGGCGTACTCCGCGTACAGCCCGTCTTTGGCCACGCGGATCACCGTGCCCCGCTCGGTGGTCATGGTCCGGTGCGCAATGCTCCTCGCGTGCTGCGAGATGCGCACCGCCAGCCCCGGCGAATCGGTGCTTAAGATACTCACATAGTCATAGTCCTGCTGCAGGATGGCCCGGAGTTTTTGCAGATCCGGGATGAGCGCCTGCAGCCAGGCAGAAAAAGGTGCTTTCATGGTTCTCCTTTCGGGTGAGTCAGGGGCCTGACCCCTGACTCAGCGGTAGACGAAAGTGGTGAGGCGGATCACGCCGGGGGCGTTGAAGCCGAGGGTGGCGGTCTCATCGCCGTTGAAGCGGCGGCGGGGGATCAGCTTTCCGTCATCGGTCAGGACCAGTTCTTCGGCTTTGACGATGTCCAGGCAGTCATTGTCGGGATCGGCGCTGGTCAGCTGCAGGCTGCAGCCATTGCCCATCA
Organism: uncultured Lachnospiraceae bacterium; assembly: GCA_946405185.1. GTDB lineage: Bacteria > Bacillota > Clostridia > Lachnospirales > Lachnospiraceae > CAKQHB01. The sequence goes on from CAMJGH010000045.1 coordinate 10,505, forward strand.
CGTAGATCTCGTCGCCGTCGCGTACGGCCAGGCAGTACCCGTCCGTCCGCGGCACCATGGGGCTTTTGAAGATGGCGTTGACGGCCGTCTTGCCCATGATGAAGGTGGCCATGGCGTCTTTTTCGGCGCAGGAGGCATCCAGATCGGAGGTGCCCACGGCGTTCGTGATGAACGGCATCAGCGCCTGCAGCAGTCTGGCGGCCTGGCCGTACTCTTCCTTATTCTGCGGTGTTTTCAGCGCCGGATCGGTCACATCCACGCCGAAGAGGAAGCTCTGCATGGCCGTAAACGGCTTGCCGATGTCATCGAACCCGAACGGCGCGTAGCACAGCGCGTGATAGTGGCCGACGGCCGTGACCAGGCGCGGCGCGCAGTAGGCGTGCGTGGCGCACTCGGGGATGGCTAACGGCTGGCGGCGGCTGTAATCATCGCACACGTCAAAGAAGAACGGCACGTAGATGTCCGGGCAGTACACGTCGATGGCCGGCGCACAGTGATCCCACACTTCGTGCACGCGGGAGACCGGACCGCCGGAGGGGTAATTCCCGGGCTTCTCTTCCGGCTTGACCAGCCAGCAGTTGGCGAACATCGGCAGCGGGTAGACGTCTTTGCCGGCCTGCGCCACAAAATTCACGTAGGAAGCCACATGGTAGGCGGAGAAGATCTCCTCCGCGACCGGGCCGAAAACTTCTTCCCAGGTGCCGGCCTCGGCGCCGTTTTCGACGGCCTCCTTCACGTCCGGCTTCATGGTCCCGGTGTGGGCCTTCATGTAAGCCGCAAAGTCCGCCGGAACCTGCCCCGCAAAAGCCGCATCGGCGGCATCCGACTGCTCGCGCGCGGCGCCTAAGAGCCCCGTCTCGTTTTCCGCCTGCACGGCCACAACGGTGTTCTCCTCTTCGTCCACTTCCTTCAGGAAGGCCATGAAGGCCGCAAAGGCTTTGGCATCGGCCGTCATGCCCTCACCGGGCAGGTAGGTGAGCGAGCTGTACGGAACGGTGTAGGGGCTGTTTGCGCCGATGGGACGGCCGGCTTTGTTTTTCCCCTTGACGATCTGCGCGCGCGGGAAGCGGGCGATGTCCGTCTTCACCCAGGCGGGCGTGTAGGTGCACTCGGCGTTCTTAAAGCTGCCGAACCACAGGAAGATGATCTTCTTGCCCCACTCGCGGGCCTGAAGGATCAGTTTTTCGGGTACGGAGAAATCAAACTGCCCCTCCACCGGCTCCACCATCTCCCAGGTGGCCGGCAGCAGCACCGTGTTCATGCCCAGGTCATCGGCGTACTGCCAGATGCCCTGCATGTATTCCGGGGAGGACGAATCCGAGTTGTGCACTTCACCGGCCAGGCAGATGAACGGTTTGTCGTGAACGTACAGAAGGGTTTTGGTGCCCTGCGGGGCAAGATGAGGGATGGACATAGAAGGACCTCCTGAAATATATTTTTTAATCGGTGAATCCACGTCAGATCGGACGGGTGAGCCTGACCCCCAGACTCACCGGCCTGACCCAACACTCACCGGGCTTTTACGGTCTTGGTCACGATCAGATCCGATCCGAGGCCGAGGATATCGGCCGCCAGCACGGTGCCGGCCTTCACCGGCGCCTGCAGGCGGATCTTCTTGATCTCTTCCATCACGTCGAAGATCTTCTCTTTCGGCACAGGCGCGGTCAGCCGCACCGAGGCGAGCGGCAGCACGCCGCCTTCCACCGCCACCGACGAGGCGATGGTCCGGCGCGGGTCGGTCAGCTCCTGTTTCACGTACGCCTCGCCGCGCTTGCACAGATTCCCCGTCACGGACAGGACATTCTTCCCTTCGTATTCCACGGTGATCTCACACCCGTTCGGGCAGACGATGCAGGTAAAGTCTCTGGTCATGATACCGTCACCTCCAGATCTTCCGTGCCGGTGATCTTCTCCGCTTTCAGCACCAGCTGGATCATTTCGGCCGGCAGGGCCTTCTTCATCTTCTTCGCGGCCACTTCGCGCCCGCCCTGCGTCACGCGGACGGTCACATCCCTGCCGGGGCGGGAGACGCGCAGCGAGAGCATCACATCCTCCGTGCCGGAAAGGCGCATGGGCACCGTGTGGTTGACGGAACGGTCACAGGTCACGGCGATGCCGCACGCCGGCAGGCCGTCCGCCAGATACCGCGTGACGGACCGGGCCAGTTTTTCGGCCTCCATGGAGACGAAATCCACCAGATCGTGCACGTGCAGGACGTTGCCGGCGGAGAAAATGCCGGGCACATCCGTCTCGTAATACTCGCTTACTTCCGCGCCGCGGGTGCGGGGATCCAGTGTGACGCCCGCGCCAAGGCTCAGCTCGTTCTCCGGAAGCAAACCCACCGAGAGGATCAGCGTGTCGCAGGGGATCTTCTCCTCCGTGCCGGGGATGGGCTTCAGGTGCTCATCCACTGCGGAGACTGTGACGGCCGTAAGCCGGTGGTCGCCGTGGATCTCCGTCACCGTGTGCGAGAGATACAGCGGGATGCCGTAGTCGTTCAGGCACTGCTCCACGTTGCGGGGAAGGCCCGCCGCGTACGGCATGATCTCATACACGGCCTTCACCTTTACGCCTTCGAGCGTCAGACGTCTTGCCATGATCATGCCGATGTCACCCGAACCCAAAATGACGGCTTCTTTCGCCGGCATCCGGTTGTACAGGTTCATGTAAGCCTGCGCCACACCGGCGGTGTAGACGCCGGCCGGCCGCTCGCCGGGGATGGCTAACGCCCCGCGGGTGCGCTCGCGGCACCCCATGGCCAGCACCACCGCGCGGGCCTGCACTTTTAAGAGCCCCTCCGGCGTGACCACCGTGACCAGGCGGTCCTTCGTGATGTCCGTCACGGAGGCGTTCGTGATCAGCGGAATGCCGGCTTCTTTCACTTCTCTGATGAACCGGTCCGCGTACTCCGGGCCGCTCATGCTCTCACCGAACCGTGTGAGCCCAAAGCCGTCATGGATGCACTGGCGGAGGATCCCGCCGGGCTGTTTCTCGCGCTCGCAGATGAGGATGTCGGTCACTCCCTGCCGGTGCAGTTCGGCTGCCGCGGCCAGCCCCGCCGGGCCGCCGCCCACGATGAGGACATCAACGTTTCGGATGTTCATGCGTCGTCCCTCACTTTCCCGAAGAGCGCCGGAGCGTTCCGGCGGTTGAAGTCCACCTCTTCCGGTGCCAGGCCCAGTTCCTCTTCCAGCATCTGTTCGATGCGCATCTGGCAGTATCCGCCCTGGCAGCGCCCCATCATGGCGCGGGTGCGGTACTTGACGCCCACCATGGTGTTAACGCCCAAGGGGTTGTGGATGGCCCGCAGGATCTCCGCTTTGGTCACCTTCTGGCAGCGGCAGACCAGCTCGCCCCAGTTCGGGTCTTCTTCTATCAGCCGCGCCTGTTCCTCTTCCGGGAGCTTCGCGAACCGCACGGACGCCTGCCGCACCGGGTTGAAGTCCGGGTTCTCCTGCAGGTCCTCGCGCGCCTTCATCAGCTCCAGCACGTACCGGGCGATGGGCGTACTGGCCGTCAGGCCCGGCGATTCGATGCCCACGAGGTTCACCGCATGCGGCGCGATATCGTCCAGGATCTCGATCTTGAAATCCTGGATACGCCCGTTTTCATCGGTCCACTTGGGCAGGATGCCGGAGTAGGTGCGGATGTAGTCGCCGCGCTTCACGTGCGGCCAGATCTTCATGGCTTCATCGTAGAGCATGTCGATGTTCTTCTGCTCCACGCCGTACCAGGAGTTGTTCATCGTGTCTTCCGCGGACGGCCCCAGCAGGACGTTGCCATCCGTGGTGCGCGTCACGTGGATGCCCATGTACAGATTGCTGGGCACGGTGTAGATGGGCATGGGCACCAGTTTTCCCATTCGCTCATCCAGGATGATGTAATCGTCTTTGGAGTAGATCATGCGGTACCCCGGGATGCCCAGCATCTCCGAGATCTTCCCGCAGGAAAGCCCGGCCGCGTTGATGACCCAGCGGGTGACAAACTCCTCGCCGCCGGCCGTGATCTTCCAGTTCTCCCCCTCGCGGGCGATGGCCGTCACCTCGTGGTCCAGGAAGTACCGGCAGCCGTTTTCGGCGGCGTTTTCCGCGTAGGCGATGGTCAAGCCGAACGGATCGATGATGCCGGAGTTTTCGGAGAGCATGGCAAACTCGCCCTCCACCGCCGGGATCAGCCGGTGCAGTTCCTCCTTGTCGATCATCCGCAGGCCCGTGGCGCCGAGCGCCTCGCCTTGTTTGATGACTTCCAGCAGGCGGTTGTAGTCCCACTCGGTAAAGCCCACCAGGACTTTGCCGCAGCGCTCGAACGAGAAGCCCAGCTCATCGGCCAGATCGCCCATCAGGCGGTTGCCTTCCACGCAGAACCGGCCCTTTAACGACCCGATGTCGTAGGCGAACCCGCCGTGGCAGACGCCTGTGTTGCGGCCGCTGGTCTCGTAGCACACGTCGGCGTTCTTCTCCAGCACCGCACAGTTCAGGCGGTACCGGGTCAGTTCGCGGGCGATGGCGGAACCCACCACCCCGCCGCCGATGACGATGGCATCATACAGCACACCCATCGCGGATCTCCTTTCTTACAGCACAGCCGTCAAGATCAGACTGGTGATGAGGGCCATCACCCAGGCCACGAAACATTGCCAGACGACCACGCCCACGGCCCACTTGCTGCCCATCTCCCGCCGGACGGAAGCGATCGCCGCCACGCACGGGGTGTAGAGCAGCGAGAACACCAGCATGGTGCCGGCCGCAGCCGGCGTCAGCACGGAGGTGATCTGCGTGCCGAAGAGCATCTGCATGGTGGCCACCACGCTCTCCTTGGCCATGAAGCCCGAGATGAGCGAGGTGACGATGCGCCAGTCGCCAAGCCCCAGCGGCTTCATGACGGGCGCGATGACGCCCGCTGCGGCCGCCAGGATGCTGCGGGCGGTCTCCTCTTCCGGCAGGAAGTTGAGCCGGAAATCAAAGCTCTGCAAAAACCACACCACGATCGTGGCGATCAGGATGACCGAGAACGCGCGGGTGATGAAATCCTTCGCCTTCTCCCACAAAAGCCGCAGGACGTTCTTAGGCCCCGGCAGCCGGTAGTTGGGCAGCTCCATGACAAACGGCACGGCCTTGCCTTTGAACAGCGTGCTCTTGAACAGCAGTGCCGTCACGATAGCCATGATCACGCCCAGCACATACAGGCCGGTCATGATCAACCCGCCTTTTCCCGGGAAGAACGCCGCCACAAAGAACCCGTAGATGGGCACCTTGGCCGTGCAGCTCATGAACGGCGTGAGCAGGATGGTCATGCGGCGGTCACGGCGCGAAGGCAGCGTGCGGGTGGCCATGACGGCCGGCACGGTGCAGCCAAAGCCGATGATCAGCGGCACGATGGAGCGCCCGGACAGGCCAATCTTGCGCAGCAGCTTATCCATAAAGAAGGCCACGCGGGCGATGTACCCGGAGTCTTCGAGGATGGACAGGAAGAAGAACAGCACGCAGACGATGGGCAGGAAGCTCAGGACGCTGCCCACGCCCTCAAAGATGCCCTTGATGATCAGGCTGTGGATGGCTTCGTTGATGCCCGCGGAGGTCATCCAGCCATCCACTACGCCCGCCAATGCTTCGATGCCGGCCGCCAGCAGGTCCTGCAAAAACGGCCCGATCACGTTGAAGGTCAGCCAGAAGACCAGGCCCATGATGCCGATGAAGCACGGGATGGCCGTCCACTTGCCGGTCAGCACGCGGTCGATCTTCTCGGAGCGCACGCGCTCGCGGCTTTCGTGCGGCGGAACGACCGTGCGCTCACAGACGCGCTCGATGAAATCAAAGCGCATGTCGGCGATGGCGGCGGCGCGGTCCATGCCGCCTTCCTCCTCCATCTGCTTCACGATGTGCTCCAGCATGTCGGCTTCGTTGTCCGACAGCGCCAGTTTTTCCAGCACCAGCGGATCCCCTTCGATGGCCTTCACGGCCGCAAAGCGCACCGGCAGGCCGGCCTTGGCCGCGTGGTCCTCGATCAGGTGCACCACGCCGTGGATGGCGCGGTGGATGGCCCCGCCGTGGTCGTCCGGGCTGCAGAAATCCTGCCGGCCCGGGCGCTCCTGGTAGTGCGCGATGTGCACCGCGTGGTTGACCAGCTCCGCCACGCCTTCATTTTTGACGGCTGAGATGGGCACCACCGGGACGCCCAGCATGGATTCCATCCCGTTGATGTCGATGGTGCCGCCGTTGCCGGTCAGCTCGTCCATCATGTTGAGGGCGATGACCATCGGCACGTTCATCTCCATCAGCTGCATGGTCAGATAGAGGTTGCGCTCGATGTTGGTGGCGTCCACGATGTTGATGATGGCTTTCGGCTTTTCATCCAGCACAAACGACCGCGACACGATCTCTTCCGGTGTGTACGGCGACATGGAGTAGATGCCCGGCAGGTCCGTGATCAGCGTTTCCGGATGCCCTTTGATGACGCCGTCCTTACGGTCCACCGTCACGCCCGGGAAATTGCCCACGTGCTGGTTGGCACCGGTCAGCTGGTTGAACAGCGTGGTCTTGCCGGAATTCTGGTTGCCCACCAGGGCGAACGTCAGCTTCGTGCCCTCCGGCAGCGGATCCCCGTCGCCTTTGGTGTGGTACTTGCCGTCCTCGCCCAGGCCAGGGTGGGCGGATTTCGTCACTTTTTCCGCGTGAGCGTGGGCGTTTTTGCGGCTTTCGATCACCTTGACGCCGATCTTCTCCGCATCGTCCAGGCGCAGAGTCAGTTCATATCCGTGGATCTGCAGCTCCATGGGGTCCCCCAGGGGCGCAAACTTCACGACCGTCATCTCCGCGCCGGGGATGACACCCATATCCAGAAAGTGCTGGCGCAGCGCGCCTTCACCGCCTACGTCGGTGATGACCGCGTGCTGTCCGATCGTCAGTTCCCGCAGAGTCATTCTTCAAACTCCTGTTTCGTTATTTGTTTTTGTGCCAGGCCCAGTTCTTCGGCGTGCGCCTTCATGCCTTCAATGCAGATCTCGGCCACGTCGCGCAGATCCATCCCCAGCATCTCACAGCCTTTTAAGATCAGCGGGCGGTCGCACCCGGCCGCAAACTTCCTGTCCTTCCACTTCTTCATGAAGCTTTTGATCTCCATGTCCGTGATGCCGTTCGGGCGCATGCGCGCGGCGGCCTGAATGATGCCGGAGAGCTCGTCCACCGTGAACAGGCTCTTTTCCATTTCCGAAAGCGGCTCCACATCGGTGCAGATGCCGTACCCGTGGCTTAAGATGGCGCGGATGTCCTCCTCCGGGACGCCGGCTTTTCGCAAAGGCTCCTCCGTGTGGGCCAGATGCTCCTCCGGGTACTTCTCGTAATCGTAGTCATGCAGGTAACCGACGGCCTCCCAGTGTTCCTTGTCGGCGCCGAAATGCCCCGCCATGGCGCCCATGCAGGCGGCCACGTTGGCGGCGTGAAGTTTCAGGTGATCCTCCGTCACCATGGTGTCGTTGAGGCGTTTGGCCTCCTCAATGGTCAGTTTCTCCAAAACAGCCTTCCTTTCACTGCGCGTTCATCCCCAACCGCTGCTAAACCCTCACACATTGTACGATTGACGGCCCGGAAACGCAAGCACGACCGCTTCCGCCGGGCGGGTCTGCGGCCGGAAAGAAGGCTTCCGGCATAAAGAAAACCGCCCGCCTTACAAAGGAGGCGGGCGGCTGTTTCAGGATGGGTAAGTGTCAGGCCGTCAGAAGATTTCTCTGCGCAGGGCCCATCAGGCATCCGGCACCAGCACCACTTTGAGCGCCGCCGGATCCTTTTCCGCTGTCTCGTAGGCCTTCTTGAACTCCGAGAGCGGGAAGGTGTGCGTCACCAGGCCGTCCGTGCGGATCAGGCCTTTTTCGATGCCGCGGATCACGGCCGGATAGACCAGCGCGCTTAAGTGCGAGCCGATGATGGTCAGCTCCTTGCCGTCGCCGATGGTGTTGAAGTCCGTCTCCACCAGCGCGCTCATGACGCCCATCTGCACGAAGCGCCCGTGGTTGGCCAGACAGTCAAACCCCTGCGCCACGCTCTTCGGATTGCCGGACGCCTCGATGTAGACCGTGCAGCCAAGGCCCCCGGTGAGTTTCTTCACTTCCTCCGCCACATCGCATTCCAGCGGATTGAGGACCACATCCGCGCCGAACTCCTTTGCCATGGCAGCGCGCTCCGGGCGCACCTCGATGGCGATGACGCACTTCGGCATGGCCAGGTTTGCGACATTGGCCATGGACAGGCCGATCGGGCCCATGCCGGCGATGACCACCACGTCATCGTGACGGATGCCGGCCTGCTCCACCGCGTGCATGCCGCAGGCGATGGGCTCCACCAGCGCCGCCTGCTCCACCGTAAACGTCTTCGGCAGTTTATGCGCCTTGCAGCCCTTCGGAACCTTCACGTACTCCGCAAAGCCGCCGTTGGCATACTGCTTGAAGCCGAACACCGCGGAGCGCGTGCACATCCAGTACTGGCCGGTGCGGCAGAACTCACACTCGCCGCAGGGCAGGATCTGCTCGGCCACCACCAGGTCGCCTTTCTCATATCCGGTGACACCCTCGCCGATCTCCTCCACCGTGCCGCAGAACTCGTGTCCCTGAATGCACGGGCCTTCCACATAGGCTGTTTCCGGCGACGTCCCCCAGAAGCGGATGCCGCCGTGCGTGCACTTGATGTCGCCCGCGCAGATACCGGTGCCCTTCACCTTCAGCACCAGCTCCCCGGGGCCGGCCTGGGGTACCGGATAGTCCTCATAGCGGATATCCGACGCGGTATACGTGACAACTGCCTTCATCTTCTCCGGTAAACTCATAGCGTGCTCCTTTCTGCAGGGAATTACTACTGTCCATGATAGCAGAAATCAGGCAGTGTGTCATTTGAGTTCTTTAAGCATCGCAAGAGCCGTCCGGCAGATATAGTCTTGCTTTTATCAAAAATGCGGAAGAAAACCCCTTCCTTTTAGCGAAGCGTAGGGAGGGGATGAATCCCGCTTAGCGGCAGGCTCGAACATATGTTCTTGACTATCCTTTGCGACTGTGATACAATATATTCAGTCGTAAAGAAAGGAATCACATATATGCCGGTCATTCTTGAAAACAACAATCATTCGGTATTCGCCCTTAACTATCATCTGATCATGGTAGTCAAGTACAGGCGCAGAGTGATCGATGACAGTGCCTGATCTCAACAGGTGGCACTACGGTGGATGTCATCAGACGTTATATCGAAT
>CAMJGH010000046.1 GCA_946405185.1 uncultured Lachnospiraceae bacterium
CCTCCGCTGTCATAGTATCCGGGAGAATACCAACAAGAGATTCCACTATCTGTACCCGATACTATGACAGCGGAGGTGTCAGCCTTTCTTTCCTGACCTCCTCCGCTGTCATAGTATCCGGGAGAATACCAACAAGAGATTCCACTATCTGTACACGATCCTGAAACGGATCAGTCAGTTTGGAGATGATCTTTCCGTTCTTCGTGATGTAGATATCCTCCGTCGCAGAAAGCAGCAGATATTTGCTGAGATTACTCTTCAATTCTGTTACCGTGATAGTCATGATCCACACTCCCTTCCGATGCAACTGTCAGCTGATTTGCTCCGCAGACGGATCATCCTTGGCTCTTTGCTTCGCGCGCGTTGTACCACGCCGCACTTCCCAGCACGATAACGGCTCCGATCATCGATATCCACCCGATGGTCTCGTGGTAGAAAATGGCCACCAGCACCGGATTCAGGATGGGCTCCACCATGGAGACGAGCGACGCCGTGACCGGCGGGACACTGTCAAGCCCCTTATTCAGGAAAATATACGAAAGCCCCTGCTGCACCAGGCCCAGCGCGGCCACCAGCAATATGTTGACGCCGCTCCAGGCGGCAGCCGGTTCCGCAAGCACCGACGGCAGCCCGAAGAAGACGCTGATCACGAACGAGATCAGCACGCCCGACTCGAAATCCGCACCTTTGATCTGCTTGGTGAGGAAGAGCACCGCGTAGAGGATGCCGGAGACCAGCGCCAGGATATCGCCCGCCATATGCCCGCCGCCCAGGCTTTCCAGGAAGAAGCACAGGATGCCGGCAAAGGACAGCACGCAGGCGATGACCGCCGTCCTGTCCGGCCGCTTTTTCCAGAAGATCCACTGCAGCAGGATGATGAACGCCGGCATGGTGAACTGCAGGACGATCGCGTTGGCCGCCGTGGTCATCTTGTTGGCCATGACAAACAACAGCCCCATGCCGAAGTTGGCCAGGGCGCACAGCCACGTGCCCGCGCTCTTCCACGTGAAGCGGTGGCCGCGCGCCTTCATATAAGCACCCATCAGAAGCCCCGCGAACAGGCACCGCAGGCTGTTGATGATCTGCGGCGAGAACGTGCACAGTTTGATCAGGATACCGGCCAGCGCGAACGTGCAGGCCGCGGCGACGACAAAAAAGACGCCTGAAGATGGTTTGTTTTTCATGAAGCGCACTCTACCACACCGCCCGCCGAAAAACAAGTTTCACCCCTCTTTTTTGTGAAAGCGCTTTCAAAAAAGTGCACATTTCCCCTTGAAAACAGCCGCCTCTGGCGCTACTCTAAGCACCGGAGGCGTATTTCCATGGATAAAAAGTCAAAGATCACCGTCTATCAGTTTGCCATCCTCTTCTTCTGGTTCTCCCAGTATGCCTACGTGCCCAACCTCTCTTCCTATATGAAGGAACTGGGTTTATCCCTCACCATGATCGGCGTGGTGACGGGCAGCTACGGGTTTACGCAGATGGTCGCCCGCATCCCGTTAGGCATCTATTCGGACCGCATCGGCAAGCGCAAGGTGTTTGTGTCGGCAGGCTTTCTGCTGGCGCTTTTCGCCAACCTGATGTTCCTGATCTTTAAGCAGGACTGGCTGCTGGTCGTCGCGCGCGGCACCGCCGGCCTGGCCGCCGCCACGTGGGTCATCATGACGGTTCTCTACTCCAGCTACTTTGCGCTGGGCAATTCTACCGGCGCCATGAGCAAGCTGAACGCCTTCAACAACGCCGGGAAGCTCTTCTCCATGCTCTCGGCGGGCCTCGCGCTGACCATTTTTGCCGGCTACAAGTCCATGTTCATCATCGGCGCCATCGGCGCGGCCATCGCGTTTGTCTTAAGCCTCGGCATTGAGGAGAACGTCCCGAAGGACCGCAAGCCCATCACGCTGAAGGATTTCCTGCACGTGATCGTGGACCCGCGGCTGCTGTGCGTCTCTGCGGCCATGCTGCTGGCGCAGATCTACAACACCTCCACCATCTCCGGCTTCACGCCCATCCTGGCCACCGACCTCGGCGCCACGCCGTTTCTGCGCAGCATCTTAAGCGCCACGGACATCGCGCTGGGCACCGTGGGTGCCTTGCTGGCCGGCACGCCGCTTGTGAAGAAGATGGGCGAAAAGCGTTTTCTCATCACCGGCGTCATCGGGCTGGCCGTCATCACCGCCATCGTGCCCTACGCGCCCAATCTCCCGCTGCTCTTTATCCTGCAGTCCTGCGGCGGGTTCTTCCTGGGCAGCGTTTCGGCGCTGCTGATGGGCCTCGCCATCCGGCACTTCCCGGGTGACCGCCGCTCCACTGCCATGGGGTGCTACCAGGCCATCTACGGCATCGGCATGTTCATCGGGCCCATCATTGTGGGCCGCATCGGCGATACGGCCGGCCTGCCCGCGGGTTACGCCGTGGTCGCCGCGCTGGTGCTGCTGATGATCCCGCTGATCCTGGTGTGGGCTGCCAAAGAAAAAGCGGCGCAGTGAACCGCCTCGGCGCATGAACCGGACTCTGCCGCTTATTCCCCCCGCAGGGTCCGGCACCTTTCGCCGATCAACGCAGCAAACGCCTCTTTCATACCGGTCGGGAGGAGCGATTCCCGGCAGACAGACAGCAAAACAGGCTCCTTCCCCAGCAGGAAGCGGATCATTTTTCCGGCAGCTTCAGCCGGAATGCCGCATTCTTCCGCAAATACAAGAAAATCTTTTTTTCGTATATGGTTCTTTTTCCCGTTCATCGGCAGGGCAAATTCTTCCTTTTCCTGCGGTATGAGCAGATTGACGGGCAGAAGGTCATAGGCCGGCGAAAGCACATATTCACCGGATGCTTCCGACGTCTCTATCAGGGAAAAGTTCTTAAGATGCATATCGGAATTGCCGGTCAGAAAGCAAAAGACCAGGCGCAAAAAAAGTTCCGTCATATCCATCTGCCTGCGGGAAGAGTACCGGGCGATCACATTGGCACAGCGCTCACAGGAGCCGCGGTATTTATCCTGCGCAAGGCGCAGATCCAGCTGGCAGAAGTCTTCCATAGCCAGGCGTATCACCCGGTCCGGCCCGATGATCCGGTCCACCCTTCTGGTAATATAGGCGGTGGTGTCGCCGCTGCGGATCAGCGCATGCGGGACCGTCCGGATGCCGCAGGCATCCGCCATACTCATCACCAGCTGTTCCGATTCCGGCATGAAAGGGTACTCGGCCACCTGCGGCTTCAGGATATACCCGGTCGGGTGATCCACCAGCGTCAGCCTGGGGGGCTTTTCTTCCGAGAAAAGATGCAGCGAGAGTTTTTTCTGGACGCCGGGAACGGTCAGGCCTTTTTGGACGGTTTCCCGGGTGATGTGTTCCAGCGCGGAAACAGACAGTTCGATTTCCGGCAATTCATTGGTTCCGAAGAAGCGTTTGATGCAGTTCTTATGCCATCCGGAACCGTTCGGTTCTTTCAGCGGTTTTCCGCAGCACAGACAGTTCATAAACGCTCCTCCCGAATGACAACATTCCCGATGGCATCCTTGCAGGCGATCAGCAGCAGTCCAAAGCGATCCTGCCGGTCGATCTTCCAGTTGTGCATGACGGCTTCCAGCAGCCATCCTTCCGGGATCAGGCCATCAAAAAACGGAAAAAGAGTCGTCGACAAATAGGCCTTCTCCGTAAGCGGAAGTGTCAGTGAAACGGCGCTGCTTTCATGCGCCAGATAATCCGGATCATACTGAAAGCGGTACCCCTCATCGGTTTCTTCAAGCAGCCCGGCGTAACGGTCCCGGACGTAAACGAATGCCTTTCGGAACGTATTCATTGGTCTTCATCCTTTCGGGCGATCTTGCCCGGAACCGCTTCCATCCCAAACATGGCGAGAGCGATGTTGACTTTGTCCATGCGGACCGTCTCTTTTCCCTGCTCCAATTCGCGGACAAAGCGAAGCCCCAGACCGGAGCGCATGGCAAATTCCTGCTGTGTAAGACCGGCCGCCCGGCGGCTGGCCTTCACGTACTCGGCAATGGCGTTCATGGCTTCCCTCCTCATGATCATTGATCATAATATACACCCTTTAGGGTATACATTCAATACTTTCGCATAAATATATCCCCGAACGGGTATAGAACGCAATTGTTATCACGCTTTATACCCGTTCGGGGATATTTCAAAAGCTTATGTCCACTGCTCCGTATTTGTTATGGCTCTCTCTTACATACTCTGGTGCGTCTCGTTGAACCCTTCGCCGAGCACCTCTCTGGCATCGGTGATGATCACGAACGCCGACGGATCGATGGCCATGACCACGTCTTCCAGTTCCGCGTAGCGGCGGCGGTTGACCGCGCACATCAGCACCAGCTTGTCCTTCTTCTGATACATGCCGCGCGCGTACAGGCCGGTCACGCCCAGATCACTGTCCAGAAGCGCCTGCGAGATCTCATCCGGCTTGTCCGTCATGATGTAGGTGAGCCGCGCGTTCTGCGCGCCTTCGATCAGGCGGTCGGCCAGGCGGGTGACGATGTAGGCCGACACAACCGAGTAGATGGCGCGGTCCGCGCCGAAGACCAGGCCTTCGGTCACGATGATCACGGCGTCGATGATCCACAACAGCCTCGCCACCGAGATGTGGCGCACGTAGCGGTGGATCAGGATGGCCATCATGTCCGTGCCGCCCGTCGACCCGCGGCCGATGAAGACCAGCCCCACGCCGATGCCCATGAACGCGCCGCCGAAAAGCGTGCCCAGCACCAGGTCGTTATTCGCCATGGGCAGGGCCGGCATGGCCCAGAGCCAGAACGTCAGAGCCAGCCACCCGAAGAAGGATTTCTCCAGAAAGCGCGGGCCGATCAGGAAATACGCCACCACGAACAGCGGGAGGTTCAGGACCAGGCTGGTGGCCCACAGCGGCACGCCGCCGGGCATCCAGTTCTGCGTCAGGTACTTCACCACGATGGCGATGCCCGAAAAGCCGCCGTCCGCGATGTGATTGGTGTCAAAGGCCGTGTTCACGGCGATGGCCATGAAGATGGTCCCGATGAAGATCAGAAGGTGATCACCGTACTTTGTCTTGCGGATCTTGCTTAACAACGTCTCCCCCTCACCGCCGGCCGCACCCCACGGGCCGGCGGTTTTGCTTATTCAGATCAGCGGACGGACTTCCCCGCCCGTCTGTTTTCTTTTTACGCCCGTACGCGGAACGTCTTCGGCGCCCGCCACCAGACGAGCACCAGCGCGATGGCCACGTACGCCAGACTGAACACCAGATACCCGGTGCCCAGCGACTCGGCCGATACGGACACATCGTCCCCCGTGTTCAGGAAGAACAGGCACACGGCGTAGGTGATGGTATCCACCGCCTTGTACAGCGGGCTGCGGATCTGGCGCGTGTCCGTATACGGCTGCAGCAGATAGTACATGGACAGCCGGTGCACCGAGAAGAACAGGCTCAAGGCCATCGGGCAGAGCGCCGTGAAGGCCAGCATCCGCGCATCCGGCTGCGCGCCGGACAGCACCTGCACCCCCGGCAGCGCCACCGCCACGACGGCGGCCGGCAGCAGGTTCATCAGCGTCAGAGACGCCAGCCGGTACCCGAAGAGCGACAGGATCACGCGGCGCTTGCGGAAAAACCCGTAGCGCAGCAGTGCCTGATCACAGTTGATGAACAGCGTGGCCGCCACATTCTGCCCCTGGTTAATCAGATACATCAGGAACGGCAGCGTCATCAGGATGCGTGACAGCGGCACCTTTTCCGGCTTTGCAAAGGCCACAAATGCCAGAAGAGCTGCGGCCAGGACCGCCAGAATGCCCGCCAGGATCAGATTGCGCCTCCACAGGATCTTGCGGTGGCGCTTCACGAAGAGTTTGTGCAGTCCCGCGATGCCGTGAAACGCCGAGCGGTTCTCCTCCGTCTGGCCGATGCTCTTTTCCACGCTTTCGGCCTGCAGGGAGGAGGCATCGGTGGCCTCCGGAAAGCACGCCTCCCGCTTCAGGATCTGCTTGTAGGCCGTGGCGTACTCTTCACACCGCAGCAGATAACGCAGGCAGAAAACGCCCGCCGCCAGTGACACGCCCGCCAGCACCGGCCACAGCCACGCCGGCGCCGGAACGCCCAGAAACGGCAGGCCGACGGCACAGGCGAGGCTCCCCAGCAAAATGGCCGTCTTCACCCGCGGACCGGTCTTGTTCTCATCCGGCAGCAGCGCCAGCTTCAGCGAAGCCGCCGCGCCGATCACCTTGGCCAACAGCCAGAACACCGCCGCGCACACGGCCGATACCGGTGAAAACCGGTCCGGGAACAGCAGCGCGGCGCCGGTCAGGAAGAGCGCCATCGGCAGCCCGCGGCTGATGAGCATGAACACCAGCGTGGAGAGCGCACTCTCCTTCGGCTTCACGCGCATCAGGATGATGGCATAATACTTTTCTTCCGAGGCGTCGAACACGTCCGTGTAGATGAGCGCACCGGAAACGGTCATGAACAGAAACACCCACTGCGCGCAGCGCACCGCGTCGGGAACACCGCCCTCGCGGATGACGTACCCGATCAGAAACGCCGGGCCGCCGATGAACACCGCCAGATAAAAGGCCGCGCCGAAGAACTTCCCGAACACCTCGCGGATGGCGGTATAGATGCGGGCAAACCGCTTCCACCCGTCCGCCTCGTAGACGCCCGCCGGGATCTTTTTGCCGATGAGCGGGATCTTCCGGAGCATGTACCAGAATTTGTTGACACGGGAGGCGATGGCGAGCCGCCTCTCCTGCCGGAACGTCTCCCTCATCTTACGCCTCCCGCAGGGTTTCCAGCACCCGCTCGCGGATCTCCTCATCGGAGAGCTTCCGGCCGGTCTCGTCCGTCTCCGGAAGCGCCGCAAGCTTCCCGCCCGTCAGCAGGGTGATGTCGTCGCACAGCGTGAGCGCCAGCTCCATGATGTGCGTGGAGAGGATCAGGATCTTGTCCTGTCTGATCTCGCGCAGCAGCGCCTTCATCTCCTCGGCCGCCACCACATCGAGCGCCGTCAGCGGCTCGTCCAGCAGCAGCACCGGCGTGTCCGCCAGGATGTTGACCAACAGCTGCACTTTGGATTTCATGCCGTGGGAGAAATCGCGCAGAAGCCTCCCGCGGTCTTCCTCCTCAATGCCCACAAGGCCCAGGTAGACGTCCGCATCCGTATCCTCCGGCAGCGTCCGCCCGTCCGCAAGCACCAACGGGCGCCTGCGCGGGTTGATCTCCAGAAAGAACCGCACAAACTCGCGCGCCGTCAGGAAAGCCGGCACGGTGGGCGTGGACAGCACGTACCCGATATCCTCGGTGCGCAGTTCCCGCTCGCCCGTCTCATCCGCCAGAACGGCCTGTCCGCCGTCCGCTTTCAGATCGTGGTTGAGGACGTTGAAGAGCGTGGTCTTGCCGGCGCCGTTGCGGCCCAAAAGCCCGTAGATCTTTCCGCTCGCAAAGCTGGCCGACGCGCCCGTCAGCACTTCCTTTTTGTCAAATTTCTTCACGATATCCCGCAGGATCAGTTCCATAGCGCCTCCCCGCGGCCGGCGGCCGCTACGGGACATCATAACAAACAGACCACAAGACCGCAATGCATTCTGGTAGCGTAAAAAAGCGCAAAAATGGATATTCTTTGGCACATCCGGGCATTGCATTTTGCCACCGCCTCCGATATAGTCGGAAACAGGAGGGCAGAGGTTTTCTGTCTGCCCGGACATTGCTCTGAAAGGAAGGACCGCTCTATGAAGATCACCCACTGTAAAGTCAACCGGATCACGGCCCCGCTGGGGTTTGCGCTGGGCAGGCCGCGCTTTTCCTGGCAGGTGGAAGAAGCCGCCGGCAGCCGCCAAACGGAAGCCCGGCTGGTGGTGCGCACCGACTTCGAAACGCTGTACGATACCGGCTTTGCCGCACTGGATTCCCTGGCCGTCCCGGCGGATATCGCCCTCACTCCCCGCACGGCTTACACCTGGCAGGTGACGGTCCGCACCGATGCCGGCGAGAAAGCCTCTTCGGACTGGAACACGTTTGAAACCGGCAAGATGGACGAGCCGTGGCAGGCACAGTGGATCGGGTGTGACCTTTCGGAACCGCGCCACCCGGTCTACTCCCGGGCCATCTCCCCGAAGGGCGGTGTGGCCTCCGCCCGCCTCTACCTCTGCGGCCTCGGCCTGTTCAACGCGTACTACAACGGGGAGAAGATCGGCTGTGAATATCTGACCCCCTACTGCACCAACTACGACGCCTGGGTGCAGGCCATCACCTTTGACGTGACGGACGCCCTGCGCGAGGCAGGGACGCTTTCGGTGGCGCTCGGGCCCGGCTGGTATGCCGGCCGTTTCGGCTTCCGCTATTCCGAGCACGGCTACTACGGGGATTCTTACAAGCTGATCGCCGAGCTGCACATCGCCTACGCGGACGGCACGGAGGAAGTCATCGGCACAGATGAGAGCTGGCAGCTCACCCGCAGCACCGTGACCTTCTCCAACATCTATGACGGCGAGCACCGCGATGACACGCTGCCGGAAGTTCCGACCGTGCCGGCTTCCACCGTAGAGCCGCCCAAGGGGGCTCTCTGCGACCGCCTGTCCCTGCCGGTCCTGTGCGTGCAGGAGCGCCCGGTGGAGACCATCATCACCACGCCCGCCGGCGAGACGGTGCTGGATCTGGGTCAGAACCTGGCCGGTTCCTTCCGCCTGAAACTGAACGTTCCCGCCGGGCAGAAGGTCCACCTGCAGTTCGGCGAGATCCTGCAGAACGGCAATTTCTACAACGACAACCTGCGCACGGCCAAAGCCGAATACTGGTACACCTCCGCCGGGAAGCCCGTCGTCCTGGAGCCGCAGTTTACGTTCTTCGGCTACCGCTATGTGAAGGTGGAAGGTGTGGAGGACCTGAAGAAGGAAGACTTCACCGCTCTGGTGCTGACGAGCGCCGTGCAGACCATCGGCACGCTCTCCACCGGAAACGCCCTGATCAACCGGCTGATCAGCAACGTGGAGTGGGGCCAGCGCGGCAACTTCATCGACGTGCCCACCGACTGCCCGCAGCGCGATGAGCGCATGGGGTGGACGGGTGACACGCAGGTGTTCGCGCCGACCGCCCTCTACCAGACGGACGCCGAGGCCTTCTACGCCAAGTTCGGGCATGACATGTACACCGAGCAGAAAGTTCTTGACGGCGAGGTGCCGCCGGTGGTGCCGTCCTTCGGCGAGCATGTCTCTTCTGCCGCCTGGGGCGAAGCCGCCACGGTGGTCCCGTGGGCCGTCTATGAATTTACGGGCGATGCGGGCATCCTGGAAAACCAGTTTGACAGCATGAAGGCCTGGGTGGATTTTCTGGAGAAGACCGACGGCGATGACCACGCCTGGCGCCGGCACTTCCACTACGGCGACTGGCTGTCGCTCGATGTTTTCTCCAAGGACCCCGACGTGCGCCAGGGCGCCACGGACCTGGGGTACGTGGCCGACACGCAGTACTACCGCAGCGCCGTGCTGACGGCCAAAGCCGCCCGGGTGCTCGGGCGCACGGCGGATGCGGAGCATTATGAAGCGCTTGCCTCCCGCATCCGCGCAGACATCCGCAAAGAATTCTTCACCGCCACCGAGCGCCTGGCCATCCCCACGCAGACAGGCTACCTGCTGGCGCTCTCGCTGGGGCTTTGCGAAGAGCCGCAGCGCATGGCGGACGGCCTCATGGAGCGCTTCCGCTTAAGCGAAGGGAAGCTGCAGACCGGCTTTGTGGGCACGCCGCTGCTGTGCCCGATACTCACACAGATCGGTCATGCGGATCTGGCTTTCGACCTGCTCTTCAACGAAGAGTATCCGGGGTGGCTCTACGAAGTAAAGATGGGCGCCACCACGGTCTGGGAGCGGTGGAACTCCGTGCTGCCGGACGGCTCCATTTCCGACACCGGCATGAACAGCCTCAACCACTACGCCTACGGGTCCATCCTCGAATGGGTGTACGCCGATGTGGCCGGCATCCGGCCGGCTGAGCCCGGCTTCCGCAAGGCTCTGCTGGCGCCGCACTTCGATGAGCGTCTGGGAGAGGTGAACCTGACATATCGCTCCGCCGCCGGCACCTGGCAGATTCACTGGGAAGTCAAAGACGGCGCGTACACCTACCGCTGCACCGTGCCGTTCGGATGCACCGCCACGCTCGTCCTGCCCGGCAAAGAGCCGCAGGAGCTGACCGCGGGAACGTACGAAGAAGCCGGCACCTTCTAAGTCTTACAACAGACAGCACGGGCCTGCGCTTTCGCGCAGGCCCGCCTTCTTTTTCGTCTTATTTCTTTTCCGCCATCACATCCCCGCGGCCGTCGCCGAAGTCCAGCACGGCCGGCTTATGCGCATGCCGCTTGTCCACGGGCGGCAGCTGCATGTAATGGTCCCCAAAGTAGTTGTGGAGCGACGGCTCCGGCTCCTTCGGGAAGGGGATCTCGATATCCGCAAACGGCAGTTTCTTCAGCGGGAACGTCTGCTCCCGGTCATAGATGTGCCAGAACGGGCCGGTATCCGCGCAGAACCCCACGCGCTTCGTCCGTTTTTTGTTGTAGCGGGTGGCTTCCTTCAGGTACCAGGCGGCCAGCTTTTCCGGCGAGATGCCCGCCGCCTTCATGGCGTCGTGCACCATGCCGCAGACCAGCCAGATGGCCTGTGCCAGCAGACCCTTCTGGTACAGGAACGGCTTGCGCACGCCCCGCAGGATCATCAGTTTGCTGATGAACCACACCTTGCGGGTGTGCCACTTGCGCAGCCACTCCGCGTCCGGTAGGTTGTCCATGACGTAGATATCCAGATAGATGCCCAGCGGCACCTGCAGATCCTTGAAGTTGTCCTGGATGAAGCGCGTGCCCTTGCGGCAGATCCAGCAGGTGGGCAGCGGGAAATGCGGATCCGACTGCGCTTCCAGCAGATAGTACCGGTCGCCCAGCTCTTCGTTAAAGATCTCCTTCAGATGGTCGTAATCCGCGCGCAGGATGCCCAGATCGATGTCGTCATCCCACGGGATGAAGCCGCCGTGGCGCACCGCGCCGAGCGCCGTCCCGCAGATGCCGAAAAACTGAATGCCGTGCTTCTCACAGGCGGCGGACAGATCCGTCACCATGCTGCAGGCGAAATTCTGGATGCGCTGTAAGACTTTCGGATCGTACGTGTCCATAGGGTGCTCCTGTATGGGTTATCGTGTGTGGCGGGGGATCCTTCGCCGCTTCGCGTCTTAAGGATGACCGCGCTCAGGCGTTGCGGCCGTGGCAGAACTTGTACTTCTTGCCGGACCCGCAGGGGCAGGGATCGTTGCGGCCGATCTTCTTGCCCTTGACGATGGTCGTGGACTGCTTCTGCTCCTTGTAGAGCTCCGCGCGGCGCTCCTCGGTGAGTCTCCCCTCCCACTGCGGCAGGTTGTAGAGCCAGTCGGCCTTGGCGGCCACCATGTTCTTGTAGAGCTTCTCGTCTTCAAAATCCAGCGAGACCACGGTGTCCTCTTCCATGTCATCGATGGGGTTGGCCTCTTTCAGGCTGTCGTTGATGCCATCCAGGAAGCCCGCCATCTCCAGCACGGACAGATCATACTTCTCCGCCAGTTCTTTCACGGTGCCGGACACCGGCTCCGTGCTCTCCAGCAGTTTTTCATACACGCCTTTTTCCAGCTCGAAATACCGCGCCCAGAAGCGCTGGTAGGTGCCGGCATCCTGATTCTGGTTGTAGGCCAGGGTCTTCCACTGTTCCAGTAAAGCCATCTTGTTTTCCTCTTTTCTTCGTTTTCGGCCGCCGGCGGCGGCTGCAGGATTTCAGTCCGCTTTCTCCCGGTTCTCAAAGAAAGCGACCATCTCTTTTTCAAACTTGGGCGTCCACCACTTCTCGTACCCGGCCTTGGTGGGGTGGACGGGATCCGCCATGAACAGCTTCCGGTTCCACTCCGGAAGGTTGTTGAAGGCTTCATCGTTCCACAGGTCGATGATGGCAAAGCCCCACTTCTTCTGCGCTTCGTACAGCGCATCCACCATCTTCTGATAGTGCGCACTCTCAAAGCGCGGGCTGGTGTAGAAAAAGACCGGGCAGTGCCAGGTGTCCTGCACGTACGAGACGATGGTCTCGATGCCGCCCAGCACTGTGGAGGCGTTGATGTCCTTCCAGGTACCGCCCTCGGTCAGCTCGCCGATGGGCACCTGTTTGCGGGCGTCGTTGGTGGACAGCTGCACCACGAAGGCGTCGAACTTATCCTCCGGCGAGAGGTTCCAGTACATGCGGTTGACGTAGGAATCCTTCCCCACATCCGCGATGGTGGTGCCGTTCACCGCCTCCTTCTTGTACGGGCAGCGGTTGCGCACGGCCAGATACTCTGCGAACGACACATCCAGCGACGCCGCCCCCTTCGTGACGGACGACCCCAGAAAGCACAGATACTTGCCGGTCAGCGCGTTCGGCTCCGCCGCGCGCACGGTGCTCAGGCTGAAGTTCTCCTGATTGCCGGGCATGCGGGAAAGGCGCAGCGGCTGCAGTTTTTTGAGCGGCCCGATGCCATGAGCCCCCAGGATCACGCCCTGTGCCAGCGCCAGTCCGGCAGCCGCGCCGCCGGCCGCCAGCAGGATGTTTTTCTTTGCAGACATAAAAACACCTCCCGACCGTTTTCGGTACGGGAGGTATTATAACGTATCCGGCGCGTTTTTAAAAGGCCTTCCGGAAGAGGCGCTTACGCCAGAGCTTTCCCCAGCTCCGCCAACTTCTGCGGGCGGTACAGATAGATCAGCGCGTGGCCGTTCTGAAAGCGCATGACCCGCAGGCGGACGCCGCGGGGAGAGCCTCAGCGCCGGTTCCGGAAGCGGAAGGCTTCCTCCCCCAGGCGCACGTCATCGCCGTCAGAGAGCACCCGCTCTTCGCGCGGGGCCAGCCGCTCGCCGTTCACGAACGTCCCGCAGGCGGAATCAAAATCCACCAGGCAGACGTCCTGCCCGCGGCGGGTCAGGTAGGCGTGGCGGGGGCTGACGGACGGATTGTCGGTGACGGCCAGCTCCACCGTGCCGCGCTCGGCGCCAAGCCGCAGGATGGGCCCCGCAAACGGCACGCACTCGCCGGTGCGCACCCTCGTGAGCGACGGCAGGGCAAACAGCGGTGCCGGCTCGTCCGCCGCACACTGCCGGACGGCTGCCAGCAGCCCGGCCGCACTCATCCCGCTCTCCGCTGCCTCCCGCAGGATGCCCATCAGCCGCAGCACGTAGAGGTCCTCCGGCGTCTCCTCAAACCGGAACTCCCGCAATATCCCGAACAGCCGGTCTGTCAGCGGCTCTTCGGGCGCATGCATGCCCATGACCGGATAGGCCGTCACGCAGGCCTCTCCGGTCTCCGGGTCCGCCCAGATCTCCTCCGGGCCCATCCGCAGGGCGGAAGCCGGCAGCATATAGTCCGCTGCCGAAACAAACGCCTGCAGCACGCCGGTAAACACCCCGCAGACCACCGCCCGCGGCTGGTGCGTGCGGGCAAGCTCGCGCAGCGTCACCCGGCTGCCCACGGCGGTCACAAACGTCCGCCGCTCGCCCTCCGTCAGCAGCTGTACCGGCAGGATACCCGGCACCGTCTGGTGCGCCAGCATCCCCAGACAGAGAAGGTCCGGCGCCTCCCCCGCCCGCAGCGGGATGCGCAGAATCTTCTCATCATTTCTTTTCACAGCATCTTCTTTTTTCTTCATGGCAGGCCTCCCTTCCAGGGCAGGCTTACCATCGCAAAAAGGCGCCGTCAAGGGCTTTCGGACCCTCACGGCGCCTTTTTTTCATACGCTTTCACAGGCTGTGAAAAACAGGCCTGACCGCGCGTACAGGTTGTAAACTCCTTACTGAAGGCGGATCCCGCCGATCACGTCTTCCATGTCCTGCGAGACCACGGTTTCGATGAGCCCCTGGTCGGCCGCCTGGGCCAGTTCCGGCAGGATGGGCATGCGCCCGAGCACCGGCAGGCCGTACTTGTTGGCCGTCTCCTCGAGGTGGCTCTCGCCGAAGATGCTGATCTTTTTGCCGCAGTCCGGGCAGCGCACGAAGCTCAGGTTCTCCACCAGGCCGATGACCGGGATGTTCATCATCTGGGCCATGCGCACGGCCTTGCCCACAATCATGCCCACCAGCTCCTGCGGGCTGGTCACGATCACGAGGCCGTCCACCGGCAGTTCCTGGAAGATGGTCAGCGCCACGTCACCGGTTCCCGGAGGCATGTCCACGAAGAGAACATCCAGGTCGCCCCAGGCGACTTCCTCCCAGAACTGCTTCAAGGCGCCGGAGATGACCGGGCCACGCCAGACCACCGGCTGGTCCTCCTCCTGCAGCAGGAGGTTGAGCGACATGACGGGTATGCCGGTGCGGGTGTACTCGGGGAAGATCATCTCGCCGTCGCTGCCGGCCATCTCGTGCAGGCCGAACATCCGCGGGATGGACGGGCCGGTCACATCGGCATCCAGGATGCCTACCTTCATTCCGTTCCGGGCCGCCTGCACCGCCATGAGCGCGGTGACCATGCTCTTGCCCACGCCGCCTTTGCCGCTGACCACGCCGACCACCTTCTTGATGTAGCTCTGCGCGTTGGCCTGGTGCTTGTCCGGCTCCTCGGTCTTCAGCTTGAAGGCCTCCGCCGGGTTGAACCCTTTGCTCTCAACATATTCCTTCTCGTTCATTACCATACTCCGATCTGTTTTTATTCCGCCAGCGATCCCATCGGATCCCACGGCGCCAGCACCGCGGGAGCAGCCTCGTAGGCGGCCAGCTGTTCGGCGCTTAAATACTTTTTGTTGACGACCACCTGGTAGAGGTACTCCGAGAACCATTCGTCGCTCATGACGTACCACCCCTTGCGGCCGCGGTCCTCGCCCCAGGAGTTCTCCACTTTCCAGCGGTCGGGCTTTCCGTCCTCGCCGATGTTCACGCCGGTGAAGACCATGGCGTGGGTCATCAGGCTGTCGCCGTAGTCCAGGCGCTGCGCCTTATCCATGGCAAACGGCGTGTCAAAGAGCAGATCCGGGCGCACACCGGCCGTATCCATGATGCCGAGCGTCCGGTCATGGAACTGCCCCACATCGCAGCCGAACCACACCACTTCGCCGTCCGAAAGCTGGGCGATGGCCAGCTTCTTCAGTTCTTCGGCCGGGAGGTTCAGGTGCTTCACGATGTGACCCTCGGCCACGTTGCCCAGATACCGGATGGTGTAGCTCTTCCCGTACGGCTTGTCGGCCGTAGGCGCGTTGATCAGCGACACGTAGTCATCCAGCGGGAACTCCACCACTTCGTCAAAGAAGCGCTGCGGGGTGATGTCGGCGATGCGGATGAAGTTCTTGTCTTCGTCGCGCGTCTCCCAGGTGAAGGTCTTCGGCGGCTTGCCGAGCGCCATCACGAGCATCCGGTAGATGACGGTCAGTTCCTTCTCCTTCTCGGCCTGCAAGTCTTCGGCGGAAGCGCCGTTTTCATGCATGGCGCGCAGCGTGCAGGCGAATTCGCGCAGTTTTTTCTTGATCCAGCCGTTGATCTCCCGCGTGGCGGACGAGACGAACGACTCCGGCATGGCTTCCTTCGGCACCACGCCGTACTTACGGATGAGGTTGGCCAGCATGTCCCACTGCCCGCCGTCCGACACCGGATCGGCCATGAGCCAGGCGATCATGCGGCCGGACGTCTCCTCGTCCAGCGTGTCCAGGACCGTCTCCAGGAAGTAGTTGCACTTCTCCAGCTTGTCGTAGAACAGCAGGTAGTTCTGGGACAGCTCCATGTTCTTAAGGTTGTACTTCTTCATCACGCGCACGCGCATGGTGTTTAACGCCGCAAACATCCAGCAGCGGCCGGAGGCCTTCTGGTTGGTGAGCTTGCCGGCTTCGATGTCGATGGAAAACGACAGCGGCATGCGGGCTTCCAGGTCCGAGGCGCGCATCAGCGCGGACGTGCCGGACTGGTTGACGGCGTTGGTGACGGCGCGGTACGCAGGGACCGCATCGTAAGCGGCTTCAAAGGAAGCCAGCTGATCGGGGGTGATGCCTTTCATCAGAGTTCTCCTTGTTTCTTTATAACAGACTTATCGGCCCGGCCTTCCGGCCGGGCCGAAGGGAAAGCCTTCTCCCTCTGGGCGCGTTGCATGTCCAGTGGACATGCGTTTAACGCGTACTGCCCGAGCCGGAGGCGAGACGGTGTCAGGCGAAGCCTGGCGGATGAGGGTCGCCTTACCAGAGCTTTCTCTCCGCCTCCGCGGCATCCGCGAACGGACCCGGCATGGCGGTCAGGCCGCGGTGGGCGCCGAAGTAGTCGGTGTCGAAGGTGATGGCCGTGCCGTCCGGATTCTCAAACCGCTCTTCCGGCTCGAAGGCCTTGCCCAGCGTGTCGCTGGTGATGATGGGCGCCGTAAAGCCCTGCACCAGTTCGAACACGTTGGTGATCAGCTTCCCGTCTTCCGTCACTTCCACGGTGACGGCATCGAAATCGTTGACCAGGTTGTGGGTCTCGTGGACGTTCGGCTTCGCACCGGCCAGGTAGGCGTTGCCTTCCACCCAGACCGGCAGGTGGTCGAAGTGCGCATCCTGCATGCCGCGCATGTCGGCCTTGCCGCCGATGTCAAACCGCTTGATCCACTCATCGTAGGTGGGATAGTCGTTGAACACGTGCGTACCCACTTCCTCGTTGTCAGCCATACGGAAGCCCATGTCTTCCTTTTCGGCCGCCGGGCGGACCGCCTGGCGCTGTACGAAGATGTTGTTGTAGAAGCGGTCATCGCCGTGCAGGATGATCATGAAGCCCATGACCTCCGTGCGGTGCGCGATGTGGTACGGCGTGTAGCGCGGCTGGTTCTTGCCGTTGGCTGTCTGGTCCGTGCCGCCGCCGACTGCCGTCAGGGCGCCGCAGATGAGGTTGTGCACCATGGCCACACCCTCGGTAGCGATGCGCAGCGAGGCGCGCGAAAGCAGGATGTTGTTGTCGATCAGCGTCGGGCCATGGGAGACCTCCACGAAGATATCCTGGCTCATCATGCCGCCGGGAAGCTCCGGAACGCCATCCGGGCGCTGGTTGTCGTGCAGGATGTTGCCGGTGATGCGGGTGCCCTGCGCCTGCCAGTCGCACCAGATGCCCATCGTGCAGTGATGGATGTGGTTGCGGCGGAAGATGACATCGATGGCCGCGTGGAACTTGATGCCCGCGATCTCGGCGCCGCCGAGCTGCTGCATGTTGTTGATGTGGTGGATGTGGTTGTCTTCAATGATGGAGAACACGCACCCCATGCGGCCGACGATACCGGTCTGCTCGCAGTTGTGGATGTTGCAGCGGCGCACGATGTGGTGGCCGATGTTCTCCTTCAGCCACCCGTGGTACTGGCCGCGGCAGACCGCGTCGCGCTCCATCTGGGTGGGGGACTTCACGTGCTTCGTGGTGAAATAGTGGTCGTTGTCCGGATCATAGTACTTGCCCAGCGAGATGCCGCAGCACTTGGAATGGCTGATGTCGCAGTCCTCGATGATCCAGCCCTTTGACCAGTGCGGGCCCACCATGCCGTCCTGGAAGGCGGCGGGCGGCGCCCAGGTGGTGGCGGCCTTGCTCACGGTGAAGCCGGAGAAGGTAATATACCCGCGGCCCGTCTCGGACGGGAAGAAGCACCGGCGGCGGACGTTGATCTCCACGTATTCCTCGTTCGGATCATAGTCGTGGAAGTTGGCGTAGATGACGGTCTCATCGCCGTCCTGCTCGGTGTACCACCGGTACACGGATTCCGCCGGGTTCCACGACGGCTCCCAGACACCGCCCTCCAGGCACTCATCCAGCGTCTCGGCCTCGTAGAACTCCTGGCCGTTCACGTACACGGAACCCGTGTGACGCAGCACCGGCGAGAAGTACCAGTCGCCGTACACATACGTGGTGTAAGGGTTATAGTCACCGAACACGCCGTTGGGCACGCGCAGCACCCACGTGGTGCCCTGATAGAGCTTCCAGCCCTTGGCCTCCTCGGCGCCGGTGATGTGGGCCCCTAACGGCTCCGTGCTGCGGTAGACGATGCGGGCCTCTTCCGTGCCGCCGTTTTTCGGGTCTACGTACTCACGGTACAGACCCGGCGCGACCAGGACTTCATCGCCGGGAACGGCCAGCGCGGCCGCCTGGCTGATGGTGGTAAAAGGGCTCTCCTTGGTGCCGCAGCCGTTCTTCGGCGCGGCGGCGTTGACATACCAGATCATGATATCTCCTTTCTGATATCCGACAGATGGCGGGGGATCCTTCGACTCGCTTCGCTCACTCAGGATGACAGCGTGTCAGGCCCGCTGTCATTTCAGTCTGGTGGAATCCCCTTCGATGGGATAGACGCCGAACTCATAGCCTCTGGCGCGGGCTTCATCGATGAAGCGCTCCAGAAAGGCGGTGTTGGTGGCGGAATTGGCGTGCAGCAGGTAGATGGCACCCGGATGCAGGCCGTTAACGGCCTTCTGCAGCGATTCTTCCACATCGTGCTCGCCCGAGTAATCATCGTAGGCGTAGCTCCAGAAGACGCTCTTGTAGCCAAGGTTGTCCACCAGGCCCAGCGACTGCGCGGAGTAGGCGCCCTCCGGGAACCGGAAGAGCTTCATCTCATACTGGAAGGTATCCCGGATGAGATTGTGCATGGTCATGATCTGCTCCGTCTCCGCTTCGATGCCCACCTCCGGCATGTTCGGGTGGCTGACGGTGTGGTTGCCGAGGGTGTGGCCTTCGCTGATCATGCGCTGGATCTGCGCGGGGCTGTTCGGGCCGTCAAAGAACATCTTGGTGAGGAAGAAGGTGACCTTCACGTTCTTGGCAGCCAGGATGTCCAGGATGGTGGTGGTGTAATCGTTCGGATACCCCTCATCCATGGTCAGATAGATGATGTTCTGGCTGCGGTCCTGCACCCAGTCCGCGTTGAACTGCCCCCAGCGGTTCTCGTAGAACAGCCAGTCCGTCGGATACCCCGTCTCATCGCGGTTGTCATCCGAGTATCCGAACCAGTATTCGGTGTTGTCCAGGCTGGCCAGATCCCACGGGCCCTGCGCGGCCGGTTCGGTGGCCGGTGTTTCAGGCGGTGCCTCGGTCTGCGGGGCTTCCGTCTGAGGGGCTTCGGTCTGCGGCTCAACAGGAGACTCCGTCTGCGGTGCCTCGCTCTGGCCTTCGCTGCCGGGCACCTCGCCCGTCTCCCCGGTTTCCGGTGCCTGAGAGTCCGACTCGGCGTCCGATGTCCTCGGCGCGCGCGTCTCGCGCTGATCCTCGGTGCTCACGGCCGGTGAGCTGACCGCGGCGCCCTTCTTGCTGTTGCGGTTCTTGAGGCCCAGGCCCAGCGCCAGCAGCACGATCACGATGACCGCCAGCACGCCGACGCCGGCCAGGATGATGATCCGCTCACGCTCCCGCTGCTTGCGGCGCGTCTCTTCCTGCATGCGCTTGCGGCGCGCCAGACGCTCCTGCTGTTCTCTC
>CAMJGH010000047.1 GCA_946405185.1 uncultured Lachnospiraceae bacterium
CGCATGAAAACTCATGAGGTTCACATCGGCGACCGCGTGATCGGCGGGAACAATCCCATTCTGATCCAGTCCATGACGAACACGCACACGGAGGATGTGGCGGCTACGGTGGCGCAGATCCGGCGCCTGGAGGATGCCGGCTGCGAGCTGATCCGTGCGACGGTGCGCTCGCAGGAGGCGGCCAAGGCCTTTGGCGAGATCAAGAAACAGATTCGCATCCCGCTGATCGCGGATATCCATTTTGACTACAAGTGCGCCCTGGCGGCCATGGAGAACGGCGCGGACAAGATCCGCATCAACCCGGGCAACATCGGCGGCGAGGAGAACGTGCGCGCGGTGGTGCGCATGGCGGAGCAGTACCGCGTGCCCATCCGCGTGGGCGTGAATTCCGGGTCGCTTGAGAAAGACATTCTGGCCAAATACGGCGGCGTGACCGCCGAAGGCCTGGTGGAGAGCGCCCTGGCCCAGGCCGCGCGCATCGAGGCGCTGGGGTACGGCAACCTGGTCATCAGCATCAAGTCGTCCGATGTGCTGATGTGCGTGAAAGCGCACGAGCTGATCGCGGAGAAGACCACCCACCCGCTGCACGTGGGCATCACGGAGGCGGGAACGGTGATGGCCGGGTCCATCAAGTCGGCCATCGGATTGGGATTGATCCTGCACCAGGGCATCGGCGATACCATCCGTGTGTCGCTGACGGGCGATCCGGTGCTGGAAGTGGATGCCGCAAAGCAGATCCTGCGGACGCTCGGCCTGCGCCAGGGCGGCATCGAGGTGGTGTCCTGTCCCACCTGCGGCCGGACGGAGATCGATCTGATCGGGCTGGCCGAGAAGGTGCAGGAGATGGTGAAGGACTTTCCGCAGCTGTCGCTGAAAGTGGCTGTCATGGGGTGCGTGGTCAACGGCCCCGGCGAGGCCAAAGAGGCGGACCTGGGCATTGCCGGCGGCAAAGGCATGGGCATGCTCATCCGCAAAGGAGAAGTGATCCGCACCCTGCCGGAGGAGGACCTGCTGCCAGCGCTGCGGGCGGAGTTGGAAAACTGGGGTAAATAATCGTGCCGAAGCCTTTTCTGGAAACATTTCCGAATATTTCGTTCGACCGGTCCCTGACGGACCTGCTGGGCCATGTCACGGTGAACGACTGCACCCTGGTGCGCGGCACCGGGGAACTGCGCGTGGCCATTACGGCGGACCGCCTGATCGAGAAGAAGACCCTGCGTCTGGTGGAGAACAAGATCCGCCAGGCTGTGTTTGCCGACGGCACCAGCACGGTGCGCCTGGTGGAGCACTTCAAGCTCTCGGACCAGTACCGGCTGGTACACCTGGTGGAAGCCTACCGGGAGAGCCTCCTGTATGAGATCCGGGAGACGCAGCCGGCCAGCTTTGAAGTGGCGCGCAAGGCCCGCTGGGAGACCGAAGAGGAAACGCTGACCATCCGCTATCCGGAAGGGCCCATCGCGCGTGCCCGGGCGGCGTCCATCTCGGAGTATGTCTGCAAGACGCTGCACGAACGCTGCGGGTTTGAGTTGACCGTGGTGACGGATTTCTACGTGCCGGAAAAGAAGAAGACGGAAGAGACGGCCGATACGTCCGCCTTCCTGCAGTCCGTTCCGGAAGAACCGGCCCCCGCGAAAGAAACGCCCGAACCGGCTCCCGCGCCGGCCCCGAAGGCGGAGGAGAAAAAAGTTCTGGCCGAGACCAACCGGTCGCCGGCCACCAAGGAAAAGGAAGCCGGCGGCAACCGCTTTGCCCGCAAGGGGAACGGAAACGGCCCGCGCGCGCCGCGTCCGGTCAGCACCAGCGACAACCCGGACGTCTTCTACGGGCGCGATTTCGTGGGCGACCCGGTGGCCATCTCGGATCTGTCGGACGGCAGCGGCGAAGTGGTGGTGCGCGGACGCATCCTGAATGTGGACTCCCGTACCCTCAAGAACGAAAAAATCCTGTATCTGTTCGCCCTGACGGACGAGACGGATACCATCATGTGCAAGATCTTCGCGCAGCCGGAGGCCGCGGAGGTCTTTAAAGCCGAGCTGCAGCCCGGCAAGTTCGTGATCTTAAAAGGCGTGGTCCAGTACGATTCCTACGCCAAGGAGCTGGGCCTGTCCTACATCGTGGGCATCCGCCGCACGGACGGCGCCGTGGATATCCGCATGGACGAGGCGCCCCGCAAGCGCGTGGAACTGCACTGCCACACCAAGATGAGCGACATGGACGGTGTCACCGAGGTGGGCGATCTGGTGCAGCGGGCGGCCAAGTGGGGCCACCAGGCGCTGGCCATCACGGACCACGGCGTGGTCTATTCGTTCCCGGACGCCGAGCGCGCCATCCCCAAGGGGAGCGATTTCAAGGTGATCTACGGCGTGGAAGGGTATCTGGTGGACGACTGCAAGGACATCGTCACCAACTCCCACGGGCAGGATCTGTCCCAGCCCATCGTGGTGTTCGACATCGAGACCACCGGCCTTTCCTCCACCCGGAACAAGATCATCGAGATCGGTGCGGTGCGCGTGGAAAACGGGCAGATCACCGACCGGTTCTCCACGTTCGTGAACCCGCAGGAGCCCATCCCGTTTGCCATCGAGGAACTCACGCACATCGATGATTCCATGGTGGCGGATGCGCCGACCATCGACGTGATCCTCCCGCAGTTCCTGACGTTCTGCGAGGGGGCCATGCTGGCTGCGCACAACGCGGATTTCGACATGAGCTTCATCCTGCACCAGGCAGATCTGCTGGGCATTGCCACGGACATCACCTACCTGGACACGGTGGCGGTCTCCCGGGCGCTCCTGCCGCAATTGCGCCGCTTCACGCTGGATGCGGTGGCCAAAGAACTGAACGTGTCGCTGGAGAACCATCACCGCGCGGTCGATGACGCCGAGTGCACGGCGCTCATCTGGCAGAAGCTCTACAAGCGCCTGAAAGACCGCGGCATCACCACGTGCGATGAACTGCAGCCGCTCTCGAAGATGGACGCCGAGACGGTCAAGAAGATGCACACCTACCACGTGATCATCCTGGCCAAGAACGACATCGGCCGCATCAACCTCTACCGGCTGATCTCGATGTCCCACCTGGATTACTTTTCGCGCACGCCGCGCATCCCCCGCAGCGAGATCATCGCGCACCGGGAGGGCCTGATCATCGGGTCGGCCTGCGAGGCGGGCGAGCTGTTCCGCGCCGTGCTGCGCGGCGAGCCGGACGCGGAGATCGCCAGACTCGTGAACTTCTACGACTATCTGGAGATCCAGCCCATCGGCAACAACGCGTTCCTGCTGCGCGATGAGAAGAGCGGCATGACCACCGAGGAAGAC
The DNA here is from genome assembly GCA_946405185.1 of uncultured Lachnospiraceae bacterium. GTDB lineage: Bacteria > Bacillota > Clostridia > Lachnospirales > Lachnospiraceae > CAKQHB01. The sequence continues at coordinate 3,318 of CAMJGH010000047.1, forward strand.
CTGCGGGACCTGAACCGCAAGATCGTGGATCTGGGCGAGAAGTTCGGAAAGCCCGTGGTGGCCACGTGCGACGTGCACTTCATGGACCCGCAGGATGAGATCTACCGGCGCATCATCATGGCCGGCAAGGGGTTTGACGATGCCGACCAGCAGGCGCCATTGTTCCTGCGCACCACGGAGGAGATGCTGGCGGAGTTTGCCTATCTGGGACCGGAGAAGGCGGAAGAGGTGGTCATCACCAACACCAACATGATCGCCGACCAGATCGAAAAGATCTCCTGCGTGCGGCCGGACAAGTGCCCGCCGTATATCGAAAATTCCGAGAACGACCTGCGCGACATGTGCTACGCCAAAGCCAAGGCCATGTACGGGGATCCGGTGCCGGAGATCGTGCAGAAGCGCCTGGACAAGGAACTGCACTCCATCATCTCCAACGGATACGCCGTGATGTACATCATCGCGCAGCGCCTGGTCAAGCACAGCAACGACAACGGGTACCTCGTGGGCTCCCGCGGTTCCGTGGGAAGCTCGCTGGCGGCCACCATGTCCGGCATCACCGAGGTGAACCCGCTGCCGCCGCACTATTACTGCACACAGTGCCACTACTCGGATTTCGAATCCGAAGAGGTGAGGAAGTATGCGGGCGGCGCCGGGTGCGACATGCCCGACAAGATGTGCCCGAAGTGCGGCGCCAAACTGAAAAAAGACGGGTTTGACATCCCCTTCGAGACGTTCCTGGGCTTCAAGGGCGACAAGGAGCCGGATATCGACCTGAACTTCTCCTCCGGCGAGGACCAGTCCAACGCCCACGACTACACGGAGGTGCTGTTCGGCAAGGGGCATACGTTCCGCGCCGGCACCATTTCCACCATGGCCGACAAGACGGCCTTCGGGTACGTCAAGAAGTACTACGAGGAGCGCGGGGTGACCAAGCGCAGCTGTGAGATCGACCGCATCGCGGCCGGCTGCATGGGCGTGCGCACGTCCTCCGGCCAGCACCCGGGCGGCATCGTGGTGCTGCCGCACGGCGAGGAGATCAACACCTTCACGCCGGTCCAGCACCCCGCCAACAAAGCCGTCAAGACCATCACCACGCACTTTGACTATCACAAGATCGAGCACAACCTGCTGAAGCTGGACATCCTCGGCCACGACGATCCGACCATGATCCGCATGCTGCAGGATCTGATCCCGAACGAGAAGATGACCGAGATCCCGCTGGACGCGCCGGAGGTCATGAGCCTGTTCATGAACCTGGATTCGCTGGGGCTGAAGCCGGAGGACATCGGCGGCACGCGCCTGGGCGCTCTGGGCATCCCGGAATTCGGCACCGACTTCGCCATGCAGATGGTCATCGACGCCAAGCCCACCAAGTTCTCGGATCTGGTGCGCATCGCCGGTCTGGCCCACGGTACCGACGTGTGGCTGGGCAACGCGCAGACGCTCATCATGGAGGGCACGGCCACCATCGAGACCGCCATCTGCACGCGTGACGACATCATGCTGTATCTGATCGGCATGGGCGTGGAGCCGTCGCTGTCGTTCACCATCATGGAGGGCGTCCGCAAAGGCAAAGGCCTGAAGCCCGACCAGGAGGCGGCCATGCGCGAGCACGGCGTGCCGGACTGGTACATCGGGTCGTGCAAGAAGATCAAGTACATGTTCCCGAAGGCGCACGCGGCGGCCTACGTCATGATGGCGTGGCGTATCGCCTGGTGCAAGGTGCATTATCCGCTGGCGTACTACGCGGCGTTCTTTACCATCCGCGCGCCGGGGTTCAAGTACGAGCTGATGTGCCGCGGCAAGGCGGTGCTGGAAGCCGCGCTGCGCGAGTACCGCGCCAAGGATGCGGCCGGGACGCTCTCCAACACGGAAGAAGATGTGCTGCACGATCTGCGCATCGTGGAGGAGATGTATGCGAGAGGGTATGAGTTCATGCCCATCGACCTCTACCGCGCCAAAGGCTCCAAATTCCAGATCATCGACGGGAAGATCATGCCGGCCTTTTCGTCCATCGACGGCCTGGGCGGCACGGCCTCCCAGCAGCTGGAGGACGCCGCCAAGGACGGGCCGTTCCTCTCGCAGGACGACCTGCGCAACCGCGCCAAGATCAGCAAGACCGCCGTGGAAAGTCTGGCAGCCCTGGGGATCCTCGGGGACATGCCGGAGAGCAACCAGCTGTCGCTGTTCGACTTCATGTAAAGATGACGAAAAACCGGTTGATCAGTCATAAAGAATAATGTATTTTGATTGTTGTTTTTTTAACGATCGAGAGTATAATGGGGCTTATACCACAAGGGAGGTACAGCCATGAAAAACAAGTTTATTTCGCTGGCCCTGGCGGCGCTGATGCTGTTTGCCGCTGCCTGCGGCGGCCAGACACAGCCGTCCGGCCAGAGTACGGACGCACAGAATGCTTCTGCGGCAGAGAACGCGTCCCAGACACAGGCTCCGGAAACCACGGAGGAGACCGCTTCCGTGACGGAGGAGGAAACCACCACGGCCGCTTTCGAATCCACTGAGGAGACGGAACTGGTGCGTGCCGAACTGCGCATCGGCGGCCTGAAGGGCCCCACGACCATCGGTCTGGCGGCCATGATGAACAACGCCGACCTGCCGTACACCTATGAGGTGGCGGCGGCTGCGGACGAGATCCTGCCCAAGCTGCTGCAGGGCGAGCTGGACATCGCGCTGGTGCCGGCCAACGCAGCGGCAGCTCTCTGGAACCGCTCGGGCGGCAAGGTGACCGTCATCGACATCAACACCCTGGGCGTGCTGTACGGCGTGACGGGCGATGAGACCATCACGTCCGTGAAGGACCTGGCGGGCAAGACCGTTCTGACCACCGGCCAGGGCAACACGCCGGAGTATGCGCTGCGCTATCTGCTGAAGGAGAACGGCGTGGAAGACTGCACGCTGGAGTTCTTCTCGGAGGCCACCGAAGTGGCCGCCCGTCTGGCGGAGGATCCGACGGCCATCGCGGTGCTGCCGCAGCCGTTCGTGACCGTGGCCGAAGCGCAGAACGAAGCGCTGCACACCGCTTTCTCCCTGACGGAGGAGTGGGATGCGCTGGGCAATGGCAGCCGGATGCTGACCGGTGTCACCATCGCCCGCACCGCGCTGGTGCAGGAGGACCCGCTGGCCATTGAAGCCTTCCTGGCCGATCACGCCGCCAGCGTGGAATCCGTTCTGACCGATGTGGACGCCGCGGCGGCCAAGGTGGTGGAGCTGGGCATCGTGCCGAAGGAGCCCATCGCCAAAAAGGCCATTCCGGAGTGCAACATCGTCTGCATCACCGGCGATGAGATGAAGGAAGCCTTATCCGGTTACCTGCAGGTGCTCTTTGACGCCGCGCCGGAAGCGGTCGGCGGAGCGCTGCCGGATGAGACGTTCTATTACATCCCGTACTAAGGGTTTATGAGATCCGGCAGGATACTGAAAAACTGCATCATCATGACGGTCTGGCTCGCACTTTGGTGGGGGCTGGACCGTTTTGTGCATAATGAGATCGTTCTGGCCGGGCCGTGGGAGACGGTGAAGGCGCTGTGGGGGCTCCTGCCGCAGGCGGACTTCTGGAACAGCCTCCTGCACAGCCTGCTGCGCATCCTGGCCGGCTTCCTGGCCGGTTCGGCTGCCGGCATCCTGCTGGCTTCGGCGGGTCACCACTTCCCGCTGTTCGCCGATTTTCTCTCACCCGCGGTGCGGCTCTTAAAAGCCGTGCCGGTGGCCAGTTTCGTAATCCTGTTCCTGCTGTGGTACGGCAAGGCCAACATCGCGCTGGTCATCTGCGCCACGGTATCGTTCCCCATCCTGTACCTCAATACGCTGGAAGGCTTAAAGGCCACCGATCCGCAGCTGGTGGAGATGGCCGATGTCTACCGCGTGCCCTGGCACCGGCGCCTGCGGTTCCTGTGGATGCCGCAGCTGCGCCCGTATCTGATCAGCGCGCTGTCGCTGGCCATGGGCATGAGCTTCAAGAGCGGCGTGGCGGCCGAGGTGATCGGCCAGCCGCAGCTTTCCATCGGCAACATGCTCTACCGCGCCAAGGTGTTTCTGGCCACGCCGGAACTGTTTGCCTGGACGGCCGTTATCGTGCTATTATCGTTTTTATGTGAAAAAGCCATGCAGGGGCTCATCCGCCTGTCCGGACTGGCGAGGCGCCGTGAGCTCAAGCGGGAGAAGACCGCAGCCTACTCGGCCATCGGGCGCGGGGAAAGCCTGACGGACATCCCGCTGCCGGAAGGCGCTGCGCTGGCCTGCGAGAAGGTCCGCGTTTCGTTTAAAAACAAGACCGTGCTGGACGGAGCGGAGGTGGAACTGCTTCCCGGAAGCCGGGTGCTCTTAACGGGCCCTTCCGGCATCGGCAAGACCACGCTGCTGCGGGTGCTGGCCAGGCTGCAGAAGCCCGATGCCGGCGTGGTGCACGGATGGATGGGCGCTTTAGGTCTGGTCTTTCAGGAGGACCGCCTGGCGGAAGCCAGCACGGTGCTGGAAAACATCGCCGCCGTACAGCGGCACCCCCACTTGCGCCGCAACGCCGCCGCCGTGCGCAGACTCCTGCCGGAGAGCGTCTTCGGACAGACGGCCGGGAGCCTTTCGGGCGGGGAAAAGCGCCGTGCGGCCGTGCTGCGGGCGCTGCTTTCCGATGCGCCGGTGCTGCTGTTTGACGAGCCGTTTACGGGGCTTGACGAAGAGAGCGCGGATAAGACGCAGCGGATGATCGCAGAGATGGCCGGAGAGCGGCCGGTGCTCATCATCTCTCATGAGAGAGAAGACCGTCTGGCAGAGGACGGATACCGGCAGATCAGAATAGGAGACAGGACATAGTGGCTGTGAACGAGGTGGTGGTCACGGAGGAAACGCTGCCGGAACACCATCCTGCCAACAAAACGTACAACCTCCTTCTGATCGGCGCGGACAGGCGGGATGCCAGCTGGAACGGCAACTCGGACGCCATGATCCTCATCACCATCAATGAGGGCAAGAAAACGCTCACCATGACCAGCTTCATGCGCGATCTGTATGCCAACATTGAGGGCGTGGGCGTGCGCAAACTCAACCATTCGTATGCCGTTGGCGGCGGTCCGAAGCTGGTGAAGACGCTGCAGGACAACTACGGCGTGAAGATCGACAACTACGCGTCGGTGGATTTTGCCGGGCTGGCGGCTGTGATCGATACACTCGGCGGCGTCACCATCACGGTCAAAGACTATGAGCTGCCGACCATGCGGATCGTCGGCATCCCGGAAGCCGGCACCTACCGGCTGAACGGCAATCAGACCCTCACGTACACGCGCATCCGGTACCAGGGGCGGTCGGATTTTGAGCGCACCCAGCGGCAGCGCGTGGTGCTGCAGGCGCTGATGGCGGATGCCAGACAGATGTCAGTGGCCAAGATGAACGAGATGGCCAACGCCGTCCTGCCGTACGTGACGCACAACATCGACCAGGGGACCATGCTCACCCTTCTCAGTAAACTGCCTTCGTACCTGAACTATGAGGTGACGGAGATCCGCATCCCGGAGGACGGCACGTGGACATCGCAGGGAGAGATCCTGGTGCCGAAGGTCATCAACGCCGTGATCCGGAGCTTACGGGACCGGTTATACGGAGAGTGACAATTCAGCAAAAGAGTGCTATCCTTACCGATAGAAGTTCGAGAAGAAAAGGCAATGCAAAAAAGGAGGTATCCTCATGGCAACAAGTCTGCTTTCCCTGCTGCTGTCCGTGATCCTGTCGCTGTTTTCGGTGTTTGGCCCGTTGTTGGGCATGGTCGGCCTGCCGGCCGTGATGGCGCTCGGACCGCGCGGCGGATCTTCTGCGCCGGCCGTGCCGGCACAGCCCATCGATCCGGTAAAGCCTGCCACGCCGACTGAGCCGGCACAGACGGAACCGGCACAGACCGAACCGGCCGCAACGGCCGCACCCACGGAAGGACCGGTCTGGCCCATCGCGGAGGACGGTGTGTGGATGCTTTCCACCATCGATACCCCTCATGAAAACATGCAGCGCTACTGGACCTACCGCGAGGACGGCGGGCTGATCGGGTACGGGTACAGTTCGGACGGCGGCGCTACTTACAGACGGAATGAGTATCCGGAATTGGATGCGGAAGGCTTCACCCTGACAAGCGTGAGTGATTCCGGTACGACGTCGCAATCCACGTATGAGTATGATGCCGGCGGCCGGATGATCCGTGATACGGATGATTCGGGGAGCATAAGCGAGTATGAGTATTATGTAAGCGGCGCTGTCCGGCAGCTGACGTTTACGAACGGTAACAACCAGGCCGTCACGATCTACAGCGAAGAAGGCCTGGCGGAGTCGTATTATAACCCTTACTATCAGGGTGGGGCATTCCTGACCATACTGTATCACTACGATGATCAGGGGTTTGTCTCCGGGTTTACAGCCACGTACGAAGGGGGAGAACCGCGCGAGTTTACCTGCTCAACGGATTCCTACGGAAACATCATACAGGTTTTTGACAGCGATGGCATCCTGCTCATGGAAGCCACGTATGAGTACATCGAGCACCCCGGTGCCGCCGCGCGGCTGTATGCGGTGGTCCGCACCAACGGGTTTGTGACCCGCGGCATGTGTGACTGAGAAAAGAACCGAACAAAGCTGCACCCCCGGCCATGGCCGGGGGTGCTTCATTCTAACCATTTCACTTGGTCAGCAGCATCATTACCTCGTTGGTGCGGGCGATGAAGTCGTTCATGCGCTCTGCGGGCAGCGTCCCGTGGGCCAGCTGCGCCAGGTCATAGAGCTGGCGGCTGATGGTTTCGGCAGATTCATCCTCCGGGTGGGAGAGGAGGTACTGCACCAGCGGGTGCGCGGTGTTCAGGACCAGCGTCTCGCCGCTTCCGCCGAAGGCGCCCATATCGTTCATGCCGTACATCTTCATCATGTCGGCCATGCGGCGGCTTTCTTCGGTCACCGTGATCAGCGAAGCGATCTTTTCGTTCTTCAGGTTCTCCGCCTTCACGTTCAGCTTTTCCAGCGCCAGCGTGCGCTTGAAGACCTCCGCCAGGGCGTCGGTGTTCTTTTTCAGTTCTTCCTCATCGCTTTCGGCCTTGAAGCCGTCGGTCAGATCGGCATCGATGCGCAGGAACTTCAGACCTTCGTGTTTGGCTTCCAGCTGCGAGATGAACGGCTGATCGATGGCGTGCTTCAGGATGACGGCATCCAGCCCGGCTTCGCGGAACATGTGGATGTAGCTGGCCTGCTCCTTCTCGTCGGTCACATAGAAGACGGTGTTCTCGTGGCTCTCCTTGTTCTCTTCCAGGCAGTCATCCAGCGTCAGATACTTGCCGTCGATGTTTTTGAAGATCAGCGCGTCCTTCATCTTGTCGGCAAACTTTTCATCGCGCAGGCATCCGAACTTCACAAACGGGTTGATATCGTCCCAGTACTTCTCGTAATTCTCACGCTCGGTCTTGAACATCCCGGTGAGGCGGTCGGCCACCTTGCGGCTGATGTAGTCGCTGATCTTCTTCACGAATCCGTCGTTCTGCAGCGCGGAGCGGGAGACGTTCAGCGGCAGGTCCGGGCAGTCGATGACGCCCTTTAAGAGCATCAGGAACTCCGGAATGACCTCCTTGATGTTGTCCGCGATGAACACCTGGTTGCTGTACAGCTTGATGGTGCCCTCAATGCTTTCGTACTCCATGTTGATGCGCGGGAAGTACAGGATGCCCTTGAGGTTGAACGGGTAGTCCATGTTCAGGTGGATCCAGAAGAGCGGCTCCTTGAAGTCATTGAAGACTTTGCGGTAGAAATCCTTGTACTCGTCATCCGTGCAGTCGTTGGGGTGCTTGGTCCAGAGCGGATGGATGTCGTTGACCGGCGTGGGAGCCTTCAGGACTTTCTCTTTGACGGGCTTGCCTTCGGCGTCTTTCTCGTCAGTCTCCACCTCCTCGTACTCCGGCTCGGCACCGGCCTTGCGCAGGTAGATCTCCACCGGCATGAACGCGCAGTACTTGTCCAGAATCTCACGGGCACGGAACTCGTTGGCAAACTCCGCGGCGTCATCGTTTAAGTACAGGGTGATGGTGGTGCCCACCTCGGTGCGGTCGCTGGCCTCCATGGAGAAATCCATGCCGGAATCCGACTCCCAGTGCACGGCCTCGGCGCCTTCCTGCCAGGAGAGGCTGTCGATGGTCACGCGGTCCGACACCATGAAGGCGGAGTAGAAGCCCAGGCCGAAGTGGCCGATGATCTGGTCTTCGGTGGCTTTATCCTTGTACTTCTCCAGGAAATCCTTCGCACCGGAGAAGGCAATCTGGTTGATGTACTTGTCCACCTCGTCGGCGGTCATGCCAAGCCCGTTATCGGTGAAGGAGATGGTCTTTTCCTCATCGTTGACCTCCACCTGGATGGCCGGCGCGTATTCCTCCGGCAGGGTGTACTCGCCCATGAGGGAGAGCTTGTTCAGCTTGCTGATGGCATCGCACCCGTTGGAGATGAGCTCGCGGATGAAGATGTCGCGGTCAGAGTAGAGCCATTTCTGAATGATGGGAAAGATGTTCTCGCTGTTGATGGAGAGGTTTCCCTGTCTGGTTTCCATGATGAAATTGCCTCCTTGATCGTCATCCCGAGCGCAGCGAGGGATCCCACGAAAAGAGGAGATCCTTCGACTCGGCCTTAGGCCTCCCTCAGGATGACATGTTTTCACACCCCGCCATTCTATCGCTAACCGATGCGCAAGTCAACAAAAATAGCACTCGCAAAGCGCGAGTGCTAACAGAATTCACAGATTCTTTATAATAGGGCATCCCTCGCTCTGCTCGGGATGACTTGTTACATTTCCTCGGTCTTGATCCCGTTGCCGTCCAGAAACCGCAGCACCCAGGCATCCCACAGCTTGTCCAGCGACCGGTCCATGGTGAACACCCGGAACGAGCTGCCGGTGGTGCAGACCAGTTCCCCCGCCTTGTAGGTGAAGATCATGTGCAGGCTTTCCACCTGCTCCTCCACGAACGCGGTGTCCGACTCGGCGAGGAGCTTGCGGATGACATCCTTCGGCGCGCGCAGCACCACCTTGAAGCGCAGCGGCAGCCTCTTGCCTTTGATGATGGAGTAGGCCAGGGGCTTCAGGTCCTGCCAGAGCGTGTATTCCTCCGCCGCGGCGGCGTTTTCTTCCTCCGTGAAGAACTCCGCATTGCGGTAGCCGTCAATGGAGAACGAGCACCGCGTGAGGAAGGATGCCTCATACAGCGGGAAGCGGTCAAACGTATTCTGGGCGAAGAGCAGGCTGGTGATGGTCCGAAGGTCCGGAAGGCGTACGGCGATCATGACACGAGACTCCTTGAATTTCCATGGATTTCCAGTAATAGGGTCAGTATAGCGCAACTTGAAGAAACTGACAAGAGAAAGTCGGCTTTGACGGTTTTGTTGACGGCTGTGGAAGTATAAAGAGAGGCAAGAGGCGGATCAGGTACTGTCACACGACGAGCCTTCCTGAAAAAAACGGTTCTCATAGCCATTAAATTGACAGTAATACTGATAAATGGTAATATATAAAAGTTAAATTGTCTCCATTATTTGGTTGTCAAAAGGATGACCGGTTTTTATAGAAACCGCACGACGGTTGGAAACGGAGCGATCATGACACGACAGGAAGGCCACAGGACATTCAGACGCGCGGCAACCGGTATTCTGGCGGCCATTATGATGTTATCCGGCAGCCTGACAACGCTGGCGGACGCAGATATCACCCCGCTGCCCGTACAGACGGAAACCGTCCCGGAAACCAAAGGGGAGGACGTGATCCAGGTGATAGAAGCACCGGAAGAAACGGCGGCTCCCGGGGAGGTGTCCGAGCCGGAGAATGATCGGATCACGAGCGAAGCAGAAGCGTTTGAGAACACGGAAACTTCTGCAGATCCCACCGAATGGCAAACCGAAGAAGCGGTCCTCGAACCGGAAACGTCAGAGGAGGCGGAAACCGCTCCCCATGCCGAAGATGCCGCCAAAGGATCCGCTGCGGAGCCGGAAACGGATACCGCTGTGGAAGTTCCCGCTTCAGAGACGGAAACGGAAACCGCCGCGGAAGAAACCGCATCGGAAGAAGAAACGGAAACCGCTGTACAGGAAGAAATGACCGAAACTCTTCCCGAAGAGACCACGGCGGAGCCGGAAACCTCCGCTGTCCCGGAAGAGCCGGCTTCGGAAACCGAGCCGGCAGAAACGCCTGCTCAGCCGATAGTTCCTTCTTCTGCCGAAGAGGCCTCTGCGGGTGCGGATTATATCGTCAGCCGCGATCTGAGCGCGGCCGATGTTCAGGGAGCGGCCGCCGCTGACCAGATCACGGCCACGCGTGCGCTGCTGGCGGTTCCCGGAGTGACCATGCCCATGGCCTCAAAGGCCGGTCAGCAGCTGTTTGCTGCGGAGGAGGGAAGTGCCGACGGGGAAGCCGGCAGCACGGAGCCCGAAGAGCCTGCCGGGCTCCCGCGGCAGGCGGATGACACGCAGATCGAGAACATTTCGGCCAAATGGATCACACAGGATACCGTCGACGACGGGGATCCCTCCCATCTTTACATCCGGCCGGCAGGCGACAATGACCAGAGCGTGCGCCTGCAGATCAACTATGCCTTGTCCGGTGAGCACAACTACGAGCCGGGCGACATTGTCATCACCGTCCCGGCGTCCATCTTTATGGACCGGTTCGGGAAGGACTGCGGCTACATGGTCATCCCATACCCGGAAGATCCGTCCACCAAAGGCGATTTCAACTGGAAAAAGGTGGGGGATTCCTTCGTACTGACCAACACCAAGACCATGAGCGCCGCCACCAAGGGCTATATCCAGTTCGGCATCTATGAACTGACGCCGCATGACATGGTGGACATGCAGGGATCGGCTCCGTTCTCTGCCACGATCGAAGTGGTCACTCACAAGGGAAGTCTGATCGGCCTGACGTCCAACGAACTGACGGCCGTCTTTGACACCGAGGCTCGCCTGACGTCGGACTCCAAGCGCGTGTACCGCAGCGGACAGATCGTGCCGGCTTCGTCCATCCCGGCGAGCCAGCGCGTGCCGGGCGAAGAGTACTACGTCAAGGTGGACTGGTACGTATGGGGCTATCGCACCGCCAACCAGTACTACACCATGGATGTGACGGATTTCATTCCGGATGAGTATGGCGGATTCCTCATCAATGCTACCTCCGAAGACGGCCGTGAACTGAACCGCCCGGCGGTCTATACGGGGTATGACTCGGGCATTACCAGTTATTATTACTTCTCCTCGGCCTACCCGTTCAGTCGGTTTGAGGAGGATACCGACTATACCTTCCACAACAGCGCCACCATCACCGTGACCGAGCGCGACCCGGCCGCGGGTGATGACCCGCAGCTGGTCACGCAGCAGACTGTCAGCGCGCAGACGGTCTGGCGCTTTACCATGCCCAAATGGCAGGATCCGGACGGGCATTTCATGGTGTTCAAGAACGGCAATGATCACAAGCCGAACAACTATACCCACTACAGTTCCAGCACCTATTCGGACCGCTTCCTGGACGGAAACGGGTATTACGGCATCTATCCGGCCGGCATGAACCAGCTGCGCGACGGGAAGGATGTGGAACTTTCCTACACCATCGAAACCGTCGGTTACATCATGCCGTGGACGTACGACCCGCAGCCGCCGGTCAACGAGCTGTCTGCCCGCATCATCAGCAACTACTTCCGCCGTCCCGTCACCATGATCACGGCGGATACGGGCATCCGCATCGGCCGCACCGGCACACCGCTGAAGGTCTTTGAGGACTATGAGTTTGTGTCGGTGGAGTTTACGGACCCGCGTATTTACACGGGTGTGCCGCACAACATCAATCCGGACGGCTCGTGGTCGGCGCTGTACGCCGGCGACGGGACATTCCTGTACAGTACGGATACCGACAGGACACACATCCCGGATATCACCCTGCAGATCTTCAGGAACGGGGCGTGGGAAGACTGGGCCACAGCCTCCTGGAAGAGCGGCAGCATGGCGGTCACGCTGGTTTCCGGCGCCTCCTCAGGCGCGGTGGTAGCCGTGCCGGCAGATACCGAAACCTTCCGCACCGTGGTCTCCACGGCAGCCGTAGCTGCCATCAAGTACGATGTGCGTCCGGTGGTGAAACTCCGTGCCACGGACAGCCTGACGGCTTCCGTCCGGGCCGCCTTTGAAGACTCTTACAACCCGCGCATGGAAGTCTGGAACGGTTCCACGATGGTGGTCAGCCGGGCCGATACGGGCGATCACGTCGTGACCATCTCCAAAGACGGGTATGACAGCCTGCGCGGCTACACGACGGACACCATGGCCGTGCCCTCCAAATCTTCCTCCTGGTCCGTCCGCAACGTGGATTACGGCGAGCGCCGGGTGAAGATCACCTACACTGCCACGGTGGAAGAGCGCTCCGTCATCAATGACCTGAAGACCTACCAGCAGGCTATCGCGGACGGGGAGCTGATCGCGGAGACCGGCGGCACGTGGCGTGACCTGCTGCCAAAGGGCATGGTGCCGCTGCCGGAAACCGTAAGGCTCCGCACGGGCGATACCGTCAAAAACGTCTATACAGTGGAAAATTACAAGGGTTCCGGGCGGACGCTGCTGGTGGTGGAGTGTGGCCTGACGCCCGTTCCGACGCTCTACACGTCCGGCGACATGCGCTATTACCAGGACGTGCTGCGCATGAGTTTTGACGCCTATTACGGCTTCGACGAGATGAACGACTACGGTGACCGCGTGCACAATGTCATCTCGTTTGAGAGCGACAACGAGGTGATCGGCACCATCCCGAAGTATACGGGCGAGCCGGACGATCCTCACACAGGCCGGAACGTGTCTACAGGCAGCGCCTTCTCCGGTGAGACTGAGAAGACGTACATGACAGACCTCAACCCCGCGCATGACCATGAGAGTTTTGTGTATGCCGGCACCTGGACCAAATTTGACTTCGAGTCGGCGGCCAGAACATCGCTTTCAAAGGATGTCATGACCAACCGCGACGGCGTCTGGTCCATGGGCACCTATGAGGATGAGCGCGTGGTGTACACAGGCGGCGTCTATCAGTACCGCCTGCGTATGATGAGCGACACCCAGACCATCTCTAAGGATATGATCCTGTACGACTCCCTGGAGAACTTCGTGGCGTCTGAAGGCAACGATCCGGCTGATGTCGGGGCACCCCGCTGGCAGGGCACGTTTACCGGTGTGGATGTGTCTCAGCTGGTCGAAAAAGGCTGCGCGCCGGTCGTGTATTACAGCACCATCGTCAATCTCCGGCTTTCCGATGAAAGCCATCCCAACAGCGCCAATACCACCAACGTCAATCTGGCAGACCAAAGCATCTGGATCCCGGCAGCTTCTTACACCGGCAGTCTGGCTGATGTGAAGGCAGTCGCCATCGACTGCAGCAAGCGCGCCGACGGGACGGATTTTGAACTGCACCCGATGGAATCCGTGATGGCCGTGATCAGCATGCGCGCACCGGAAGGCGAAGCGGCTGCCGCTTACGTGGAGCAGAAAGCCCACGCCTACAACAACGCCTATCTGCTCTGCACATCGGTGGATGCCGAATCCGGAGCGGCTGACAGCGACAACTTTGTCCGTAAGGACTATACCAAGGTGGGGCTGCAGGATTACAGCATCTCCGTGACCAAAGTCTGGAACGACGATAATGACCGCGACGGCCTGCGCCCGGACACCGTCACCTATCGTCTGCTGGCGGACGGCAGCGATACCGGCAGGACGGCGGTGGGCACTGCGGAAGGGAATTTCGCAGCCGCATTCGAGCACCTTCCTTACACAACGCCGGAGGGCGAAAAGATCCGCTATACCGTCTCCGAGGACGGCGTGGAGGGTTATACGCCGTCCACCCGCATGAACGGAGAGGAAGCCATCGTCACCAATACGCACGAGCCGGAGCGCACCCGCATCGAAGGCACGAAGACTTGGGTGGGGGATTCGGCGTCGGTACGGCCGACCACCGTCTACGTCTATCTGTATGCCAACGGGGTGTTCCACGCCCAGAAAGCTATGAGGCAGGCATCGGACGGCTCGTGGAACTACGCATTCGAAAACCTCTTCAAGTACGAGAACGGTGAGGAGATCGTCTATACGGTGGAGGAGCGCATCACCGAGACGGCCGGGCAGTCCTATATCCGGGAGCTGGACGGGTTCGATATGGTCAACACCTACCATCCGTACGGTGATCTGGCGGTGGACAAGACCGTTCTGGGCACCACGGCGGTCTCGCAGGAGAAGACGTTCACCTTTACCTTCCGCTTTACCGTTAAGGACGGCGATGACGACAAGCCTGTCACAGAGGAGTTTGCCTACGACGTGCTGGAGGGGGAGGAAACCGTCTCTTCCGGCACCGTCACGTGTGACAGCACGGTCACAATAAAGGGCGGTCAGCGGATCCACGTGAAGGAGATCCCGGAATACGTTCAGTATACCGTGACCGAGGCATCGGTCCCCGGCTTCACGCTGACGTCGTCTTCCGGAACATCGGGCATCATCAGGCCCAACCAGACGGCCGTGGCAGCTTTCACCAACACCTATGCCGCAGCCGGGCAGCTGGAACTGGCGGCAGAAAAGACGCTGACCAACCGCGAGCTGACGTCCTATCAGTTCCGTTTCAGCGTCTATGACGTGACTTCCAATCCGGAAGGAGAGGGCGTTCTCATCCGCACGGCTTCCAACAGCCGGCCGGATACCGTGGAGCGCCGGGAAGACGGCACCATCGCCTTCTCACAGGCCGCGGTGACGTTCGGTGCCATCCGCTATACGCAGGCGGACGCCAGCCGGCAGGCGGAAACCGGCAAGCCTTACGTGTACCGCATCGTGGAGACCAACACCGAAAAGCCCGGCTACACGTACGATGAGACGGTTTACACCGTGGAAGTGACGGTGAAGGACAACGGCGACGGCACCCTGCAGGTGACGGCTGTTTACCATACCCATGACGAGGCCGAAACGGACAGCGTTGACTTTACGAACGAATATCATGCCGCCGGAAACATCACCCTGCGCGCCTGGAAAGACCTGCAGGGACGGAAACTGAAAGAAGGGGAGTTTACCTTCGAACTGCTGGATGAAGAAGGACAGCCGGTCCCGGACATCAACGGAACCCCCGTTACCGTGACCAATACGGCGGACGGGAGCATCAGCTTTACACCGGAAGACATCCCCGCGCTGAACTTTGACGAGACGGATATCGGCAGGGAGTTCCGGTTTGCCATCCGTGAGGTGAAAGGGAGGGATCAGACGGTAGTCTATGACGCAGCCGTCTATGGGTATCGCCTGGAAGTGCAGGACAACGGCGACGGGACGCTTTACATTGCCCAGAACACGGCGGAACCTCTGTTTGCGGAATGTGAGGCTTGTTCCGGTTTGGGGATCATGGCCGGCAGGGAGTTTGCCGAAGGCCCCGGCGGGATGGCGTTTGGCTTTGGCGCCGCCTGGAATAATGCCACCAGCCGCTATGACCGTTATACCGGGACACTGGCGCCTGTGATCACGCACTTTTTTGCCATCGGCGAGATCACGCTGGCTCCGCAGGAAGCTCCCATTGGCATCCCTTACTATGTGGGGGAAAGCCGTTCCCCGATCTATGTAAAGAAGGTGGAATTTACCGGTGAAGACGCCTGGCTGGCGGGATTCTTCCGGTCAATGGATGAAAATATCAACGGCAGTTCGCTGCTGGAGCATACCGATCGCGCGCATTTCTGGCTGGAAGTCCTCTATGCGGGGGCGCACGGCGGCTATTTCGGCGCATGCAAGCTTGGTTATGACCCGCTTTGTGAGGAGTGCGGCGGTTCCGGCGAGGTGTTTGCCGGCTGGTCTTCCGAGGACGCCGACCTCCCGGTGTTCGTGAACACCTTACAGCCCGGCGGGCTGATCATCTATAAAAACGTGGAGAG
>CAMJGH010000048.1 GCA_946405185.1 uncultured Lachnospiraceae bacterium
CCGCTGCGAGCGCGGGACCGGCGAGAAGAGCGCCATCGACGAGCTGCAGGACCAGTTCGGCATTAAGATCCGCGCCATCGTCACCATGAAGGAAGTCATCGAGCACCTCTACGGGCGCGAGGTGAACGGCCGCGTGGTCATCGACGATGAGATCATGGCCGCCATCGACGAGTATTACCGCCTGTACGGCGTGCGGTAAGCCATGGCCATTGTTGAAAAGACAAAGCAGGGGTGGGACAGAACGCTCATCCTCGTGAGCATTCTGTTCGGCGCCGAGATCGTGCTCTGGCTCATCGCCTTCGCGTCTTCGTGGAAGGCGGAGGGCACGGGCGGCTACTGGCTGGCGCTGCCGGCCATGGCGGCGTTCGGTCTGGCCATCGCCGGGCTCATCCTTGCCGTAAAAAGCGTGATCCGCCGGGCGGAGCCGTTCTGGCTGGGGGTGTTTCTGATGGCCGCCGAGGCGGCGCTGACCCTCATGCCGGTGCTGCTCTATGTGTCCGGCCTGCGGGAGGCGCTGGCACTATGGGCATGACCGAAGAAGAAAGAGAGTGGCTCACCGAGCGAAGAGCACTCGCCGAAGAGCGCATCCGAGAGGTCCCGGGCGAGGAGAAGAACGCCTGGCTGTCCGCCTGGTTTGACGGGTGGGCCGAGTATTACCTGACCGGCCGGGTCCCGGAGGTTGCCTTCCCGGAAGAAGGCCGCGCGGAGGCGCTGCTGACGGAGATCGGAGATGAGATGGCAGGCCTTTCCTCCCGCCCGGAAGAGGAGCGGGAGGAGCTGACGGTCCTCTATGAGGAACTGTTCCTGCAGCTGTACGGCTGCGCGCAGCTTCCCGGGGCGGGGCGTTCCGTGCGCTCAAAGGAGATGGCCGAGGCCGTTTACTGGTTCAGGCATGACAACCGCCGGGTACTGACCGGCGGGGAGGAGGAAATATGAAACCACTGGTAGGTATCGTGATGGGCAGCGATTCGGATCTGCCCGTGATGGGCAAGTGCGCGGCCATGCTCGAAAAGCTGGACATCCCGTATGAGTTCTCCGTGATCTCGGCGCACCGCACCCCGCAGAAACTGGAGGAGTACTCCCGCACCGCCAAGGATAGAGGTCTCAAAGTGGTCATCGGCGGCGCCGGCGGAGCGGCGGCCCTGCCGGGCGTGATCGCGGCCTACACCTCTCTTCCCGTCATCGGCGTGCCGGTGAAGACCCCGGCACTCGGCGGTGTGGATTCCCTGTACAGCATCGTGCAGATGCCTTCGGGCTTCCCGGTGGCTACCGTGGCCATTGACGGCGCGGCCAACGCGGCGCTGCTGGCGGCCCGCATCCTGGCCGTCTCGGACGAGGCGCTGTCCGCCCGTCTGGAGGCGTACACGGCCGACCTCGGCAGGGCGGTGGAAGCCAAATCCGCCAGGCTGCAGGAGATCGGCTGGAAAGAATATCAGAAGCAGATGTAAGACAGGCTGGCACCTGTTACGACCAACAGCACACTTATATAAGGAGATCGTATGGATTACAAGAGCGCGGGAGTGGATATCGAAGCCGGTTATGCGGCAGTGGAACTGATGAAAAAGCACGTGGCCAGGACCATGCGTCCGGAAGTGCTCGGCGGCATCGGCGGCTTCTCGGGAGCGTTCTCCCTCAAAGGCTTTGCCGGAATGGAAGAGCCCACGCTCGTGTCCGGTACGGACGGCGTCGGCACCAAGCTGAAACTGGCCTTCCTGATGGACAGGCATGACACCGTGGGCATCGACTGCGTGGCCATGTGCGTCAACGACATCGCCTGCGCGGGCGGTGAGCCGCTGTTCTTCCTGGATTACATCGCCTGCGGCAAGAACGTCCCGGAAAAGATCGCATCGATCGTCTCCGGCGTGGCCGATGGGTGCGTGCAGTCGGACGCCGCGCTGATCGGCGGCGAGACCGCCGAGATGCCGGGCTTCTATCCGGAGGATGAGTACGATCTGGCCGGCTTCGCCGTGGGCATCGTGGACAAGAAGAACCTGATCACCGGCGAGAATATCAAGCCCGGCGATACGCTCATCGGCATCGCCTCCTCGGGCGTGCACTCCAACGGCTTCTCGCTGGTGCGCAAAGTCTTCGAGATGACGCCGGAATCCCTGAACACCTACTACGACGAGCTGGGCAAGACGCTGGGCGAGGCGCTGCTGGCTCCCACGAAGATCTACGTCAAGGCCCTGCGCGCGGTGCGCCAGGCCGGCGTGACCATCAAGGGGTGCAGCCACATCACAGGCGGCGGCTTCTACGAGAACATCCCGCGCATGCTGCCGGACGGCACGCACGCGGTGGTGCACACGGACCGCTACTTCCGTCCGGCCATCTTTGACATGCTGCAGCGCGAAGGACAGCTCTCCGACAGGATGATGCACAACACCTTCAACTGCGGCGTGGGCATGGTCCTGGCGGTCTCCCCGGACGATGTCCGGAACACCCTGGTGGCGCTTTCCGAGGCGGGCGAGAAGGCCTTCGTCTTCGGCGAAGTGGTGCAGGGCGAGAAAGGTGTGACCGTATGCTGAGAGTCCTGGTCATGGTCTCGGGCGGCGGCACCAACCTCCAGGCCATCCTGGACCGCGTCGCCGACGGGACGCTGAAAAACGTACAGATCGTCCGTGTGCTCTCCAACAATCCGGGCGTGAAGGCCCTCGACCGCGCGGCGGCTGCCGGCGTGGAGGGCAAAGTCGTCTGCCCCAAGGACTACGCGGACCGTGCGGACTTCAACCGCGACTGGCTGGCCGCCTGTGACGAGGTGGCCCCGGATCTGATCGTGCTGGCCGGGTGCCTGGTCATCCAGCCGGCCGAGCTCATCCGCCGGTACGCCGGAAAGATCATCAACATCCATCCGGCGCTGATCCCGGCGTTCTGCGGCAAAGGCTTCTACGGGCTCAAGCCGCACGAGGCCGCCCTGGCGCGCGGCGTGAAGCTGACCGGCGCCACCGTGCACTTTGTGGATGAGGGGACGGATACCGGTCCCATCATCCTGCAGAAGGCCGTGGCGGTGAAAAACGGCGATACCCCGCAGATCCTGCAGCGCCGCGTCATGGAAGAGGCGGAGTGGGAACTGCTGCCGCAGGCCATCGGCCTGATCGCGGCGGGCCGGGTGCATATTGAAAATGGGCATGTCATCATCGAAGAGGAGGACGCGGAATGAACATTTTGGTCGTAGGCGGCGGCGGAAGAGAGCACGCCATGGCGGCGAAGATCGCCGAAAGCCCCCTTTGTGACAAGCTGTACGCGGCGCCCGGCAACGCCGGCATCGCCGAAGTGGCCGAGTGCGTGCCCATCGGCGTGATGGAATTTGACAAGCTCGTGGCGTTTGCCAGGGAAAAAGAGATCGGTCTGGCCGTGATCGGGCCGGATGACCCGCTGGCGGCCGGCATCGTGGACGCCTTTGAGGCGGCCGGCATCCGCACCTTCGGGCCGCGCGCCAACGCGGCCATCCTGGAAGCCTCCAAGGCCTTCTCCAAGGATCTGATGAAGACCTACGGCATCCCCACGGCGGACTACGTGGTCTGCCAGTCGCCCGAGGAGGCGCTGGCCTGCGTGGAGAACATGCCGGTGCCCATGGTCTTAAAGGCCGACGGCCTGGCCCTCGGCAAGGGCGTGCTGATCTGTCAGACGCGTGAAGAGGCGCGGGACGGCGTGCGCGAGCTGATGATGGACAAAAAATTCGGCTCCGCCGGCAACCGCATCGTCATCGAAGAGTTCCTGACCGGCCCGGAGGTCTCCGTGCTGTCGTTCTCGGACGGCAGGACCATCCGCATCATGACCTCCGCGCAGGACCACAAGCGCGCGAAGGACAACGATGAAGGCCTGAACACCGGCGGCATGGGCACGGTTTCGCCCAGCCCCAACTACACGCCGGAGGTGGACGAGTTCTGCCGCCACCACATCTACCAGAAGACCGTGGACGCCATGCGCGCCGAAGGCCGCCCGTTCGTGGGCGTGATCTTCTTCGGCCTCATGCTGACGCCGGCCGGCCCCCGCGTGCTGGAGTTCAACGCGCGCTTCGGGGATCCGGAGACGCAGGTGGTGCTGCCGCGCATGAAGAACGACCTGGTGGAAGTCATGGAAGCCTGTGTGGACGGGCGTCTGGACGAGGTGGAGCTGCAGTTTGAGGACAACGCCGCCGTCTGCGTGGTGCTGGCCTCCGACGGGTATCCGGAACACTACGAAAAAGGCTTCCCGATCACCGGCCTGGAGCAGTTTAAGGGCCGCAAGGATGCCTTCGTGTTCCACGCGGGTACGGCCGTGAAAGACGGCGCCATCGTGACCAACGGCGGGCGCGTGCTCGGCGTGACGGCGCTCGGGAAGACGCTTCGCGCGGCGCGCGACGCGGCCTACGAGGCTGCGAAACTGGTGCGCTTTGAGAATAAGTACATGCGCACGGACATCGGCCGCAAGCTCATCGAGGGGCGCGGCGAATAAACAATACGGAGAGAGACGGGAAGTCATATGTGGTTCTGGCTGGCATTGATCGCACTGTTGTGCTGGAGCGGTTCCGATCTGTTTTCAAAGATCGGCTGCCGCGGGAGAGAGGATAAGCTGAGTTTTCTGAAGATGGTCATCGCGGTGGGCACGGTCATGGGCCTGCACGCCGCCTGCGAGATCTTCGTCGGGAAAGTCCCCATATCCTGGAATGTCATCCGCACCTATCTTCCCGTTTCGCTGCTCTACATCGGCTCCATGACGCTGGGGTATCTGGGCCTGCGCTACATCGAGCTGTCCATTTCCTCGCCCATCTGCAACGCCTCGGGCGCGCTGGTGGCCATCACGGCGCTCATCATCGACGGCCCGCAGGATATGGGCGCGCCCACGCTCATCGCGGTGGCGCTGGTGTGCATCGGCGCCATCGGCCTGGGCGTGGTGGAATCCCGCGAGGACGACGAACTGCGCCTGGAGCGGCAGAAGGAAGGCAACTTCATTTACGCCAAGAGTTTTCTGGCGCTGGCGCTGCCCATCGCCTACTGCCTGCTGGATGCGGCCGGCACCTTTGCCGACAACCGCGTGCTGGAGGTGCTGGACGAGGATTCCGCGAACGTCGCCTACGAGCTGACGTTCCTGGCGGCCGGGCTGCTCAGTTTCATCTACGTGGTCATCATCAGGAAGGACCGCCTGATCCCGAAGCAGGAGTTCCCCAAGTACACGGGCGCCATCTTCGAGACGGCGGGGCAGTTCGCCTACATATACGCCATCGCGGACACCGAACACCTGGCGCTGGCGGCGCCCATGATCTCGTCCTACTGTGTGGCGTCCGTGCTGTGGAGCCGCATCTTCTTAAAGGAAAAGCTCTCGAAGGCGCATTACCTGATGATCTTCCTCGTGATCGCGGGCATCGTGATCATGGGCATCACCGAAGGCATGGAGGAAGCGGCCGACGCCGTCAGCGAAGCGGCCCGGTTCTTTGGCCGACTGTCCGCTTGACGCACCGCGGCAGGATGAGTACAATAGTAACTTAAGGTGCGTCCCGCCGCCGGAAGACGAATACGGCGGAAGGGAAGTTTCACGCAGGGGAGGAAGCATCCTATGAATCGGAAATCCGGAAGATGGGCGGCAGCACTGCTGGCCCTTTGCCTGGTGGCCATCTGTATCGCCGTCCCGGCAGGGCGGTCGTTTGCGGACGGCGGTGTGCTTGAGATGACGGCCGAAAAGACCGAAGCCAAACAGGGCGAGATCGTCCCGGTGAGCGTGGTCCTGAATTCCGGCAGCAGCGATGTCCCGCTGGGGGACGGCACCGTCTTCACCATCGATTTCGATACGAACATCCTGAAATTTACGGACAACGGCGGCTACACGCACCCCGGCTCCATCTTCTGGGGGACCGGCGACGTCGGCTCCGCCATCTTCCGCGAAGTCTTCAAGTTTGAAGCCGTCGGTCAGGGGGATACGGACGTCACCGTCAAGTCCGTGAAACTGATGAACACGAACGGGGAGGAGATCCCCTGCACCGTCACCACGCAGTCCATCCATATCCACATCGAAGGGGTGGCGGAAACGCCGGCCACGCAGCCGGCCGCCACGGATGCCCCGGCCACGCAGCCGGCGGAGCCCGGCCCCACCTTCAGCGGCGATGATCTGTCGCCGGCGGATCTGGTATCGCTGGATGTCACGCCCGTGCCCATCGTCTTTGAGCCGAATGTGACGGATTACACCGTCAATGTCGCCACCGACGTGACCCGCATCGGCGTGAACGCCGTGACGGCGGATGCCGCCGCCACCTACGTGGTGGAAGGGTATGACCAGCTGGCCATCGGCGAGAACATCGTGACGGTCCGCGTGACCGGCTCCGACGGTTCGGTCAAGGATTACGTGCTGCATGTCATCCGCGCGGCGGAAGAGACGCAGCCTTCCACGCAGGCGGAGTCCACGGCAGCCGGCGACCAGGTGACGGGCTTCACCATGACGGTCGACGCGTCCGAGTGGTACATCACCACCATTCCGAAGGGCACGGCCATCCCGGCGGGCTTCAAGAAGACCACGCTGGCCGTAGAGGGCTATTCCGTCCCGTGCTACCGCAGCACCGCCAATCCGGATCTGTATCTGACCTACGCCGGCGAGAACGGCGCGGATCCGGCGCTGGCCTACTACCGCCAGTCCGACGGGTCTCTGTTCCCGTTCGTGGACATCGGCAGCGTCAAGTCCGGTGACGTGGTCCTGCCCATGTGGGTGGTCATCGCGGCAGCCGTGGTCATCCTGGCGCTGGTCATCGCGCTGATCGTGGCCGCCACCCGCGGCGGCAGACGCCATCCGGCCGTTCCGGCAGGGCCCAACCCGCCCAAGAATCCGCCCGTCTCCCGCGGTCAGGCCGCCGGGAAGCCGGTGAGAAGAGAAGCGCCCGCCAGAGCGCCGCGCGCAGAGGAGAAACCCGCTCCCGCACCGGCGGAAGAGGCGTCCCTGTACGAGGACACCCCGGATCCGCTGCCGGAGACCAAAACGGAACGTCCGTCCGCACGCCGTGAGTTTGACGTGTTCCGCCCGCTGTACGGCGCGGCGCCGGCCGTCCCCGACGATGATTTCGAGGAGGATGAGTTCGATGACGAAGACGACGAAGAAGAGCTCTTCGGAAGCGGTCGCCAAGCGTATTCGGCGGCTGATCAAGGCCGGAAAGATCGGAGCGCGGGTGGGAAAGAAGCTTCCTTCGTGGCTCCGGCAGCTCCGCGGCTGAACGTTGAGGACCTGCGGGCCTCTTCCGCGGGTGTTCCCGAGGTGGATCTGTCCGCCATCGAAAAAGGCCTGGAGCGCGAAGTGAGCCGCATGGGCGCCGCCGAGGCGCCGGCCGCGGCCCGTCCGTCCCGCCCGGCCAAGCCGGCGGTCCTGACGCACCGCCTGAACGAGGCCACCACGCGCATCGATACGGACACGGTCAAAGAGAACAGAGGATAATGCCACTATGAAGTTCGGTAAACGGGCAGTGGCTGCAGCTGCCGCGGTCTTTCTGGCCGCGGCGGCTGTGCTGCCGCCTCTGGCAGCCATCGCTGCCACCTACAACGTTACACAGTCGAGGTATCCGGCAGATATCTCTCAGTTCCCGGCCAGTTATCAGGCCGGGTTAACTGCCGTTAAGGAGAAGTATCCGAATGCCCGGTTTATCTGCTTTGACACGGGGCTGGACTGGTCGGCAGACGTGCTGGGGCCGGAGAACGAGATGCAGTTCGGCCGCAACCTGATCGAGCAGCGCAACATCTCCTCGTGGAAGGGTACCGATATGCCGGGTGCCTTCAACTGGGACACCAACGAGTACGTGCAGATCGAACCCGGGTGGAACCAGGCGTCCCGCGCCATCATCGAATTCTATCTGGATCCGCGCAACTTCTTCACCGAAGAGCAGATCTTCCAGTTTGAACAATACACCTACTCCGCAGATGTGCAGACGCTCGAGGGGACGGAAAGCACCCTGTCGGGCACCTTCATGTCGGCGGATCACGGCGCCGTCATCCGGGATGACGAAGAGCACGACCTGACCTACGCGCAGGCCTTCATGAAGATCGCGGAGATCGTGGGCATCAGCCCTTACGTGCTGGCCACGCGCATCCGCTTCGAGCAGGGCGTTGCCGGTTCCGGCGGGCAGATCTCCGGCACCTGGCCGGGGTATGAAGGGTATTACAACTACTTCAACATGGGCGCCACCGGCAGCACCAAGGAAGAGATCTACACCAACGCGCTGATTGAAGCCAAGAACGAGGGGTGGGATTCCCGCTGGAAAGCGCTGCTGGGCGGTGCGCAGAAGTTTGCGGACCGCTACGTCAAAATGGGCCGCAACACGCCATATCTGCAGCACTTCGCGGTGAACGTCCAGCCGGGCGGGACCACGGTCTACTACTACCCGTACATGACGGCGGTGCAGTCGCCGGAGAGCGAGGCCAGGCGGTTCTACCAGACCTACCAGGGGATGGAGAACTTCCATGAGCAGCCGTTCGTATTCGTCATCCCGGTCTACCGGAACATGCCCGAAACGGCTGTTCCGCGGCCGACCGGCGACGGCAACCCCAACAACAAGCTGAAGAACCTGACCATTAACGACGGTCATGTGAACATCGGTGCCTTCAACAAGGATACGCTGGACAGCTACACCACCATCGTGCCGGGCGCCATGGACAAGGTGACGGTGCAGGCTACGCTGCTGGCCGCCACCAGCACGGTGACGGTGAACGGTGTGGCCGCCACGCAGGACGGCGTGAACACCTCTGCCGAGGTGCCGCTGGCCGTCGGCAGCAACACCGTCAAGGTGGAGGTGAAGGCCGAAAACGGTTCGGTGCGCACCTACAGCATCGGCATCACCCGGATGCAGCCGGAGACGCCCGAAACCACCGCGGCGCCCGGTGAGGAGGGGACCACGCTTTCCGCGGAGGAACAGGCCACGCTGGCCAGGCTCGCTGCCTACCAGTTCTCCACCATGACGCTGTCCGGCAATGTGGCCCACGGCATCCAGCCGGGCACCAGCGTGTCCACGCTCCTGGCCGGCTTTACGGGCAAAAACTGCTCGCCGAAGATCCTGAAGGCGGACGGCACCATCCCGTCCAGCACGGACAACGCCGGCACCGGCATGGTGGTGGTCATCACCCATACGGACGGGCAGGAAGTGGCCCGGTTTGATCTGGTCGTGTACGGAGACTGCTCCGGTGACGGGGTGGTCAATGTGCGGGATATGCTGTACCTGCAGCGTCATATCGTTGGCCTGGAAACGCTGAGCGGCAGCCTGTTTGCCGCGATCGATCTGGACGGGAACGGAGAACTCAACGTCCGCGACATGCTCTATCTGCAGCGGCATATCGTGGGGCTGGAAACCATCGCCAACTGACCGTGACAGGAGAAGAGAATGAAGACAACCAGAAAGATCATCGTGTTCCTGCTGGCAGCCGTGATGACGGTTCAGGGACTGTTCATGCCGGCTTCCGCGGCAGGAACGCTCAATGCTTCCCTGAGCGGCAGCGGCGAATACCTGGTGGGGCAGACCGTAACGGTGCAGCTGTCCATCAGCAGTCCGGAGACCAGCCAGTTTGTCGCGCAGGGTACGCTGAATTACGACAAGAACATCCTTCAGCTGGCCGGAGCCAGCGGGGTGGTCAGTTTTACCTGCAACAGCGGTGCCATCGTGGACAATCCCTCGTTTGGAGGCACCTACACGTTCACCTGCATCGCGCCGGGAACGACAACGATCAGCATCGGGGGCCTGTCGGGGTTTGACGTGGTGACGGGCGGTGATCTGTCACCGGCTGCTGGAAGCGCCACGATCACCGTGCGCGCCGAAGTTCCCAAATCCTCCGAGGCCTTCCTCACCAGCCTGGTCACGTCGCTGGGTCAGGCCAACGTGGCGGACGGCGCCTGGGCCTACACGGTTCCGTATGAGACCACCCGGTTTGACATCAACCCGGGCGTGTCGGCAGGGGCTACGTGGACGCCGGTGGGCAATTACGGAAACCTGCAGGTGGGCGCCAACGACCTGCAGATCGTGGTCACCGCCGAGGACGGTGTGACCAAAAACGTCTATCACATCACCGTGACGCGCCAGCCGGCGCCGGCCACGCAGCCGCCGACCGAGCCGCCGACGCAGAAGCCGACCGAGCCGCCGTCCTCCTCCGAGACCGAAACGGAGACGGAGACCGAGACAGAAACCGAAACCGGGACCGAGACCCAGACCGTACCGGAATCCACGGTGGTCTTCACGGAGCCCGGCGGGGAATACACGGTGCTGCCGCTGGAAGACGCCGCCTCGCGCCCGGAGGGTTGGGAAGCGGCTTCCCTCACCATTGAAGGCGAGGAAGTGCAGTGCCTGACAAACGCCGACAAGCCGGACGAAGTGCTGCTGTACGTGACAAATGCGGACGGCGCCGCCGGGTGGTACCGGTATCACCGGACCACCGGCATGTTTGCACCGTACGTGGCCGATGCCGCGGAACCCGTGACGGCAACGCCGGATGCGGCCGAGGCGGAACGGCTGCTGGCGGAGCAGAGCTCCCGGTTTGATGAGGAGAAAGCCGCCTGGCAGCAGCAGACCGATGTTCTGAACCTGAAGAGCCGGGCCCTTTCGTGGGTGGCCATCGCGCTGGGCGCCATCTGCCTGGGCATGGTGCTGGTCTATGTGAAGAACCACCCGGTCGAAGACCCGCCCAAAGTGCCGGAAGAACCGGATGACCATCCGGATGGTCCGGACAGCCCGGACGGAACGGAACCGGAAGAGGATGCCGATCAGGTGACGCCGGAGGTGGCCGCGCTCTTTGAGCGGATGCACTCCATGGTGGACAGCACGGCCGAGAGCCTGGATGCGCCGGAAGCGGCGGCTAACGAAGCTGCCGTGCCGGAGGCCGTCCTGGAACCGGAGCCGCCGAAGGAAGTGTTCCGCATCTTCGGAAAGCGTGCAGCCGCCGCCGTGACCGGTGCGGCCGCCATGGAAGCCGCCGAAGAAACGGCGGATAAGAAAGCCCCGAAAGAAAAGCCGGCCGAAGAGCCGGAAGATGAGCCTGATGACGAGCCGGCCGATGACGAGCCGGACGATGAGGAGCCTGAGACCGAGCAGGAGGACGCCCTGGAAGAACCGGAGGTCCGCATGCCCGGACGGCGCACCTACGGAAGGTCTGCGGCCGCTGCTGCGGAGGCAGCCGTCACGGCGGCCATCGTGAGTGAGCCGGCGGCAGAAGAGCCGGAAGAGCCCCCGGCCAGCCCGGAAGAGCCGGCCGTTTCCGAAGAGCCGGCTGACGTTCCGGAAGAACCGGCGGAGCCGGCGGCGGAAGAGCCGAAGGTGCCCGAAGCCACGGGGGAAGAAGACGTCAGCGCACTGTTAAAGGCGCTGCTGGAAGAAGAGGACCGGCCGTAACAAAGGCCGGCTGAACAGAAGGAGGAGGCAGCGTGAACGTGACAGCGGCGGACCATACCTGGGTCATCTGTGCGTACAAGGAGAGCCCGTATCTGGAAGAGTGCATCCGGTCTCTGCTGGCGCAGACGGTGAAGTCACCCGTGATCATCGCCACCTCCACGCCCAATGAGCACATCGCCGGGCTGGCGAAGCGCTACGGCCTGCCGCTGCGGGTGAACGACGGCCCGAAGGGCATTGCCGGTGACTGGAACTTTGCGTACTCCTGCGCCGGCACGGCGCTCGTGACCATCGCCCACCAGGACGACTGCTACGAGCCGGACTATCTGGAGGCGTGCCTGAAGAGGCTGTCGGCCGCGCGCCGTCCGCTGATCTATTTCACGGACTACGCGGAGATCCGCAACGGCCGGAAGGTGAGCCGGAACAAGCTGCTGCTCATCAAGCGGATCCTGCTGCTGCCCATGCGGATAAAAGCGCTTTCGGGCACGCGCTTCGGAAAGCGCCTGTCGCTTGCCTTCGGCAATCCCATCTGCTGCCCATCGGTCACCTACGTGGCCAAAGAAATGCCCGACCCGCCGTTCATGAGGGGCTTTTACAGCAACCTGGACTGGCAGCTGTGGGAGCGGCTCACGCGCTTCCACGGCAGTTTTGAGTACGATACCAGGCGGCTTAGCTATCACCGCATCCACGAAGGGTCGGAGACTACGCGCACCATCGGCACCGACAACACGCGGGCCAAAGAGGACGCCGTGATGTTTGCCAGGTTCTGGCCGGCGCCCATCGTGAAGATCTTAATGCACTTTTATGTGTCCGGCGAAAAGTCCAACCGGCTGTGACACAAACGATAAACGGAACCTGCTCCGGCAGGGGAAAGGACGGAAATGGATCATCAGCCTGAACTGACTATCCTGATGCCGTGTCTGAACGAAGCCGAAACGCTGGAAACCTGCATCCGCAAGGCACAGACGTTTCTTACCGAGAACCATGTGGACGGAGAGATCCTGATCGCCGACAACGGGTCGACGGACGGCTCCCGCGAGATCGCGGAGCGGTGCGGTGCCCGTGTGGAGCCGGTGCCCGAGCGCGGGTACGGCGCGGCGCTGATCGGCGGCTGCAATGCCGCCCGCGGCAAGTACGTGATCATGGGCGATGCCGATGACAGCTACGATTTCCTGCACCTGATGCCGTTCATGGAGAAACTCCGCGAAGGGTATGATCTGGTCATGGGCAACCGCTTCAAAGGCGGCATCGAGCCCGGCGCCATGCCCCCGCTGCACCGGTATCTGGGAAACCCTGTGCTCTCGTTTCTGGCCAGGCTGTTCTTCCCCAGCAAGATCCACGACTACCACTGCGGGCTGCGCGGATACAACACCGAATCCATCCGGAAACTGGGCCTGATGACCACCGGCATGGAGTATGCCAGCGAGATGGTGGTTAAAGCCACGCTGAACCACCTGAAGATCGCCGAAGTGCCGACCACGCTCAAGAAGGACGGACGCTCCAAGCCGCCGCACCTGCGCAGCTGGTCCGACGGATGGCGCCACCTGAAGTTCCTGCTGATGCACAGCCCGAACTGGCTGTTCCTGTATCCGGGCATGCTGTTCTTCCTGCTGGGGCTGATCATGGTGATCGTGCTGCTGTTCGGCGAGGTGGGCGTGTTTGGCATCCACACCATGATGTACGGCGCGGTGGCCGTCATCCTGGGCTTCAACCTGATCATGTTCTCCATGTTCACCAAGTGCTACGCGCGGGTGTCCGGGTTCATTCCGGCGGAGGACAAGATCAGCCGGTTCCTGGCCAAGACCACCACGGAAAAAGGCATCCTGGCGGGCCTGCTGCTGTTTCTGGCCGGCTTGATCCTGACCATCGTGGCGGTGGTGCTGTGGGGCAAGACCGGTTTCGGAGCCCTGGAGCCGGAGCGCATGATGCGCCTGACCATTCCGGCCATGCTCCTGCTGGTCATCGGTCTGGAAGTGGTCTTTGCCAGCTTCTTCATCGGTATCCTGAACATCAAGCACCGGTAAGGCACAAAAGGAAGGGAGAGTCCGGATGCTCTGTGAACAGTGCGGCGAGCGGGAAGCCAACGTGGTGATCCGCGAAACGCGTAACGGCAACGTAACGGAACGGCATCTGTGCGCGCAGTGCGCCCAGAGCACGGAACTGGGGTCTCTCTTTGACGAGATCCCGTTCGTGCGCATCCTGTCCGGCATCCTGGGGATGGCGGGCGGAAGCCGTCAGAAAGAATCGGAAGAAGACTTTGCGGCGGTCACATGCCCCACGTGCGGCACGGGCTACGCGGAGTTTGTCAAGAACGGCCGCTTCGGGTGCCCGGACTGCTATTCCACGTTCGGCATCCTGATGGACGGCGGCATCAAGAAGATCCAGGGCAGCGACCGCCACATGGGCAAGCGCCCGCTGATGGCGGGAACTCCGGCGTCGGTGCCGGAGGCGGAGAGCGCCGCGGCTGTCCCGGAGGAACTGTCCGTCTCCGAGCAGATCCAGGTGCTGCGCGAGCGCCTGTCGGAAGCCATCGCCGAAGAAGAGTACGAGGAGGCGGCCCGCCTGCGCGATGAGATCCGCCGCCTGGAAAAGGAGGCGGAGTCATGACCAAGTGGTATGACGAGGAAGGCGCCGGCACGTCCGTGGTGACGGCCAGCCGCATCCGCCTGCACCGCAACATCGCGGGCTTTCCGTTTCCGGAGAAGATGGCGGACGGCGACCTGAAGAAACTGAACGCGGAGCTGGCAGACACCGCCGTGGGCATCACCGGGCGGTTCGACCTGCCGGCGGACCGGTTCGAGCTGGGAGACCTCTCAGGCAGGGCACGTCAGGCGCTGCAGGAGCGGCACCTGATCAGCAGTTCGCTCATTGAGTACACCAAGCCGGCTTCCATGGTGCTGACCAAGGACGAATCCATCGCGCTGCTGTTCGGCGGCGATGACCACCTGCGCCTGCAGGTGTCCGTGAGCGGCAAGAACCTGGAGGGCGCCTGGGCGCGCGCCGGCCGGACCGATGACTGGTTCAACGAGCGGTATCCGTTTGCGTTCGACGACAAGTACGGGTACCTGACCGCCTGGCCCACGCACGTGGGCACCGGCATGCGGGCGTATCTGATATTGCATCTGCCCATCCTCGGGCGCACCAGACGGTTTTCCAGCACGGTGAGCGAGGTGGGGCACTTCGGCATCGCGGTGCGCAACGCCTTCGGGCCGGAAGAAGAGAACTACGGCGATGTCTACGTCATCTACAACCAGCAGACCCTCGGCCAGTCCGAGGAGGAGTACATCGCGCTGGTCAACAAAGTGGGGACGGAACTGGCCGTTCAGGAAGAACGGCTGCGCGAGGCGGAGCTGGGCAAGCGCCGCAGCCAGTGGGAGGACGCCGTGTGGCGCGCCTACGGAACGCTGCGCTACGCCAGAAGCCTGCCGTTAAAAGAAAGCCTGGAACTGATCAGCCGCGTGCGGCTGGGTGAGTGTCTGGGGCTGCTGAAACCGGAAAAGACCATCTCGCTCCTGCCGCTGATGCAGGGGTGCCTGCCGGCCACGCTGTGCACGGTGAACCACCGGGAAGCCGGCGAGGAGGAGCTGGCCAGCCTGCGGGCTGCCTATCTGCGGGCGTCGTTTCCGGACATGATGGGAGAGTAAACAGGAATGGACCGCTATACATCCAAAGCCAGAGAGGCCATCAACGCCGCCGTCGAAGAGGCGGCGGAGCTGGGGCATGACGCGGTGGGCACGGAGCATCTGCTCCTGGGCCTGCTGGACGTCTCCTCCGGGATGGCCGCCAAAGTCCTCGAGGCGCACGGCGTCACGCGGGACGGGGTGCTGAAGCTGATGAACCAGTACATGGCACCCGCCAATAATGTGAATATGAAGGAACCCTCCGGCTACACGCCGAAGGCCAACCGCGTGCTGGAAGCCAGCTACCGCGAGGCGCGCTCGGCCGGCCAGGCGCTGATCGGCACCGAGCACCTCCTGGTCGCCATGCTCAAGGAGAGCGACTGCGGCGGCACGAGGCTCTTAAACACGCTGGGCGCGGACATCCGCCGGATGTACGTGGACCTTTACACCGGCGCCGGGCAGGACCCGGACCAGATCCGCGACAGCCTGCGCCAGAACATGCCGCAGGGCAAAGGCCGCACCAAGACGCCTACGCTCGATCAGTACGGGCGGGACCTGACGGCGCTGGCCAAAGAAGGCGGCATCGACCCGGTGATCGGCCGGACGGCCGAGATCGAGCGCGTGGTGCAGATCTTAAGCCGCCGCACCAAGAACAATCCGTGCCTCATCGGTGAGCCGGGCGTGGGCAAGACCGCCATCGCGGAGGGCCTGGCCACCCGCATCTCCGAAGGCAACATCCCGGAGACCATCGCGGACAAGCGCCTGGTGACGCTCGATCTGTCCGGTATGGTGGCCGGTTCCAAGTACCGCGGCGAGTTTGAGGAGCGCATCAAGAACGTCATCCGCGAAGTGTCCGAGGCCGGCGACGTGCTGCTGTTCATCGACGAACTGCACACGATCATCGGCGCCGGCGGGGCGGAAGGGGCGCTCGATGCCGCCAACATCATCAAGCCGGCCCTGGCGCGCGGCGAGATCCAGATCATCGGCGCCACCACCATCGAAGAGTACCGCAAGCACATCGAAAAGGACGCCGCCCTCGAGCGCCGCTTCCAGCCGGTCATGGTGGAAGAGCCCTCCGAGGAGGAAACGGTGGAGATCCTGCACGGCCTGCGCCAGGCTTATGAGGACCACCATCACGTGACCATCACGGACGAAGCGCTGACGGCGGCCGTGAAGCTTTCGTCGCGCTACATCAACGACCGGTACCTGCCGGACAAGGCCATCGACGTGGTGGACGAAGCCGCCTCGAAGGTGCGTCTGGCGGCCTTTGTGACGCCGCCGGACATCCGTGGCATGGAGGAGGAGATCGCCCGCCTGGAGACCGAGAAGGAGGAGGCCATCGCCTCCGAAGCCTACGAGCGCGCGGGTGAGATCAAGCGCGAGCAGGCGGACATCCGTCAGAAATGCGAAGAGGAGCGCCGCGCCTGGGAGCAGCGCCGCACGGAGTCCCGTCCGGTGGTGGACGAGGCGGACGTGGCGTCTGTGGTGTCCGACTGGACGCGCATCCCGGTGCAGTCGCTGCAGGAGGAAGAGGCCGCCAGGCTCCTGCGCCTGGAGGAGACGCTGCACGGCCGCGTGATCGGCCAGAACGACGCCGTGACCGCCGTGGCCAAGGCCATCCGCCGCGGCCGCGTGGGCTTAAAAGACCCGAAGCGGCCCATCGGCAGCTTCCTGTTCCTTGGGCCTACGGGCGTGGGCAAGACGGAACTGTCCAAAGCCCTCGCGGAGGCGCTGTTCGGCACCGAAAACGCGATGATCCGCGTGGACATGTCCGAATACATGGAGAAGCACTCGGTCAGCAAGCTGATCGGCTCGCCGCCCGGGTACGTGGGGTATGACGAAGGCGGGCAGCTCTCCGAGAAGGTGCGCCGCAACCCGTACAGCATCCTGCTGTTTGACGAGATCGAAAAAGCCCATCCGGATGTGTTCAACATCCTGCTGCAGGTGCTCGACGACGGCCGCATCACGGACTCGCAGGGCCGTAGGATCGACTTCAAGAACACCGTCATCATCATGACCAGCAACGTGGGCGCCTCCGGCATCATCAGCAAGCGCACGCTGGGCTTCGGCGGCACGGGCGGCGCGCAGGCCGACTACGAGCAGATGCGCACCCGCGTCATGGACGAAGTGAAGGAGATGTTCCGTCCGGAGTTTTTGAACCGCATCGACGAAGTAATCGTCTTCCACGCGCTCGGCAAGGCCGAAGTGCGCCAGATCGTGGATCTGATGCTGGCGGAGATCTCCCGCCGCGCCGAGGACCAGATGGGCATCCGCATCACGGCGGACGAAGCCGCCTGCGAGGTGCTGATGGCCAAAGGCTACGACGAGAAGTTCGGCGCCCGTCCCATGCGCCGCGCCATCCAGAGCGCCATCGAGGACGCCCTGGCCGAAAAGATCCTGCGCGGGGAGGTCAAAAACGGCGAGACCGTGCAGATCTCCGCGAAAGACGGGGAACTGACGTTTACATCACTGACGTAAGGAGTGTTCATGGCTCTTTCCAAAAAGACAACCGCCTATTTCTGCTCGTCCTGCGGGTATGAGAGCGCCAAATGGATGGGGCAGTGCCCGGGGTGCCGCGAGTGGAACACGTTCGTGGAGCAGCCCATCGTGCCAAAAGCCCAGGCGTCTTCGGCCGTCCGCCAGGCGGCGGCCGGGGAGCGGCGCCGGCCCGTCTCGGTGCGGGAGGTGAACGCGGAGGAGAGTCCGCGGTTTTCCACCGGCATGGGGGAGATGGACCGGGTGCTGGGCGGCGGCATCGTGCCGGGGTCGCTGGTGCTGATCGGCGGCGATCCGGGCATCGGCAAGTCCACCATTTTGCTGCAGGTGTGCGAAAAGCTGGCCTCGGACGGCAAGAAGATCCTCTACGTGTCCGGCGAGGAGAGCCTCTACCAGATCAAGATGCGCGCCACCCGCATGGGCGTGAACGCGGCGTCGCTTTTCCTGCTGTGCGAGACGCGCTTCGAGGAGATCCGCGAGGCCATGCTCACTGACAAGCCGGATCTGGTGGTCATCGATTCCATCCAGACCATGTACCGGGACGACCTGAACTCGGCGCCTGGCAGCGTGGGGCAGGTGCGCGAGTGCACCAACCTCCTCATGCAGATGGCCAAGCAGTCGGGCTTCACGGTGTTCCTGGTGGGCCACGTGACCAAGGAAGGCATGGTGGCCGGCCCGCGCGTGCTCGAGCACATGGTGGACACGGTGCTGTATTTTGAAGGCGACCGGTCGGCTTCGTACCGGATCCTGCGGGCGGTCAAGAACCGTTTCGGTTCCACCAACGAGGTGGGCGTGTTCGAGATGACGGGCGAAGGCCTCACGGAAGTGCCGAACCCGTCGGCGTTTCTTTTGCGCGGGCGCCCGGAAAACGCCTCCGGCTCGGTGGTCACGTGCTCGATGGAGGGCACGCGTCCCATCCTGCTCGAAGTCCAGGCGCTGGTCAGCAAGACGGCCTTCGGCATGCCCCGGCGTACGGCCGTGGGCGTGGACTACAACCGCGTCAACCTGCTGATGGCAGTGCTGGAGAAGCGCTGCCGGCTGTCGCTGGCGCAGATGGACGCCTACGTGAATGTGACCGGCGGCATGCGTGTGGCGGAGCCTTCGATCGATCTGGCGCTGGTGACGGCGCTGGTGTCCTCGGTCTTCGGCATCGTCACGGACGATGTGATCGCCTTTGGCGAGGTGGGCCTGTCGGGTGAGGTGCGCGCGGTCAGCCGCGCGGGAGACCGCCTCTCGGAAGCGGCAAGGCTCGGCTTTACGCAGTGCCTGATGCCGGCCAGCTCCCTGCGGGGCGTTTCGGTGCCGGAAGGCATGCAGGTGACGGGCATCCGGCACCTGGGCGAACTGATGGCCTGGATGAAAACCCATCACGCCAAAGAAAGCGTTTGACAAACCGCACGGCCTGTGTTATAAAGGGTGGGTCGGTTTTCAACCGCACAGGGGAATAGTTCAATGGCAGAGCAGCGGTCTCCAAAACCGTAGATGGGAGTTCGACCCTCTCTTCCCCTGCTTGATTCGGTGCCGCGGGATCATCGCCCGCGGCACCGTTTTCGTATACGGAGTTTTGCACACAGGAGAGCACGCATGCCGGACGACGCCTACCGCATTTCCGTCCGCCGGCTGGTGGAGTTCGTGCTGCGTGGCGGCGATATCGACGACCGCCGCGGCGAGGGCTCCCAGCAAGCCATG
>CAMJGH010000049.1 GCA_946405185.1 uncultured Lachnospiraceae bacterium
CGGCGGGAAGAAGACGCGCCCCGGCCGGTGGTCCCGGGCGGTTCCGGAAAGCGGCGGGTGATCGTCTATCTGGGGCTGTTTATCGTGGCGCTGCTGGCGGTGCTGCGCGTGCTGCCGTGGCCGACCGCGCCGCTGGCAGTGTTGCTGGTCATGCTGGCCGCAGACCGGAAGGTGCTGCTGCGCGTGGATTACGGCCTGCTGCTGACGTTTGTGGGCTTCTTTCTGTTCACCGGCAACATGGGCCGGATGGAGGTGGTGCGTGTGGCGCTGGAAAGACTGGTCTCCGGGCGGGAGCTGGCAGCGGCTGTGCTGGCCAGCCAGGCTATTTCAAACGTCCCGGCGGCGCTGCTCTTATCCGGCTTTACAGACAATCTGCCGGCGCTCCTCGTGGGCGTGAACCTCGGCGGCCTGGGGACGCTCATCGCCTCCATGGCCAGCCTCATCTCCTGGAAGGCGTTCACGGCGGTGTATCCGGAACAGAAGGGAAAGTACCTGCTGTGGTTCACGGCGGCCAACCTGGGGTTTCTGGCGGTGCTGCTGGGGCTGGCGGCGGTGATCTGAAGATGCCGGCCGCTGGTTGGCTGACCGGGGAAATAAGACAGTTGACCTGTCCCTTTGTCTTATTTCAGCACTCCCAGGATCATCTGGGTCAGCTTCCGGGCGGTCTCTTCGGGCGTT
The DNA here is from genome assembly GCA_946405185.1 of uncultured Lachnospiraceae bacterium. GTDB lineage: Bacteria > Bacillota > Clostridia > Lachnospirales > Lachnospiraceae > CAKQHB01. The sequence goes on from CAMJGH010000049.1 coordinate 679, forward strand.
CTGTCCGGCTCGGCCGTCAGCCAGTGTTCCACGACGGCTGCGCACCCGCCGGCGATGAAGTAGAGCGTCTCGCGGTCGCCCAGCTGGGACGGTTCGTTCAGGCGCAGGTAGAAGTCTTCAAGCACCTCGCGGGACGGGGTGTAGCCCGGGAAGATCTGGCGGGTGAGGACGTAGTTTTCGCGGTAGAGGCGGCAACAGGAGAGCATGGTGCCGTAGAGTTCCGTCTGCGGCTTTCCGTGGATCTCGTCCAGCAGCTGCCCCATGTGTTCTTCAAACGCCTCCCGGCCGATGTCGGCAGGCACATGATAGTACTTGTAGAAGGTCGTGCGGTTGACGCCGGCCTTTTTGCATAGTTCGGAGACACTGATCCGCTCCACCGGCTGCGTCTGGGAGAGTTCGGAGAGGGCCTTCATCAGCTTTTCGCGGGTCTTCTCAATGCGGGCATCCATGGTCTTTCCCTTTCGGTTTCGTGTTCATTTCTCGACAATTTTGCGGTTTCCTGTCGGTTATCATAAATGGACAGTTGTCTATTATCCGGCTTTATTGTAATCTGAAAACAGGCGATTGGCAAGCCTGAACAGGCGGCAGAATCCGTGACAGAATACAGGAGGATGATCATGATCCGGACAGGTGTCCAGCAGCTGATGCTGGGAAGCGTGGTCAAAAACGAGAAGAGTGCAGCCGAGGCGCTGCGCGTCATCAAGAACGCCGGGTACGACGGCATCGAACTAAACGGTTTTATGATCCGTCCCACACCGTTTCTGGTGCGGGCACTCACCAAAGCCGCGGGCATGCCGGCCGGAAACGGCGGGAAGCTGGACTGGAAGGCGCTGGTGAAGGATGCCGGCCTGTCCGTGATCAGCGTTCACGAGGATCTGGGCAGCATCAAGCGGGATCCGCAGGCCGTCATCCGCGAGGCGGCGGAGTTTGGCACGTCGTTCGTGGTCATCACCGGCATGTACCGGTTTGACATGGGCGATGAAAGCGCCATGGCCGGCCTCTGCCAGGACCTGAACGAGTATGGTAAGATCTTAAGCGAAGGCGGGGTGCGCCTGCTCTACCACAACCACAACACGGAGCTGCAGCGGGTGGGAAAGCACCGGTCCGGCACGTACGGTGCGGATACGGCCATGCAGTATCTGCTGGACCATACGGACCCGGCGTTCGTGAATTTTGAGTTTGACAGCTACTGGTTTACCGACGGCGGCGCCGATGCCGCCTGGTGGATGGAGCATCTGGGGAGCCGCCTGAAGCTGTGGCACATCAACGACCGCGGCAGCCGTCAGTCCGGCCCGGCCATGACGCCCATCCTCAAGACCGACTGCTGCGAACTGGGATACGGCAACATGAACCTGGACAGACTGGCGTGCATCGCCGGTGAGATTGGCGTGGAGGGCGTGATCCTGGAAACCCACCGCAACTTTGCGGAGAGATCGCCGCTGCGCTCCATCGAACTGTCCGCTCCCTATCTGCGGGAGACCTTCGGAAAGGAGGCGAAATGAAGCTTCAGGAAACCTTTTTGCGCGGGCACCGGGTGAACGGCTGGCAGGCTGTCTGGATCACCCCGGAGGAAAAGACGAACCCGAAAGAGCGCCCGGGGGCCGGGTATCTGCGCCGGACGTTCGTGCTGACGGCGGAGCAGGCCGCGAAGGCTTCGGATGCAAGAGCCCTGCTGGCCGCCACGGCCCACGGCCTGTACGACCTGCGGCTGAACGGGGAGCCGGTGACGGACGCCCGCTTCACGCCCGGGTGCGATGAGTACGGCAGCCGCCTGCAGTACCAGGTGTACGATGTGACGGAGCGGCTTCGCGAAGGGGAGAATACCCTCTTTGTCACCCTCGGCGACGGGTGGTACCGCGGGTGCGTGGGCATTGACGGCACGCGGAACCTCTTCGGCACGGATCTGAGCTTTCTGGCCGAACTGCGCCTCGGGGAAGAGACCGTTCTGAAAACGGACGGCTCCTGGGAGGGCAGCATGGACGGGCCCATCCGGCTGACGGACCTGGAGCTGGGCGAAACGTACGATGCCCGCCAGGAGATCACCGGGTGGCACGCCGCGCGCGAGGAGGAGTTCGGGTTTGAGAACCTGGTGCCCACGGACACTCTGAAAGTGACGAAGCACGAAGCCTTCCCCGGGAAAGCCTTTACGGCGCCGGACGGTTCGCTTGTGTTTGATTTCGGCCAGAACCTGGCGGGCTTCACCAGCCTTCTGATCACCGGCGCGAAAGCCGGCCAGACTATCACAGTGCTGCACGGCGAGACGCTCGATGAGAACGGCAATTTCACGCAGGCCAACTTCCAGCCGGGTGACCGCAACAAGGCGGGCGGCATCAAGCAGGAGCTGAACATCACCTGTGCGGAGGGCGCTCTTTCCTACGAGCCGCTCTTCTCGGTGTTCGGCTTCCGCTACGCCAAGGTGGTGACGGACATCCCGGCCGAAAACCTGCAGCTCACCGCGCACGCGGTGTACTCGGACATGGCGCAGACCGCAGCCTTTTCCTGCGGGGATGAGCGCATCAACCGGCTGTTTGCCAATGCCCTGTGGAGCATGAAGGGAAACTTCCTGGACATCCCCACGGACTGCCCCACGCGCGAGCGGGCGGGCTGGACGGGCGATGCCGGCGCGTTCGTCAACACCGGGACGTACCTGATGGATGCGCGCCCGGTCTTTGAGAAGTGGCTGGCGAACCTCCGCACCGGGCAGCACAAGGACGGGAGTCTGCCGTTCATCACGCCAAAGAACGGCAAGCCCGGCATGATCGCCAAGATCTTCTCGGCGTCGGTCGGCTGGGGCGATGCCGGTGTCATCGTCCCGTGGGAGCTGTACCGGAAGACGGGCGATAAAGCCATCCTGGAAGACAACTACGACATGATGCGCCGCTGGGTGGGCTTTCTGGTGAACCGCGCCCGCAAGAGCCGCATCAAGGACCGCCTGAAGCGCGATCCGGACGAGCGCTTCATCATCGACACCGGCATGGACTACGGCGAGTGGAACGAGCCGGGCGTGAACATGATGGAGACCATGAAAAAAGCTGCTGCCGAGGGACAGCCCGAGGTGGCTACGGCCTACCTGGCCTACTCGGCGGGGCTGCTGGCCAACGCGGCGGAGGTGCTGGGCAAAACGGACGATGCCCGGCGCCTGAAAAACCTGCGCCGCCAGGTGACGGGCGCCTACCGCAGGCGGTTCCTGCCGGACGGGCACATCCACTCGGAGCGCCAGTGTGAGTACGTGCGGCCCATCGCCTTAGGGCTCCTCACCCCGGAGGAAGAGAAGGCAGCCGCGGCCGATCTGAACGCCCTGGTGGTCAGATGCGGGTATCATCTGAACACGGGCTTTTTGTCCACGCCGTTTTTGCTGCCGGTGCTGGCCGACCACGGGTATGCCGACACTGCCTACCGGGTACTGCTGCAGGAGGACTGCCCAGGGTGGCTCTACGCCGTGGGCAAGGGTGCCACCACCATCTGGGAGTGCTGGGACGGCATCCGCGAAGACGGCACGCCGCACGACTCCCTGAACCACTATTCCTACGGCACGGTGGCGGGCTTTCTGATCACCGGGACGCTCGGCATCCGGTACGACGAGGCGGGCCTGTCCGTCTGCCCGCACCCGGATAAGCGCCTGGGCCATGCCGAAGGGTACTTCCGGTCGCCGGAAGGGGAGATCGCGGTTTCCTGGCGGTACGAGGAAGGGAAAGACGAGCCTTCCTATGTGATCACGGTGCCCGAAGGCCTGTCCGCCCGCGTGTCGCTGCCGGATGGAAGAGAGCTCACGCTGACGGCCGGAAGGCACAACCTGTAAGAGAAAAAACAAGAGCCGGCTATCCGGCCTTTGATTGACACTGCCCGTGCGGCATGGTACATTGTCAGTATCTTGACAAGTGTGCGCCGCGCGGGCTTTTTGTCTGTCCGGCGTGTCCTATGATCGGTAAACAGGAGGTATCAGACATGCTTTTGATCGGTGTGGATCTGGGAACTTCTTCCGTGAAGCTCCTGCTGATGGATGAGACGGGCGACATCAAGAAGATCGTTTCCCGCGAGTATCCGCTGTCGCTGCCGAAGCCCGGCTGGTCCGAGCAGAACCCGGAAGACTGGTTCGCGCAGACCATGGACGGCCTCGGTGAGCTGCTGGACGGCGCGGACAGATCCGCCGTGGCCGGCATCAGCTTCTCCGGCCAGATGCACGGCCTTGTGCTGCTGGATGAGAACGATAACGTCATCCGCCCGGCCATTCTGTGGAACGACGGCCGCACCCAGGAAGAGTGCGACTATCTGAACAAGACCATCGGCCGCGAGGTCATCAGCTCCTACACCGCCAACATGGCGCTGACGGGCTTCACCGCCCCGAAGATCCTGTGGGTGCGCAAGCACGAGCCGGAAAACTTCGCGAAGATCTGCAAGATCATGCTGCCGAAGGACTACCTGGCCTACATGCTCTCCGGCGTGCACTGCACGGACGTTTCCGACGCCTCCGGCATGCTGCTGCTGGATGTCAAGAACCGTACCTGGTCCAAGGAGATGATCGAGCTCTGCGGCATCCGCGAAGACCAGCTGGCGAAACTCCATGAGAGCTTCGAGCCGGTCGGCACCCTGAAGCCCGAAATTGCCGAAAAGCTCGGCGTTCCCGCCACCGTCAAGGTGGTGGCCGGCGGCGGCGACCAGGCGGTCGGCGCGGTGGGTACCGGCACGGTGGCCGAGGGCATGTGCTCGGTGACGTTAGGCACCTCCGGCACCGTCTTCATCGCCACCGACAACTTCGCGGTGGATGCGGATAACGCGCTGCACATGTTCGCGCATGCCTCCGGCAGGTACCACTTCATGGGCTGCACGCTGGCGGCGGCCGCTTCCAACAAGTGGTGGATGGACGAGATCATCCGCACCAAAGATTATCCGGCGGAGCAGAAGGGCATCACCAAAGACAAGCTCGGCCACAACAACGTTTACTACCTGCCGTACCTGATGGGCGAGCGCACGCCCATCAACAACCCGAACGCCCGCGGCGTGTTTGCCGGCATGGTCATGGATTCCACCCGCGAAGACATGACGCAGGCCGTCCTGGAAGGCGTGGCCTTCTCGCTGCGTGACTCCCTCGAGATCGCCCGCGGCTTCGGCGTGGACATCTCCCGCGTGCGCATCGGCGGCGGCGGCTCCAAGAGCCCGCTGTGGTGCCAGATCATCGCGGACGTCCTGAACGTCAAGGTGGACAAGATCAACACCGCGGAGGGCGGCGCGTTTGGTGCGGCCATCCTGGCGGCGGTCGGCTGCGGTGCGTTCGCGACCGTTCCGGAAGCCTGCGAGAAGCTCATCAAAGTGGTGGAGACCACCGAGCAGGATGCCGAGACCGTGGAAGCCTACAACAGGAAGTACGAGATCTACCACACCCTGTATCCGGCCATGAAGGAGATGTTCAATAAGATGGTCGCGGCGGAGGGCTGACATTTTCGAGACAGGAGGATAACCCCATGAAAGCAGCCGTTATGGAGAAGATCGGCGAGATCGTCATGAAGGATCTCCCGAAGCCCGTTCCGAAGGACAACGAAGTCCTCGTGAAGATCAAGGACATCGGTATCTGCGGGTCCGATATCCACTACTATGAGTCCGGCCGCATCGGCGATTTCGTCGTGACCAAGCCCATCATCCTGGGCCATGAGTCCGCCGGTATCGTGGAAGAAGTCGGCAAGGATGTCAAGAACCTCAAGCCCGGCGACCGCGTCACCCTGGAGCCCGGCTACACCTGCGGCAAGTGCGAGTACTGCATGAGCGGGCGTTACAACCTCTGCCCGGACGTGGTCTTCATGGCCACCCCGCCGTACGACGGCGCGTTCTGCGAGTACGTGGCCTGGCCGGCGCACATGGCGTTCAAACTGCCGGACAACATGTCCTACATGGAAGGCGCCCTGGTGGAGCCGCTGTCGGTCGGCCTGCACGCCGCTGACATGGCGGACGCCAAACTCGGCCAGACGGCCGTGGTGCTGGGTTCCGGCTGCATCGGCCTGTGCACCCTCATGAGCCTGAAAGCCCGCGGCGTGACGAAGATCTACATCGCGGATGTCATCCAGAAGCGTCTGGACAAAGCCAAATCCCTCGGCGCCACCGAAGTCATCAACGCGGCGGAGAAGGATACCGTCGAAGAGATCATGCGCCTGACGGACGGCAAGGGGTGCGATCTGGTCTTCGAGACGGCCGGTTCCCGCATCACCACGCAGCAGACGCCTTACCTCGTCAAGATCGGCGGCAAGATCGTGCTGGTCGGCATGGCGCCGAACCCGAAACTGGAGTATGACTTTGCGCCGCTCTCCAACAAGGAAGTGACCATCCAGACCATCTTCCGGTACCGCAACAAGTACCCGATGGCCATCCAGGCCATCTCGTCCGGCAAGATCCCGATCAAGGAGATCGCCACGGACTTCTTTGATCTGTGCGACACGCCCAAGGCCATGGCCTACTCCGTCTCCAACAAGGCGGACATCGTCAAGGCGGTCATCGAAGTCAAAGACTGAGCAGTGTCCAAAACGGCCGGGTATCCGCTTTGGCGGGTACCCGGCTTTTTCTGAGGTGAGGATATGCTGGAAAACAAAGGGATCGCGCTCATCATCATGGTGGTGCTGCTGCTGGCCGGAAGCTTTCTCGGCCTGGCCGGGATCAGACGGCAGGACAAGCTCTTAAACCGCCTGACGCTGATCTTTGAGGCGGTCATCATCGCGGCGTTCTGGGGCGCGTACCATTTTTACGACGGGAACCTGTGGTTCTTTGTCTTCCCGGTGCTGCTGGTGCTGGGAGGGCTTGCGGTCGGCTACGCGGGCAGCCGGAAGGAGAACGACGGCATGCGCACGGCAGGGTTCATCGCGGCCATCGTGGGCGGCGTGTGGATCGCCGGGCAGATCCTGACGGGATCCATGGCGTCGCTGCCTCCTCTTCAGGGGTGAGCCGGCCGGCGTTGTCTTGGATATAACGGTGGGCAGCCAGGGGCGGCTGCCTGCGGGAACGGGATGGGTTTACGGTGGTCTTTTCTTCACTTTCCTTTTTGATACTGTTTCTTCCGCCGGTGCTGGGCGTGTATTATATGCTGCCGGATACCTGGCGCAATTACTGGCTGTTCGCAGCCAGCCTTTTGTTTTATGCGCTGGGTGAGCCGGTGTTCGTGGCGGTGTTTGCGGTGGTGATCCTGTTCACTTGGGGGATGGGACTGGCGCTGGATAAGGCTTCCGACAGAGGAAAAAAGCGGCTGCTGTTTATCGGCGCAGGCTGTCTGGTCTGTCTGCTGGCGGTGTTTAAATACGGCGGCTATACAGCGGAGCTTCTCTCACGGAAGTGGGGCAGGGCGCTGCCGCTTTCGGATCTCGCGCTGCCCATCGGCATCTCTTTCTATGCCTTTCAGGCTGTCTCATACCTGGCGGATGTCCGGCGGGGAGCGAAAGCCCAGAAGAACCCGGCTTTCCTGGGGCTTTATCTGGCCTTCTTCCCGCAGCTGATCGCGGGTCCCATCGTGCGGTATGAAGCGTTTGCCCCGCAACTGTCCGGACGCAGGGTGACGTGGGACGGCTTTTCGAAAGGGATGATCCGCTTCAGCGCGGGCCTGTGCAGGAAGGTCCTGTTAGCCAATCCGCTGGGGGCATTATCCGACCATGTTTTTTCTTCCGGGCAATGGAGCGCCATGTCCTCCGGGATGCTGTGGCTGGCGGCACTGGCTTACACGCTCCAGATCTATTTTGATTTTTCGGGATACTCGGATATGGCCATCGGGCTGGGCAGCCTGTTTGGCTTTTCACTGCCGGAAAACTTTGATCGGCCGTACACGGCGGGCAGTGCCACGGCATTCTGGCGCCGGTGGCATATGACGCTTTCGCAGTGGTTCCGCGATTATGTCTATATTCCGCTGGGCGGCAGCCGGAGGGGCTTCCCCCGCGAGTGCGCCAATCTGCTGCTTGTCTGGGGACTCACGGGCATCTGGCACGGCGCCGGTGGGACATTTCTGGTGTGGGGGCTTGCTTGGGGCGTACTCCTGATCCTGGAAAAGGGGGTGATCCGCCCCGAAGAGAGACCGGTGGGTTTCCGGGCCGCCTACCGCGTGTTTTTTGCCCTGTGCCTGGTCTTGCTGTGGGTGGTGTTCCGGGCGCCCGGACTATCTGCGGCGGGTATGTATCTGCGGGAGATGTTTGCTTTTCACGGCGCGCAGGGAAGGCCGTATGAAGTGGGGCTTTGGCTGCATGATCTGTGGCCATATCTGGCCGGGGGCGTTTTTCTGGCACTAGGCGGGATGACCCCGGTACGGCGGCTGGCCGCCCGTGTGAAAAGCGAAAAAGGCGAAACGCTTCTGTACGGCTTTTCGCTTACTGTGCGGTTTCTTCTGACGGGGCTGGCGTTTTCCACGCTGGTGAACAGTTCCTATAACCCGTTTCTGTATTTCAACTTCTGACCGCATCGGTAAAGGGGGAAGAGTCTCATGAAGAAAGACCGAAAAAAGGCCCTTCGGACCGTGTACGCGGTGCTGATGCTGGCGGTTCTGGTGCTGTGCTTCTCCGGCGTGGCGGTCTCCGCCGCCTTGCGCGGCGGATCATCAGGGCTGTGGGGGGATGCGCGCAAGCGGGAAGAGACCGTTATTGCGAGACTGCCGCTGAAACCGGTCCTTCTGCTGCCGTATCAGGCTGCCGGCCGGCTGATCAACAGTCGGTACAACCCGGATACGGGCTATCTGCGGCTGGCGGACGGACAGATCGTTTCCGGTTCGGACAGTCTGGCACCTTCCCGGGCGCCGGCACACGTGAAGGAACTGTACGATGTCTGCCGTGAGGAGGGGAAGGATTTTCTGTATGTGCTGTGCCCCGGCAAACCGCTGTCGGACGACGACTTGCGGCTGTACGGTATTCCCTGTTACCGCTGCGAGGGGGCTGACCGGCTGGCCGAAGACCTGACTGCGCGCGGCATTCCTCTGCTGGACCTGCGCCCCGTCATCCGGGAAGAGGCACTGAAAAAAGGGGATGAATACGCGCTGTTCTACAAGAGCGACCATCACTGGACTGCGGACGCGGGACTGATCGCCGCCCGGACCATCGCGGAGGAACTGAACACCCGTTACGGGACCGGCCTGGATGCCGGACGGATCGCCGAAGAACGCATGGAACGGGAAGTGGAAGAAACATCTTTTGTCGGCGAGATGGGGCAGAAATGGATGGGGATCCTGGGGAGTGTGGACCATCTGGTCATACGGCGCCCAGCCGAAGACATCGTCTGGCATTATGTTTCCCCGGACCGTAAGATCGACCAGACAGGCGGATTCGATATCGTCTTCGATGAGTCCGTAAGAGGAGCCGGGAGCCGCATCGTCACCGGGAGGAACCGGTACTATTATTACATGGGCGGCAATGATCAGCTGGGATATATCGAGAATCCGGAGGCGGAGAACGGCTCGATCCTCCTGATCAAGGATTCGTTCTCCTGCGTGGTGACGCCGTACCTGGCCATGACAGCCGGGAGGGTGACGTGGTGGGATATGCGCCGCGACAAAGAGGTGTTCTCGTATCTGCGCGCGCATCCGGAGATCACCACCGTGGTGGTCATGTACATGCCCAGCTTTGCGGGGAACTCCGAGATGAACGATTTTCGATAAGGAAAAGGCGGCCGGCGGATCATCTGATCCGCCGGCCGCCCGCTTTTTGCAAGACGGTCTTCACAGGCTCAGCAGCATCGACAGCGCGCCGAAGAAGAGCACCATGACCGCCAGCAGGATGATCTCCTGCAGCAGGCGGTTTTTCAGCAGTCCCACACATTCGCGCATGAAGGCGTTTGGCCAGAACCACCACTTGGTGCGGCTGCCGATGCCTTCGGCCGGAAGGCCGGCCAGCCTCGCCCACACACCGCTGCGGAACACGTGGTAGTTGGTGGTGGCGTAGGCCACGGCCGCGTTTTCTCTTTCCGCGTCGATGATCCGGCGGGAGAAGGACATGTTCTCGTAGGTGTTGCGGGAGGCGTCTTCCCGGCGGATGGCTTCTTCCGGCACGCCGCAGGAGAGAAGATAGTTCGCCATGGCGTGGGATTCCGGCATGGTCTCATCCGGCCCCTGGCCGCCCGAAGGCACCAGGACGGCTTCCTTTCCGATGGCGGCCAGCTGGTCTTTGCGGAACTGCACGGCCGCGTCGCACCGGCCTTTCAAGAGCGGCGTGAGCGTCCCATCCTTGCGGAAGCGGCAGCCCAGGATGACGATGTAGTCCCGGTCAAAGGCGGGGCGGTGCTTCGCGGCACGGATGCCGCCGATGATGGAGCCCGCCAGCATGCACTCAAAGTAGACGTAGGCGGTGCAGTACACGTTGGTGATGGTGTTGACAACCCGCAGTTCCTCCTCGGAGCCGGAAAAAGGGCGGGAACTGAGCCGGATGCCCAGGACGGCGCCCGAAAGCATCAGCACGGCGGAGAGGATCCCCAGGACGTTCGCCAGGCGCGGCCGCTCGTGGCGCAGCAGGGCAACGTTGCTTACGATCATCTGGATGGCAAAGGCCAGGATCAGCGGGGAGGTCAGAAACAGGAAACTGCTGCCGGCTCCGGAGACGGCCTGATAGACGGAATACATGGTATGGGCAGCCGGGTTTGTGAGGCGCCGGACGAGCAGTATGAGCAGATCCAGCCCCGTGATGCCCGCAAACAGGGAGAAGCCGGCCGTATAGACGGCGGCATAGGAGTACAGCGCCGGCCCGCGCGCGTTCCGGAAATGAAGGAACATCAGGACGGCCACGCCCAGGAAGAAGAGCGTGAGGGCCGCAAGCACCCCGGTATCGCCGGTAAAGCCGCCGGTGATCACATCATAGACCGTGCCGTGGGGGCTGATGCGGTAGACACCGATGTGGCTGCCATCCGGGAACTGATAATAGACGGTGGTGGGTTTAGCGGGCAGTTCAGTCGGCTGCATGGTCAGCCGGATGCCGTGCCCGGCTTCTTCCGGCGCGTCAAAGTGCAGCAGATCCTCGCTTTCGTCCGGCTGCGGGGTGCCCTCCGCCTGGCCGTAGACGGACGCCGGCAGATAAACGGTATAGCGGTTGTTCAGGCACAGGCGCCAGACAACACAGAAAAGCAGAAGCACTGCGGCCAGCAGCGCGATCTGTACGCCCAGTTTTTTCATGGATGGTCCACTCTCCCAAAGGCCCGTAAGGGCCGTGATCCCGCCTATTGTAACAAGAGGAACAAACTCCTGTCAAATGACGCGCCGGGCGGGATGTCCGGTTGACAAGGAGTACGGGATTCGCTATACTTTTTCGATGTATGGCGTCGAATGGTACCGCGGACAATCCCTGTTCGTCTCTGTCCAGAGACGGGCAGGGTTTCTTCATTTTTTACCGGCTTCCGGCCGGAAACCACTAAAGCCGCCGCTGCAGCTCAGCGCGGCAGGAGGATCAGTATGAGCGAGATGTACAATCCCAAAGCGATCGAGCCCAAGTGGCAGCAGATCTGGGACGACACCAAGGCCTTCGCGGCGAAGAATGACTATTCGCTTCCGAAGTACTATGCGCTGGTGGAGTTCCCTTACCCGTCCGGGCAGGGCCTGCACGTCGGCCATCCGCGCCCGTACACGGCGCTGGATATCGTGGCCCGCAAGCGCCGCCTGCAGGGGTACAACGTCCTCTATCCCATGGGGTGGGACGCCTTCGGCCTGCCCACCGAAAACTACGCCATCAAGAACCACATCCACCCGAAGATCGTCACCAAGAACAACGTGGCGCGCTTCAAGGGGCAGCTGAAGTCTCTGGGTTACAGCTTTGACTGGGACCGCGAGATCAACACCACCGATCCGAACTACTTCCACTGGACCCAGTGGATCTTCCTGCAGTTGTTCAAAAAAGGCCTGGCCTACAAGACGGAGATGCCGGTCAACTGGTGCCCGTCCTGCAAGGTCGGTCTGGCCAACGAAGAGGTGGTCGGCGGCTGCTGCGAGCGCTGCGGCACCGAGGTGGTGCGCCGCATGCGCAGCCAGTGGATGTTAAAGATCACGGCCTACGCGGACCGTCTGATCGACGATCTGGATACCGTGGACTACGTGGAGCGCGTCAAAGTCTCCCAGAAGAACTGGATCGGGCGCAGCAACGGCGCCGAGGTGGATTTTGCCATCGCGGGCACCGAGGACAAGCTGCGCGTCTACACTACGCGTCCGGACACGCTCTTTGGCGCCACCTACATGGTCATGAGCCCGGAGCACCCGTACATCGAAAAGTACGCGGACCGCATCAAGAATATGGATGAGATCCTGGCCTACCGCGAGGAAGCCGCCAAGAAGAGCGACTTTGAGCGCACCGAGCTGGCCAAGGACAAGACGGGCGTGGCCATCGACGGCCTGCGCGCCGTCAACCCGGTGACCGGAGCCGAGATTCCCATCTGGGTGTCCGACTACGTGCTGATGAGCTACGGCACCGGCGCCATCATGGCCGTGCCCGCGCACGATGAGCGCGACTGGGAGTTTGCCAAGAAGTTCGGCCTGCCCATCGTCGAAGTGGTGGCCGGCGGCAGAGACGTGCAGGAAGAGTGCTTCCCGGACGTGGAGACGGGCGTGCTGGTCAACTCCGGCTTCTTAAACGGCCTGTCCGTCGAGGAGGCCAAGAAGGCCATCATCGCGTGGCTGGAAGAGAAGGGCCTGGGGACGCCTAAGCGCAACTTCAAGCTGCGCGACTGGGTGTTCTCCCGCCAGCGCTACTGGGGCGAGCCCATCCCGATCGTCTTCTGCGACAAGTGCGGCGCCGTGCCGCTGTCCGAAGAGGACCTGCCGCTGCTGCTGCCGGAGGTGGAGAGCTACATGCCCACCGAGACCGGCGAGTCTCCGCTGGCGGCCATGACGGACTGGGTCAACACCACGTGTCCCTGCTGCGGCGGCCCCGCCAAGCGCGAGACCGACACCATGCCGCAGTGGGCCGGGTCTTCCTGGTACTTCCTGCGCTACACGGATCCCACCAACGAGAACGCGCTGGCTTCCATGGAGGCTCTCAAGTACTGGATGCCGGTCGACTGGTACAACGGCGGCATGGAGCACACCACGCTCCACCTGCTGTACTCCCGCTTCTGGCACAAGTTCCTCTTTGATGAGGGCGCGGTCCCCTGCCCGGAGCCTTATGCCAAGCGCACGTCGCACGGCATGATCCTGGGCGAGAACGGCGAGAAGATGAGCAAGTCCCGCGGCAACGTCATCAACCCGGACGACATCGTCAACGAGTTCGGCGCCGACACGCTGCGCACCTACGAGATGTTCATCGGCGCGTTTGAACTGGCTGCCTCCTGGTCGCAGGAAGGCGTGCGCGGCTGCCGCCGCTTCCTTGAGCGCGTCTGGAAGCTGCAGGATATGGTGGTGCCGGGGGATGCGTATTCGCTTGAGACGAAGATGCACCAGACCATCAAGAAGGTCAGTTCCGATTTCGAAACCTTAAAGTACAACACCGCCATCGCCGCCATGATGACGCTGGTCAACGACTACTACCGCGAAGGGAAGCTGACGCAGGCGGACTTCAAGTCCCTGCTGATCATGCTCAACCCCGTGGCGCCGCACATCACTGAAGAGCTGTGGGAAGTCTGCGGCTTCGGCGGGTACCTGCACAACGCCAAGTGGCCGGAGTACGACGAGGCCAAGACCATTGAGAACACCGTGGAGATCGCGGTGCAGATCAACGGCAAGACCCGCGCCGCCGTGACCATCGCCAAGGACGCGGACAAGGAGACGGCCATCGCCGCCGGCAGGGAGGCGCTGTCCGGGAGGCTGACGGGCACCATCGTCAAGGAGATCTACGTGCCCGGCCGCATCGTCAACATCGTGATGAAACCGTAAGCATAAAGCGGGCAGAAGAGGCCCCGGAGCACCGTCAGAGCGCGCCGGGGCCGGCCTGTTGCAGGAGACCACCGGAGGAGGGAGATCCATGGCCAAGATCGGGTTTGACAACGACAAATACATCCGCCTGCAGTCCGAACGCATCCGCGAGCGCATCGCCAGCTTTGGAGGCAAGCTTTATCTGGAGTTCGGCGGCAAGCTCTTTGACGATTACCACGCCTCCCGCGTGCTGCCGGGCTTCGCGCCGGATTCCAAGATCCGCATGCTCAAGGAACTGCGGGACGACGCGGAGATCGTCATGGTCATCAACGCCGCGGATATCGAGAAGAACAAAGTGCGCGGGGATCTGGGCATCACGTACGACATGGACGTGCTGCGCCTGATCGATGCCTTCCGCGGGTACGGCCTGTACGTGGGGTGCGTGGTGCTCACACGCTTTGCGGGGCAGGAGAGCGCCATCGCCTACCAGAAGAAACTGGAGGGCTTGGGCATCCGCGTCTACCGGCATTACCCCATTGCCGGGTATCCGCGCAACATCCCGCTCATCTTAAGCGATGAGGGGTACGGCAAGAACGAGTACATCGAGACCAAAAAGAGCCTAGTGGTGGTGACCGCACCCGGCCCGGGTTCCGGGAAGATGGCCACGTGCCTCTCGCAGCTCTACAACGAGCACAAGCGCGGGGTGAAGGCCGGCTACGCCAAGTTTGAGACCTTCCCCATCTGGAACCTGCCGCTCAACCACCCGGTCAACCTCGCCTACGAGGCGGCCACGGCGGACCTGTCGGACGTCAACATGATCGATCCGTTCCATCTGGAAGCCTACGGCAAGACCACGGTCAACTACAACCGCGACGTGGAAGTCTTCCCGGTCTTAAACGGGATGTTTAAGAAGATCGCGGGCGAGTCTCCCTACAAGTCGCCGACGGACATGGGCGTCAACATGGCGGGCTTTGCCATCTTTGACGATGAAGCCGTGCGTGCGGCAGCCAGCCAGGAGATCATCCGCCGGTGGTACACCGCGGTCTGCGAAGTGCGCAAAGGCACCGGTGATCAGGAGGTGTGCGACAAGATCGCGCTGATCATGGAGAAATGCGGCGTCAGCAAGGATGACCGTCCGGTCGTCGGCGCGGCCAACACGGTGGCGCTCCTGACGGGCGGCCCGGCGGCGGCCATGGAGCTGCCGGACGGGACCATCGTGACCGGCAAGACGTCGGCGCTGTTAGGCGCTTCCTCGGCCATGCTGATCAACGCGCTCAAGCAGCTGGCGGGCATTCCGGACGAGGTGAAGCTGATCCCGCCGGAAGTCATCGAGCCGGTGCAGAAGCTCAAAGTCGGGCAGCTGGGCGGCCACAACCCGCGCCTGCACATCGACGAGCTGCTGATCGCGCTGACCATCTGCGCGAGGACCGACGAGAACACCCGCAAGGCCATGGACCAGCTGCCGAAGCTGGCTGGGCTGGAGGCGCATTCTTCTGTGATCCTGGCTTCGGTGGACGAGCACACCTTCAAAAAGTTGGGTATGAATCTGACCTGTGAGCCGGTGTACCAGACGAAGAAACTGTTCCACGGGTGAGTCATGTTTACGATTACGGATTTCGGCGCCGTCCCCGACGGCACCACGAATAACGCACCCGCCATCATGCGGGCCATCCGCTCCTGCCACGCGGCGGGCGGCGGGGTGGTCCGCGTGCCGGCGGGCGCGTTTTTTTCCGGGACCATCCGGCTGCTTTCGGGCGTGGAACTGCACCTCGAAGAAGGCGCGCATCTGATCGGCAGCCTGAATCCCGAAGAGATCGAAAACACCCCCAGCCCGGATTCCCAGGTGAAGGACGTCTCCGGCTTTTTCATCGGTGCGTTCGGTGCCAAAAACGTGGCCATTACCGGGAAAGGCGTGATCGACGGCCAGGGGGAGAGGGTATTCTTTGAGGACGGTTCGGACGAAGGCACCGGCGAGGGCCCGAAGATGAGCAGCGGCTTCCGCCCGCGGATGTTTTCGCTCGAAGGCGTGAAAGGCCTGCGGGTGGAGGGCGTGACCATCCAGGATTCACCGCTGTGGACGCTGCACCTGGCGGGCTGCGAAGACGTTTTGATCCGCGGGGTGACCATCCGCAATGACCCGCGCGGCACCAACAACGACGGCATAGACCCGGACGCCTGCAAGCGCGTGCTCATCGAAGACTGTGACATCACCTCCGGCGATGACGCCATCACCATCAAGTGCTCGAAGAGTTCGTATGAACAGTACGGGCCGTGTGAGGATATCGAGATACGGAACTGCCGGCTGGCCTCGCACGACTCGGCCGTGAAGATCGGTACCGAAAACACCGGGGATGTGCGGCGCGTTCATGTGCATCACTGTGAGATCCGCGACTGCTCCCGGGCGTTTACGGTGCTCGCGCGCGACGGCGGCACCGTGGAGGATATCCACGTGCATCACCTGGTTGGTGCGGTGCGGGCGTACCACGGGGCCGGAAACCGCGCGTTCATGCCGGACTGGTGGGGGAAGGGAGAGGCCTTCTGCCTGTCCGCCACACCCCGCCCGGGCAAGACCGGCTGCGCCGGGCACATCCAAAACGTCCGGCTGGAAGACTGTGATCTGGCGGTGGAATCCTCCGTCTTTCTGGCGGGGGAGGAGGAGAGCCTGCTCGAAGCCATCACTCTGCGGGACATCCGCCTGACCTTCCGGCGGCAGGGCACGCAGGAGCCGGGCACGTTTGACGAGCAGCCGTCCGGGCGCAGAAAGTACGCGCACATCATCCCGGCGCTCTATGCGCGGCGGGTGAAAGGACTGGTGACAGAGAACGTCTCCGTGTGCTATAACGGAGAGGCCGATGCCTGGCAGCGAGTCTGTCAGGCCGAAGACTGTGAGGAGGCGGATGTTTCGGGTGTCCGCTTTGTATGACCGGAGACGAAGCGTTCCGGTGTACCAGAGAAGGGAGTTAGCTATGCTGCATTCGTTTTTGCTGATCGGCCAGTCCAACGCCGCGGGCCGCGGCGAGCTGGACAAGGCGGCACCCATTGAGAACCCGCATCTTCTGATGCTGCGCAACGGCCGCTGGCAGCCCATGCACGCGCCGGTCAACTACGATCGTCCGTTTGCCGGGTACGGGCTGATCGAGACCTTTGTGGACAGCTACCAGAAGGACCACGGCGTGGACGTGGGCATCATCCCCTGCGCCGACGGCGGCACGCACATCAATCAGTGGCAGAAGGGCGGCCTGCTCTATGACCATGCGGTGTTCATGGCCAGACTGGCGGAGCGCACCTCCACCATCGCCGGTGTCATCTGGCACCAGGGCGAGACCAACTGCAGCCCCGTGCTGTTCCCCGGGTACGAAGCGAAATTTGAAAAGTTCTACGCGGATCTCTGCGCGGACCTGCACCTGGAAAACATCCCGTTTGTCATGGGCGGCCTGGGCGATTTCCTCGTCAACGTGACGAAATACAGCGAGTACGCGCCGCAGTTCAACCCCATGATCGAGCGCATCGCCGCCAAATACCCCATGATGGGCTTTGTCTCCGCCGAAGGCCTGCCGGGCAAGCCCGACAACCTGCACTTCAACGCGGAGGCCGTCCGGGAGTTCGGGTACCGCTACTATGAAGTCTTCAAAACCCTGGAGCCAAAGGACCGCGTGTTCACCGAAAAGCCGCGCCTCGACCTTCTGGACAGATCCGAACTGGACGCGCTGTGAGTCAAAGGGACAGGTCAAATGGCATATGTGAGTCAGGGGCCTGACCCCTGACTCATGATGCTGACGGATGAAACAGATGAAGCCTGTTGTTTCATTTCACAATATTTAATTGTGTAAAATCATTGCAAAATCTCCTTCCTTATGCCACAATGGCATACGGAAGGAGATTTTGTTATGGCACAGACGATCGACTTGCAGAAACACATTGACCAGGGCGTGGAAGCCATCGTGGCCGATACTCTGAAAGCTACGTTCCGCAATCCGAAGGAGAGCGCGTTCATGGTGAAGTTCGCGGCGGCCAGCCGGAAAGCGGCGAAGCGCCGTGAAAAGTACGAGAAGGAAGGCCTCCATGTGCCCGGGTTCCTGATCGCCAGCATCACGAGTGCCTGCAACCTGCACTGTGCGGGTTGTTATTCGCGCTGCAACAACGCTACGGTGGACGAGACGCCGGTGCGCCAGCTGTCGGCGGAGGAGTGGCAGAAGGTCTTTACCGAGGCGGATGATCTGGGCGTGAGCTTCATCATGCTGGCCGGCGGCGAGCCGATGATCCGCCGGGATGTCATCGAGGCGGCAGGCAGGATGAAGAACATCCTCTTCCCGGTCTTTACCAACGGCACGTACATTGACGCGAAATATTTTGACCTGCTGGATTCCTGCCGCAACCTTGTGCCGGTGCTTTCCATCGAGGGCGGCCGCGAGATCACCGATGCCCGCCGCGGCGAAGGCATCTACGATCTGGTCAAAAACAACATGCGGAAACTCCGGGAAAAAGGCCTGATCTTCGGCGCGTCCGTCACCGTGACTACCGAAAACATTCGTGAGGTCACCTCCGAGGCGTTCCTG
>CAMJGH010000050.1 GCA_946405185.1 uncultured Lachnospiraceae bacterium
TTCCTCATCGAAAATCCGGTCGAGGGCGAACTTCCGTACGCGACGGCCTCCAACAGCGCACAGTACGGACGGACCGTGACCACCACGCAGGCAGCCTATGAGAATGACTCCTGGCACACCCATACCGATGAGAACGGCGTCAGAGACTATATCAGCGAAGCGACCATCGGCAACTACATGAAAGGGACCGAAGGCAAGCCCATTGATGAAAGCGTCTGGGAGAGAGCAGATCAGTTCTTTGAGCAGCTCCTGCAGGACGGCCTCTGCGCCACGCCGGAAGAGGCCGCGGAAGTCTCCTTCATGATGGCCTTTAACGTGGATGGCGAGCTGACGGGCAACGGCTATCAGAACACCTCCTGGGGGTGGAATAACACCATCCAGCTGGAGCGCATCGACGGCGAACTGCGGCTGGTCAAGACCGATGAGAATGACACGGCCATCACCGACAGCGAAACAACCTTCCAGCTGTGGTACTACGAGGACACCACGGGCGACGGCCAGTATACCGAAGAAGACGAGAAGTACTTCTACACCCTGATCCCGGCTGTGGGAGAAGACGGCACCACGAAGAGCGTCCCCGGATTTGCCAGGTATGATGCCGCCAATCAGGAACTGTCCTGGACCATCGACACCACGGGCGGCAAACTGAACATCGACTACTCGCTCCTGGAAGGCATGATCTACTACCTGCAGGAAGTGGCGGCGCCGGAAGGCTACGAACTGGACAAGACCATCTACATCCTCTGCGACGATGAGGAGACGGCCGGTCAGGCCGAAGAGATGCTGGCGGATGCTTCCGTGGAAAAGAAAGACGAAAACGCCTATACCTACGCCGGCGCCATCGACAGCGAGAAGCCGCTGGAGATCCGGATCGTGAATCAGAAGACGCCGGAACCGGAGCCGGAAACCGAGCCCGAAACCGACCCTGAGACCGAACCGGAGACCGACCCCGAGACCGAGCCGGAGACCACTCCCGAGACGACGCCTGAGACGCAGCCGGAAACCGAACCGGAAACCGTTCCCACGGTGGAAGAGGAAGAGATCCCGGAAGAGTCCGTACCGCAGGCCGAACCGACGCCGGAACCGGAAGAGATCCCCGATGAAACCGTTCCGCAGGCTGCCCCCAGCCGGCAGGCCCGTCCGACCATGGACCACGGCTACGAAGAGATCATTGACGACCAGGTGCCGCAGGCTCTGCCTGTGACCGGTCAGCTGCACTGGCCCATCCTGATGCTGACCATCGCCGGCATGATGATGCTCGGCGCGGCCGCCATCATCCGCCGCCGTCAGGAGGTGGAAGCCTGATGTCATCCTGAGCGAGGCCCGCAGGGCCGAGTCGAAGGATCCCCTGTTTGAATGAACTCCCGGCCCGCGGCGCCCGCCGCGGGCCTTTTTCGTTGACTCTTTCCCGCCCTTTTGATATCCTGTCTTTAACCAGAAATGTTTATTGCTCCGGCTTGCCGGGGAGGAGGTTTGTATGAAAAACGGAACCGCTTATCTGCTGGGTGTGCTGTCGGCGGCGGGTGCTGGCCTGGCCGGAAGGCTGACCGGTGTGGCGCCGAAGGGTGACCTGCAGGCGTTTGTGGATACCAAGCTGCCGGAGGCGCCGGTGCTGCTGCCGGGCGTGAAGCACATCGCCTGCATCGGGGATTCCATCACGTTCGGGGACGGCGTGAAGCCCACCCGCCCCATCCACAGCTATCCCGCGCTGCTGCAGGGCCTGCTGCAGGGTGAGGCGCAGGTGCTCAACTACGGCCTGAACGGGCGCACGCTCTTAAACGGCGGCGACCGCCCGTACCGCAAGGAACTGTTCTGGAAGCTGGCCTGCCAGTGCGGCGCCGAAACGTACCTGGTGATGCTGGGCACCAACGATACCAAGCCCTACAACTGGGAGACCGGCGACTATGAGGCGGAGCTGTTTGAGATGATCGAAGACCTCAAGTTCCTGCCGCAGCGGCCGGAGGTCATCCTGATCGCGCCCGGGCGGTGCTTCGCGCAGGAGGAGACCGGCGTGGTGGCGTTCGATATTCAGAATGATCTGATCGAAGGCGAGGTGGTCCCGGCGGTCTACCGGGTGGCCAAACGTGCGGACGTGCGCGTTATCAACCTGTACGACGTGACCAAGGATCATCCGGAGTACTTCGCGGACGGTGTGCACCCCAATCCGGAGGGCAACCGCGTGATCGCGAAGACCATTTTTGAAGGACTGTCATGAAACACACTGCCGGGCATGCCCCGGCAGTCGTTCTATCCGGCTTTAGAAAGAGGCATGCATGAAAGCAAGAGAAGCGGCGGACGCGTTCGTCAATCTGCTCCTGGCCGGAGCAGCGTACGGCGCGTGGGCGCGGATGATCTTTAAGGATGGCGCGGCGCAGCTGTCGGCCCGCGGCCTGTGGAGCCTGAAGTTCTTTACGGTGCTCTCCAATCTGTTTGTGGGCGCGGTGGCGGCGGTCATGGCCATCCGGCAGATCCGTCATCTGCGCGGAAAGGGAACCGGCGTGTCGGACCGCCTGCTGACGGTCAAGCTGGCCGCAACAGCCGCGGTGGCCCTTACCTTTACGGTGGTCATGGGCTTTTTGGGGCCCGTGTTCGGGTACGGTGCCATGTTCAACGGCGCCAATCTGTGGATGCACCTGATCGTGCCGGTGGCCGCCATGGTGCAGTTTGTGGTGCTGGAGGCGGACCGGAAACTGCCGCTTACAGCCACGCTGCCGGCCATCCTGCCCCCGCTGCTCTACGGCACGGTCTACTACGCCAACATCCTCATCCATGGCCGCACCACCGGGCCGAACACCAACGACTGGTACGGGTTTGCCATGTGGGGCAACGGCATCGCCGTGCTGATCTTCGGCATCATCTGCGTGGTCACCTACGGGCTGGCGGTAGCGCTGCGGGCCGGGAATCAGGCCGTGTGGAAGCACCGGCAGAAAAAAGAAGCAACTTAGGGTGCGTGAGGCACGGCCGGTACGTTTTTTTGAGGCACAGGGATCGACAATATGTACGACTATCTGTTTTTTGATCTGGATGGCACCATCATGGATTCCGCGCCGGGCATTTACGCCTCGGTGCGCTACGCGCTGAGCAAGTACGGCCTGGAGGCGGATGAGCGGACGCTGCAGACCTTTGTGGGCCCGCCTCTCGATGATTCGTTCATGCGGGAGTTTGGTTTTTCCAAGGAGAAGGCGGACGAGGCGGTGCGCTTTTACCGGGAGTATTACCCGGAGAAGGGCATCTTTGAGCAGACCGCCTACCCGGGTGTGCCGGAGGCGCTGGCGAGACTCCGGGCCGCCGGCCGGAAGGTGTATCTGGCCACGTCCAAGCCGGAGCCGTTTGCGAAGCGCATCCTGGACCGCTTCGGACTGACCGGGTATTTCGATATCGCGGCCGGCGCCAGTTTTGACGACTCGCGGGCGGACAAAGATCAGGTGTTGCGGTATCTCATCGCCATGCTGCCGGAAGGGGAGCAGGCAGTGGCCGAAGGGCGCGTGCTGATGGTGGGGGACCGGAAGTACGACGTGGAAGGCGCGAAGGCGCTTGGCATTCCGTGCCTGGGGGTTGGCTACGGGTATGCGGAAGATGGGGAGCTGACAGCCGCCGGGGCCGTAGCCGTAGCAAAGACGGCCGAAGAGATGGCGGCGTGGATTCTGGAGCATTGACGGGTCATCCTGAGCGAGAGGAATGTGTCATCCTGAGCGAGCCGTCAGGCGAGTCGAAGGATCCCCCGGAGAAGGAGATTCCTCGCTGCGCTCGGAATGACAGAGAGAAGGAGATTCCTCGCTGCGCTCGGAATGACAGGGGTGAGGTGTATGAACGAATTCGGGCGGTTTTATCTGGATAAGGAAAAGGACATCTCGGTGGACCTGCAGAAGGACGGGAGCGCGCTCCACTACGTGCTGCGCACGCCCAACCACGGCACCGGGCGGCTGATCCGCAACCTGGCGGCCGTCTGCCGTCTGCCGCTGTCGCAGGAGGAGTCGGGGCTTCTCGTCATCCGCGGCACCGTGCCGTGCTACATCGACGGCGAAGGCCGGCGGGTGTACGTGCTGCGCCTCGGCGACACCAAGGTGGCCAACATCTACCCGGACGGAACGGTGGAAGTGAAAGCCACCATCCCGGCCATCGCCAAGACCCTGATGAGCCAGACCAAGGATTACACGCTGGGGCAGTGGCACACCATCGTCAAGAGTTATATTCTGGAGGATGTGAAGTTCCGCACGGACCTGCACACCCACATGAATGCCAATCTGCCCGCCGATGTGCTGATCGCGCTGGGCATCTATCATCAGTTGGAATACCCGCTGTATTACATCAAAAAGCTGGAGCTGCGGCTGACCAAACGCCAGGAGGAGATCCTGGCGCACCGGCGCGCCCGCTCCGAAAAGCGGTTTGCGGACACGCCGCTTGTAGGCAAGTACCGTGACCGGCAGATCGATGACGCCACGTCGCTCAACTTTGCCGATCTCATCCTCAAGAACCGGCACAACGCCGCGTACAATCTGGCGCGCATCCGCAATTCCCTGGCGGTCATGAAGGACGGCCAGGCCGTGTTCACCAACCTCGAAAAAGTGTATCTCTACCGCTACGTCTTCACCAAAGGGACGCCAGACGCGCACCCGTTCCGGCTGGAGGGTGTCGACCATCTGCCGGACCCGGACATCGCCCGGTTTGTGCGCCAGATGGAGGCGGACCACGAGGGGGATTACGCGGGCAACTCGCTGTTTCAGGATAAGCTTTTGTGGATCGCCCGGCACTACCGGGACTGCGGCATCACCTACGCGGAGATCTCGGACACCACGCTGGTGAAGGCCGCGGGCGCGCCGCAGATGCTGGCCGAAGTGCACGAGGTGATGCCCCGCATCACGGCCGAGACCGGCGTGACGCTGCGGTTTCTGGCGGCCATGCGGCGCATCCCGCTGATGATCGTACAGAACAAGATCACGCCGGAGGACTACCTGCGCGACAACCTGCGCGTGGTGCGCGCGGTGGCGGGGGATCCGTACGTGGCGGGCAGCGATATCGTGGGCGAAGAGATTAACGATATCCGCGAGCTGGCACCGGCCATCCGGTGTCTGGTGACCATCGCCGGGGAGAACCCCGGATACGTGCTGCGCATCCATGCGGGCGAAAACGACAGCCTGACCGATAACGTGGCCAACAGCCTGAAACTGGTGGAGGGGGCGCTGGCACCCGGCCAGCCCATGCCGCACGTGCGCATCGGCCACGGCCTCTACACCGCCAATCTGAAGAGCCGCAAGGGGAAGATGCTGGTGGAGCACATCGTGAAGGACCACGTGGTGCTGGAGTTCCAGCTTTCCTCGAACGTCCGCCTGAACAACCTCAGCGACCTTTCGAAGCACCCGCTCAAAAGCTACCTGCAGGCCGGCGTGTTCTGCGTGCAGGGGACCGACGGCGGCGCGCTGTACGGGACGGATTCCATGGACGAGCAGATCGCGCTGGAGCGGCTGCTGAACCTCTCGCATGAGGAACTCTCCCGCATGTGTTACGCCGAGCGGCGCATCATCCGTGAGAGCGTGCGCGTCTTCCGCCAGCGGGACGACCAGTTTGAAGAGGCGATGCAGGCGTGGATGGAAGAAAAAGCGGCGGCCGAAGGCCGGCCGGCGCCGGTCATGGGCTCGTACACGGGGGAGGATGTGCGGGCGTTCTACGAAGAAAAGATCGCATCCACGCCGGTGTTTGAAACCCCGGTCATGGTGCCGGACAAGAAAAAATACGTGGCGGAGCGCGAACTGCGCGCGCAGACCAAGCCCCTGCCGGACGAGGGGCTGCCCGTCATCATCGCCGGCGGCAGTTTTCACGCCGACCGCCACCAGACGGTGGTCACGGACGATGACCGCCGCCTGATCGATGCGCTGCTGGCAGGCCTGGATCCGAAAAAAGCCTTCTTTGTGATCGGCCACCGGCTGACAGGGCAGGAGCGGTATCTTGTGGAAGCCAACGCCGGGCGGTTCCGCATCTTCGCCTTCGTGCCCACCAAGATCACACTGGCCGAACGCAACCACCTGATCGGCAGCGGCGTGTCGGTGCGCATCTCCATCGAAGAGACCAACATGAGCCTGTACAAGAGCATCGCCTACGAAGTGTTCAAGCGCCGCCCGTCGGTACTCATCGCTTTCGACGGCAACTCCGCAGGCGCGAACCTCATCCAGGAAGCCAAAAACGGGCGCTATCGGGCGGCCATCTACGTCAGCCGCCGGTCGCGCACGCTCTCGGCCAAAGCCGGATCCCTGGCGGGCTACGCCACCGTGTTCGGACCCGGCGAAGAGATTGAAAAAGAGATCCTGCACCAGTAGGGGACGTATCAAAAATGGTGCAAAAAGCACCAGAAGGGGACAGATCACCCGGCTGTCGAAGCTGACAGCCGGGTGATCTGTCCCTTAGTGGTGCAGCGCGTTCTCAAGTGCTTCTACGGCTTCTTCCCTGGTGGCCCAGCTGGTGCAGAAGCGCACCAGGCTGTGGCTTTCATCCGCCTTCTCCCAGAACGAGAAGGCGAATTCTTTTTTCAGGGATTCCAGCTTCTCATCCAGTGCCTTCACGAAGATCTGATCGGTGCCGGAGGGGTAGGCGTCTTCAAAGCCTGCGGCGGCAAAGGTCTTGCGCAGGCGGTCGGCCAGCCGGTCGGCGTGTGCGGCGATGCGGCAGTAGCGCGTGGCGGCGGCATCGGCCGGTTCTTCTCCGTTTTCATCCTCAAAGAGCGTTTCAAACTGAATGCCCAGCAGCCGCCCCTTGGCCAGCAGCCCGCCGCCCTGCTTGATCAGGTAGCGGAAATCGCGGCAGTAAGCATCGCCCGTAAACACCACCGCCTCGCCGAAGAGCGCGCCTACCTTGGTGCCGCCGATGGTGAAGACATCGGCCAGCTTCGCCAGGTCCGGGAGGGTCAGATCGTTTTCGGCCGCGGAAAGGCCGTACCCCAGGCGCGCGCCGTCGATGTAGAGCGGGAGGGAGAGCCTGCGGCAGACGGCGGAAATGGCGGTCATCTCTTCCTTTGTATAGAGCGTGCCGAATTCCGACGGGTGTGAGAGGTAGACCATGCCCGGCTGCACCATGTGGTCGGCATCGGCGTTGGTGATGTGGGCCGTGTAAGCCTCCTCGATCTGGTCGGCGGTCACCCTGCCTTGGTCGGATGGCAAAGGCAGCACCTTGTGGCCGGAAGCCTCGATGGCGCCGGACTCGTGGATGCCGATGTGCCCGCAGTCCGCGCACAGCACCCCCTGGTGCGGGCGCAGCAGCTGCGTGATGACGGTGCGGTTGGCCTGCGTGCCGCCCACCAGCAGCCAGACGCTGGCATCGGGCGCCTCACAGGCTTTGCGGATGAGCGCCTTGGCGCGCTCGGTGTGTGCGTCCTCGCCGTACCCCGCAGTCTGCTCAAAGTTGGTCTCCGACAGGCGCGCCAGGATCTCCGGGATGGCGCCCTCAGTGTAGTCACTCTCAAAACGGAACATGGTCAGTCCTTTCCTTACAGAAAACCGATTGCAGCACTGCCATTGTAGCACAGGTACGCAGGTATTAACAAATTCTAAAATTAGCACTCACCTCTTGACAGTGCTAACAACACGTGCTATAACAGTCCCAGAACACAGGGAACGGCAGCGGATAACGGAAGGCCGCCGGGAACTGTTTCATATATAACTGAAAACAACAACACACGCGCCGGTGTACAGATTCCGGTGAGAAGGAGGATGTTATGTTATTCCCTACCCTGTTCAACAATAATTTCCTGGATGATGACTGGTTTGATTTTTCGTTCCCGACCGTGGAGCGCACCGAGAAGAGTTCCCGTCCGCATGACCTGATGAAGACGGATGTCCGCGAGAGTGACACGGGCTATGAGGTGGCCATCGAGTTGCCGGGCTACGCCAAGGAAGACCTGCAGGTGGAGCTGGAGGAAGGCAAGCTTACCGTTTCGGCCACGCACAACGCCGAAAAGGAAGACAAGGATGAGAAGGGCCGCTACATCCGCCGCGAGCGCTTCTACGGCAATGTCTCCCGCAGCTTCTACGTGGGCAAGGACCTCACCCGTGAGGACATCCACGCGAAATTCGAGAACGGCGTGCTGACGCTGGACGTGCCGAAAAAGCAGCCGGTGGAGCAGCCGAAAGAGCAGAAGCAGATCACCATTGAATGATATGGCCATCGGGCCGCACCGCCGCCCTCCCTTCGGGGAGGGCGCTTTTTTTGTGCGGAAAAGGCGAAAACCGACAAAAAGAGGTTGTATGTCCCGCTGAAATGGTGTAAGATGCGTTTATGATTTTTTCACAAATAGGAGGCGGAAAATCACTTTTTTTTGGAACCGGCTTGTATACAAGAATGGCAAGCCGCCAAAACCTGTGAATACGGCAGCCGGGGGCTGCCGCAGCCAACGAGAGGGGGAGGAGTGCAAGTATGGCAGTAAAGAAACCCAAGGCACCCAAATATGAGCAGACCTTCGTTGTTCAGAAGCGAGGGTTCTGGGCCACCATCTGGCGGTACAAATGGCTGTATCTGATGCTGATACCGGTCATCGCGTACTTCCTGGTCTTCCGGTATGCCCCGATGTACGGCATACTGATGGCCTTCCAGAAGTACAACCCGTTCAAGGGCATCCGCGGTTCCGAGTTCGTGGGCCTGGCGGTGTTCAAGAAGGTGTTCGCCAACTCCAACTTCTGGATGGCTGTCAAGAACACCCTCATCCTGAACTTCATCACCATGCTGTTCAACTTCCCGCTGACCATCCTGGTCGCGCTGATGCTGAACGAAGTGCGGCACCTGGCCTTCAAGAAGCTGACGCAGAGCATCCTCTATCTGCCTCACTTCATTTCGTGGGTCGTTGTCGCCGGTATCGCCACCAACCTGTTCTCCCTGGACGGCGGTACCATCAACAACATCATCATCAAGATGGGCGGGTCGGGCATCCCGTTTTTGTCCAACCGCAGCTGGTGGGTGTTCACCTACGTGGTCTGCAACATCTGGAAAGAGATCGGCTGGGGCACCATCATCTACCTGGCGGCCCTGACGGGCGTCGATGAGAGCCTGTACGAGGCGGCTTACCTGGACGGTGCCACCCGCATGCAGCGCATCATGTACATCACGCTCCCCATGATCAAGTCCACCATCGTGACCATGCTCATCCTGAATGTCTCCCGCATGATGACCATCGGCATCGACGCTCCCCTGCTGCTGGGCAACGACGCCGTCATCCTCTCCTCGGAGGTTATCTCCACGTACGTGTACCGCTTGGGTATCATCCGGACGGACTACTCGCAGGCAACGGCTATCGGTCTGTTCCAGAACATTGTCAACATCATCATCCTGATCGCTGCAGACCGGTTTGCCAAGGCCATCGGCGAGAACGGCATCATTTAAGGAAGGGGGGAAGATCGCTATGGCAAGAGCAAACAAGAAAGAAGCCGCGCTGGAAAGCATGTCCAGCGGCGTGAAGCAGAAATTCGGCGCGCTGGACGTCATCATCTACGTGCTGCTGGTCGTCGTGGCCATCATCTGCCTCTACCCGTTCCTGAACGTGCTGGCATACTCCATGTCCGGGTATAACGCGGTGCTGTCGCAGCGGGTCACGTGGTATCCGATCGACATCGATTTCAGCGCCTATGAGCGCATCCTGAAAGACCGCCAGATCTGGCAGTCCATGTGGGCGACGGTCCAGGTTACCGTCCTGGGCACGGGCCTCTCCCTGGTGCTGACTACCGCGGCGGCCTATGCGCTCTCCCGTATGTATCTGCCGGGGCGCACCATTTTCTCGGCCCTGATGCTGTTCACCATGTATTTCGGCGGCGGCATCATCCCCACCTTCCTGGTCGTCAAGGGCGTGGGCCTGATCGACAAGCTGGCTTCCGTGTACGTGCCGGTGGCCGTCTCGGTGTACAACTTCATCATCATGCGCACGTTCTTCCGGGATCTGCCGGAGTCGCTTGAAGAGGCGGCCATGATCGACGGCGCCACGGAGATGCAGGTGCTCTTCCGCATCGTGCTGCCGCTGTCGCTCCCCATCATTGCCACCATCGGCCTGTTCTACGCGGTCAGCTACTGGAACGAGTACTTCACTGCCATGCTGTACATTTCGGACGCCTCCAAGTACACCCTGCAGCTGCGTCTGAGGACCCTCCTCATCGGCACGCAGTTCGGCGGCGGCGATGCGGGCGGCGACTCCGGCGTCCAGGTCATGACGCAGTCCCTGAAGATGGCTTCCGTGGCCGTGGCCACCATCCCCATCCTGATCGTCTACCCGTGGCTGCAGAAGTACTTCGTCAAGGGCATGATGATCGGTTCCGTCAAGGGCTGATCCCCGGAACTTCCCTACGGTTTCCTGCCGGACATCCGGCATGAAATAAACAACGCACTTCATGTGGAATGGAAAAGACAAGGAGGAAAACATGAAGAAAGTTCTTGCACTTCTTCTCGCAGCTGTCATGACGCTGTCCCTGACAGCCTGCGGCGGCGGCAACAGCACCGGCGGCAGCACGGCTGCCCCGTCCGGTTCCGCTCCGTCCGGTGGCTCTTATCAGACCACCTACGGCGACAAGCAGTTTGACAACGTGAAGATCACGGTCGAGCTGTTCGACCGCTCCAACGCTCCGGAAGGCTCCACCATCACCGACAACAAGTGGACCAAGTACGCGCAGGAGCAGATGGCCAAGGTCGGTATCGTTCTTGAGTTTGTCCCCGTCCCCCGCGGCGACGAGGTCACCAAGATGAACACCATGATGTCCACCGGTACGGCTCCCACCATCCTGGGCACCTACAACTGGACCTACGCGAAAGACTTCTTCGCGCAGGGCGGCACCTGGGACCTGAGCGAGTTCCTCAATGGTGAGAATCAGGCCAAGAACCTGAAGGCTTACCTTGGCGACAACTGCCTGAGCCTCGGCACCCTGGCTGACGGTTCCGTTTACGGTATCGTTGCCCGCCGTGCTACCGTGGCCAGCTCCAACCTCTTCATCCGCAAAGACTGGCTGGACAAGCTGAACATGGCTGTCCCGACCACCACGGATGAGCTCTATGATGCCGTCAGCGCGTTCGTCAAGAACAACCCCGATGGCGAAGCCAACGTGACCGGCGCCATCTTCAGCGGCGTTGAGTCCGGTACCACCGCCGGCTACCGCTGCAACATGTCCATGCCTTTCTCCACCATCACCGGAAGCGAGAAGGACCTGGCTGTCGCGGAAGGTTTCGACTTCTATGCCGATCCCGGTTACCGTGAGTACATGCGCTACCTCAACAAGTTCTACAACGACGGCCTGATGAGCAACGAGTTCTTCACCTCCACGGACGAGATCCTGCAGGCGAAGTTCGTCAACAACCAGCTGGGCTTCCTTGAGAGAAACGTCGGCTTCAACGTCGATATCCTCCGCGGCTGCCTGCTGCAGGCTCTGAAGGAGAACTATCCGGATGCCGAGATGGTCGCCATCCCTCAGCTGAAGAACAACAACGACGGCACCGTCTACTCCGTGGCTTACTCCGAGGGCGGCATGTCCCTGATCTTCCCGAAGACCGCCTCCGCGGAAGAAGTTGAAGCCGGTATGACCTACCTTGACTGGATGGCCACCACCGACGGCGGTTTCGTGTTCTATCACGGCTTCGAAGGCGAGCACTTCGAGTACAATGAGAACCACGTCCCGATCGCCAAGGATGCCAACTACAACAAGACGGACAAAGACTGGATCCGTACCGACATCTTCCTGATCGGCAACCAGGGCTACTTCGCCACCACCGATGAGTTCAACCAGGCTATCGCCGCTGACAACCCCGGCTGGGAGCAGTACACCATGGATGACTACAACTACTCGCTGTCCGGCACCGTCATTCAGTCCGCTGCCTACATCACGGCTCCTGAGATCCAGACCGAAACCGCCAACGATTTCGCCGTGCTGAAGTCTCAGTACTATGTGCAGTGCATCAACTGCGCGCCGGATCAGTTCGACAAGGTGTATGATGAGTGGCTGGCCCAGGCGAAGACCGCCGGTGTCGAAGACATCCTGGCTGAGCGCGCCAAGGCTTATGACGCTGCGAAGGGCGAATAATCCCGCTCTCTGAGTCCTGACCGGCAGCCCGGCCCCCTGGGCTGCCGGAAACCCTTACAATCAGATCGATCCATTCCACACGGCCGGGAGGGGCTCTTCCCTCCCGGTTTTTTTCAAGAAAGAGGCCGGTGCGTCCGGCCGGAAGTCAACAGGTTATGTTATGGGCCGGTCCCGGAAAACGGACCGCCCCCCGGAAAGGAAAACAACATGCAGTCAATGGATGGCATGAACTACGCACCCAAGGGAAAGCCGACCCCGGTCGTGGGTCCCGGCGAGTTTGTGATCGCGGCCATCGGCCTGGATCACGGCCATATCTATGGCATGTGCAACGGCCTTACCGAGGCCGGCGCTACCCTCAAGTGGGTCTATGACCCGGATCCCGCCAAGGTGGAGAAGTTCCGCCAGGTGTTCCCGCAGGCGCAGGCCGCCGAGAGCGAAGAGCAGGTGCTCTCCGACCCGGAAGTGAAGCTGGTCGCCGGCGCGGCCATCACCGCGCAGCGCTGCGCGCTGGGCCTTCGCGTCATGGCTGCCGGTAAGGACTACTTTACCGACAAAGCGCCGTTAACCACCCTGGCACAGCTTGAAGCCGCCAAGGAGATGGTCAGAAAGACCGGCCTGAAGTACATGTGCTACTACAGCGAGCGCATCCACGTGGAAGCCGCCGTGTACGCCGGGTATCTGGTGGAGCAGGGCGCCATCGGCCGCGTGATCCAGGTGCTGGGCATGGGCCCGCACCGCGAGAACCCGGGCAGCCGTCCCGACTGGTTCTACGATAAAGAAAACGGCTACGGCGGTATCCTCTGCGATATCGGCAGCCATCAGATCGAGCAGTTCCTGTTCTATACCGGCGCGAAGGATGCCACCGTGGTGAAGAGCCAGATCGCCAACTACGCGCATCCGGACCACCCCGGTCTTGACGACTTCGGCGATGCCATCCTGGTGGGCGACAACGGCGCCACCCAGTACTTCCGCGTGGACTGGTTCACGCCGGACGGCCTGGGTACCTGGGGCGACGGCCGCACGTTCATCCTGGGCACCGAAGGCTACATCGAGCTGCGCAAATACATCAACGTGGGCACGCATGACGGCACGAGCAACCATGTGTTCCTCGTCAACAAAGACGGCGAGCAGCACTTTGAAGTGACCGGCAAGGTGGGCTTCCCGTACTTCGGGCAGCTGATCCTTGACTGCATCAACCGCACCGAGAACGCCATGACGCAGGAGCACTGCTTCAAGGCGGCGGAGCTGTGCGTCAAGGCGCAGATGCAGGCCACCAAGCTGGCGTAAGCGTTCTGGCATGAGCGGGCGGGGCCCGGGAAGGCCCCGGTCCGCCAAAGAGAGAGGAGTCAACCATGTTTAACGTAGCCATTGTGGGTACCGGCAACATCAGCCATTCCCACATCCAGGGCCTGCTGACCTTCCCGGACCGCGTGAAGATCACCGCCCTGTGCGATATCTATCCGGAAAAGGCCGAAGCCGTCAAGGAAAAGTACGGCCTGAAGGACGCCGTGGTCTTTGACGACCATCAGAAGATGCTGGCCAGTGACGTGCCGATCGACATCGTCCACGTCTGCACGCCGCCTTACGTGCACGCCGAGATCGCCATCAACTCCATGAACGCCAAGAAGAACGTCCTCGTGGAGAAGCCCATGGCCACCTGCCTCGAAGAGTGCGATGCCATGATCGCGTGCGAGAAGAAGAACGGCGTGGTGATGGGCCAGATCGCCCAGAACCGCTTCCGCAATTCCATCTACAAACTCAAAAAGGTGCTGGATTCCGGCCTGGCCGGGAAGCTGCGCTGCGCGCACGTGGATTCGCTCTGGTGGCGCGGCCACTGCTACTATGATCTGTGGTGGAGAGGCACCTGGGAGAAGGAAGGCGGCGGGCCTACCCTCAACCACGCGGTGCATCACATCGACATGATCAACTGGATGGAAGGGTGCCTGCCGACCGAGTGCGTGGCCATTCTGGGCAACGTCATGCACGACAACTCCGAGGTGGAGGATCTGTCTTTTGCGGCGCTGAAGTACCCGGACGGCGGCCTGGCGGAGGTCACCAGCTCGGTGGTCCACCACGGCGAAGAGCAGGGCATCACTCTGCAGTGCGAGTACGCCAAGATCTCCGCTCCGTGGAGCGTGAAGGCCGAAGTGACCAAGCCCAACGGCTTCCCCATCCCGGACGGTGGTGCGGACCGCATCAAGAAGATCCAGGAATATTATGATTCCATCCCGGATCTGCCGTACGAAGGCCACACCGGCGAGATCGACAACTACCTGACCGCGCTCGAGACCGGCACCCGCCCGCTCATTCAGGGCGAGGACGGCCGCAAGACGGTGGAGCTGATCACCGCCATCTACAAGGCCGGCAACGAGAAGACCTACGTCTACCTGCCGATCGATCCGTCGGATGATGAGTACAAACTCGGCGGCATCGCCAGACACGCCATCCACTTCTACAAGAAGGCGGCGGCCGTGGAGAACTTTGCGGCGGATACCATCACGGTAGGCAATTATTCCTGAGAAAACGTGTAAACCTGTTGGCAGGCCGGCCATACCGGGCTGCTGACGGAGAAAGGATGAAAGGCCATGCTTCAGATCATCCCGCGGGACAAAGCGGAAACCAGTGCGGAATACGCGTATCGGGCTATCCGGCACAACCTGGTGACCATGCGCATTCAACCCGGGTCGCTGGTCAGTGAGCAGGAGATCGCGGAGCAGCTGGGGCTGTCGCGGACACCCGTCCGCGACGCCCTGCGGCGCCTGGCCCGCGCGGGCATCATCGAGATCATCCCGCAGGTGGGCAACCGCGTGGCCATGATCGACTACCGGCTCATCGAGGAGACCCGCAACGTCCGCCTGATGCTGGAAACGGCGCAGATCGCGGGAGTGTGCGAAAAAGCCACGGACGCGGATTTCAACCGGATGGAAGCCAACGTGGCGCTGCAGCAGTTCTATCTGGAAAAAGAAGATCAGGAACAGTTGATGCTCCTGGACAACGCTTTCCACCGGATCTTCTTCGAAGTGACCGGCAACCTCCTCAGCCACGCCATCATGCAGGAAGTGAACATCCACTTCGACCGCGTGCGGTTTGTCAGCCTGGTGGACATCCGGGACAACAAGACCGTGGAGGATCACCGGGCCATCGCGCAGGCCCTGCGCGACCGGGATGCCGACAAAGCCGCCAAACTGCTGACGCTCCACCTCACCCGCTTCCACGCGGACAAGGCGACCGTCAGCCGCGAGTACGGCAAGTACATCCTGCGCCAGTAGGGGACGTATGAAAAATGGTGCAAAAAGCACCACTCGGGGACAGATCGACCGACCGGGCTTCCGAGAGGAGCCCGGTTTTTGTGCTAAGGGAAGAGGACAAAAGACCATGAAAAAAACAACACTTGCAAGGAAAGCGCTCATCCTCCTGATGAGCCTGATCCTGGTACTGGCTTCCGCCTGCGGGAAGGCCGCGCCGGAAGCGTCGGCGGACGATGCGGACCGGAAGACCACCGCGGAAGCCGTGACCACAGACGGACAGAGCACGGAAACCGCCCAGGAAGACGGCGCCCGGACCGACGGGACGGAGCCGGAGGAGACGGAGAGCATGACGGAGGAGCCGGAGACCGCGCCGGCAGATGATCCTGCGGTGGTCCTCGATACCGTCAACACGTCTGTACAGACCGGAGAATGGCCGATGGCCTTCGATGAGGAGCATATCTATTTTACGGCAGACGATTCTCTTTACCGGTGCCGGTATGACGGTTCCGAGGTGACCAGACTCGGGCTGGCTCTCAGCAATACCGCTGTCGCGGGAGGAAAACTGTGGGGAATGTATGTTGACCGGTCAGGTGAATACGATGAGGAAGGCCTGTACGAAGTGGACCTTTCGACGGGGGAGATGACACAGGTCGTGAAGATGGAGGCCTTCCCTGCCGGTACGTTCCTGGCATCGGGCAAGTGGCTGTGCTACGGGCAGAACGGACGCGGACTGGTGCTCCGTGACGTGACGACTGGGGAGGAGAAGGTGATCAGCGAGGCTTTCCCGGCGGACGAAAGCGTAGAGGTCATCGAAATGTGCCTGTACGGGAATACGCTCTATGCCATCATCGGGAGCACGGTGAAGGGGGAGATGCGGTACGAGTATACGTTCTGCTCCTATGAAATGGACAGCGGCGCGGAGACCATGACCCGGCTTCTGGATAAGTTCCCCGGCGGACGGACGACGTCGATCTGGGTGGAGGACGGGCTGCTGCTCATCGAGCCGGACACCGGCGCCCAGTATTATCATGCCCGGTTTGCGGATATCGGCGCGGACGGAACCTGGAACTATAAGCAGGAGGAGAACAAGGTGGGGACGGACATGACCGCTGCCGGTGCGGAGAGCGGCCTGAACGATAAGATCCGAAACGCCTTCAACACCCGCTTCCTTCTGGGAAACGGGCTGCTGCTGATCGAAGATGAGAGAGTGCAGTACTTCCCGGATATGGATTTTGCGGCGCCTGTGCTTGTATGGGAAGGGAAACTGGAAAACAGCGCTTTCCGGCTTTGCCACGGCATCCATGACGGCGCGGTATATCTGCTCGCAAAAGAGGATAAGGCGGCTTCCGGTGAGATCCTGAAGTTCCTGGCAGACGGCACCGTGGAGCATATCCCCGTGACGCTTCCGTAAAGCGGACCGCCCGGGTTCTTTTCGGAAAAACGGCGTTTGAAAACAGAAGACAGCTGGCAGGTCGGACCGCCGGAGGAGACCCCTCCGGCGGTTTCTTTTTTGTTCAGTTTCTTTTTTAGTTTCCTTTAAGCCTCACCCGTTAGACTGCAGCCATACGGAGCGGAGAGGACTTCCCCGGGAGCCCGCCAAAAGCAGCCGCCCGTTTGACATAGAGCAGCGTTAACAACAATCTTTCGTGAGGTGAATTCATATGAAAACAAAAACATGGTACGCGGTGGTGCCGGCCTACGAGCCGGATGAGCGCATGCGGGATGTGGTCCGCAGCCTGAAGGAAGCGGGTTTTGAAGTGATCGTGGTGGACGATGGGTCCGGCCCAGATTACGCTCCTCTGTTTGATGAGGTGCGGCCGATGGCGCAGGTCATCTCCTACGAGACCAACGGCGGTAAGGGGCACGCCATGAAAGAGGCGTTCCGGCAGATCGCCTGGCACGGGCAGGAAAGCCCCGTCATCACGGTGGTGGACTGCGACGGCCAGCACACGGCGGCCGATGCGGCAAGACTGGCGGAGGAAGCTGAGAAGTACCCGGACGCGCTGTGGCTGGGTTCCCGCCGGCAGTCGAAAGACAGCCCTTTGCGCAGCCGCCTGGGCAACGGCATCACCCGTCTGGTCTTCCGGCTGTCTTCGGGCGTGTCGGTGTACGACACGCAGACGGGCCTGCGGGCGTTTGACGGGCGGTGGCTCACCTGGATGCTCTCCATCCCGGGCGAGCGCTACGAGTACGAGATGAACATGCTCATGCAGTGCGCCAAAGACGGCATCTGCATCCGGGAGATGCCCATTGAGACCATCTACATCGAAAACAACGCCGGCTCGCATTTCAACGCGATGAAGGACTCCTGGCGGATCTATAAGGAGATTCTGAAGTTTTCCGGGTCGTCGGTCCTTTCTTTCACGCTGGACTTTCTGCTCTACAGCCTGCTGATGCTTATCACCGGCGGCCTGGTGGTGGTCTCCAACGTGCTGGCAAGGCTCGCCTCCGCCACCGTCAACTTTACGGTCAACCGCCGGCTGGTCTTCCGGGACAAAGGCCCGTGGCTTCCGGCCGCCGTCCGATATACGGCGCTGGCCGCCGGCATCCTGGCCGCAGGCACCGGCATCCTGTGGGCGCTGACCACGCTCGGCGTCAATGCCTTCCTGGCCAAACTCCTCACCGAACTGGCCTTGTTTGCGGTCAGCTTTCTGGTGCAGAAGCACGGCGTTTTCCGGCAGGAGAGCGCGGAAGCGCCGGCGGGCATGATGGCCGGGCGGGCGTGAGAGGCCCGCGCAGACGCCTGAACTCAGAAAAGAACAGCCCCCTGTGGAGCAGAAAGGAATAAAGAATATGAAGCAGGAACGCAAGTGTCAAAAGAAATGGACCGCCGGCGGCATCTACGCGCTGTGTGCATCCCTCCTGTTTACGGGATTTACCGCCTATACGTTACTGGATACCTTCGTCATCCCGCGCAGCTACGCGGTGGTGGCGCAGGCGGAGGCAGAGGACACGGATGATGCATCCGCCGCCGAAACCGCCTCGCACGGCACCGGCAGCCGCGTGGCTTCCGGCAACGTCGGCAGCGGCGTGGGACTGGGGGCCGCCGCAGCGGCTGCCCGGATGGAGGAAGAAGAGAGCACGGCGCAGGCATCGGCCGGAAATGCGGAGGTATTTACCGGGGAGACCGTCGTGACGGACAGCTCTTACTCGGATGAAAACATCGCCGTCACCCTCTCGGAATACCGCGTGAACGACACCACGGTCTACGTGGCCGATGTGTGGGTGTCCTCGCCGGAATACCTGCAGACCGCCTTCGCCAAAGGCACCTACGGCAGGAACGTGAAGGCTGCCACATCGGACACGGCGGAGGAAGTGGGTGCTATCCTGGCCATCAACGGCGATTTTTACGGCGCCCGCACCACCGGGTACGTCATCCGTGACGGCGTGCTGTACCGGAACACTTCCTCCGGCAGCGAAGACCTGGTCATCTGGGCGGACGGCAGCTTCTCGGTGGTGGACGAGGACGAGGTGACCGCTGAAGAACTGCTGGCAGACGGCGCCGTGGAGGTGTTCTCCTTCGGGCCG